>NZ_JBVJMD010000010.1:0-202516 GCF_055584385.1 Streptomyces sp. NPDC104096
ACGCCGCACCCACCCCTCGAGCGCGGCTCGTTCCTCGTCCGACAGCGTCAACTCGGCCTTCGGCCGCCCCATCCGTGCCATAGGGCAAGCCTATATATCTGAATGGAATTCCCGACTCGGAACACTAGGTGGAGTTGAGTGCGGTCGGGCGGCGGTGCTCTAGTGTGTGGCGCCGTGACAGCGCAGATACCTGACGAGGTGCTCTTCGAGGGACGTTGGTTCGCGTTGACCGCGGTCGACGGTGGTGGCCTCTTCGACCCGGCTGGGCACGGTCTCGAGGCGGGGCCGGGTGGTACTGCCTGCTACCGCGGGCACATCTGCCGGTACACCACTACCGGGCAGCAACTGACGTTGCGGGATCTCGAACTCGGCTCGGAGCATGAACCGGTCCCGCTGTGCGGTGTTCGTCCACAACAGGAGGCGGAGTCCCTGGGATGGCGCTACCGTCGACTGGATCTTCCGATGTCTTTCACCGGACGTCTGCTCATCGGGAGTGGTGACGTCGCCGACTCCCCGTACCTGAACATGGGGTTCTGGCCGGCCTGGATGTACCGCGACGTCCACGAACTCACTTTGCGGGACGGTCTCCTGATCACCGCCACCGACCACTCTTCGGAACTCGCCGCAGTGCGGTCGGAGGCAACGGCAGGGCCGGTTGCGGGGGAGCCCACCGGAGAATGGATCTCTCGCACGTTCTCCCTGTCCTACGACTACAGCTGGCCGGGCCGCTCCTGACACCTCTGCCTCGGGACGGTCTCTGACCCTTTCTCTTCCGCCCGGTCCGGGGACCCCAACCCCCGGACCGGGCAGCCCGGTTCATCGTTTTCGGCTCAGCCCGCCCAGCGAGGGTTGAGGGCGATGGACTGGAGCCGGTCGAGGGTGAGCGGGGGCTCCGGCCGGGTGACGGGGCCGCTTTCGGCGGCGGCGTTGACCTCCTGGATGACGACCCGGCGGCCGTCGGGGTGGAGGGTGTCGACCAGCCAGACCACGGCGGAGCCGCCCTTCTCGGATGCCCGCTTGGCGCGCATGACCAGGGTGCCGTCGGCCAGGGTCAGCGCCTGGCACTCGAGGTACTGGCCCTCGCAGTGCATGTGCCCGGCGGCGACGTCGCCCATGTCGAGCTGGGCGTTCACGCCGATCAGGCTCTTGCCGCGGCCGTCGTCCCAGACCAGCTGGGCGTAGCCGTCCTGGTTGAACTCATCGCTGATCTTCCCACCCTTGGGGAGCAGGGACTTCAGCACCCTGGCCATCTGGTGGCCGGTCAGCACCGTCCCGTCCGAGGCGGAGAGCGTGGTGGACGAAGCCGTGTGGGCGGGCTTGCCGGTGACGGTCTGCCCGGCGGCGGAGGCCTGGGCTGCCGCGCCGAGTCCGAGGCCCAGGGCGAGACCGGCGGTGATGGCTGCGATACGGCGGACGCGGCGGCGTCCGATGGTGTTGCCGTGCATGTGTGTTCCTCGTTCCGGGTCGGTGTACGTCGTCACACGGGCCTGCCGGACGCGCCGTCGTGGGTGCGCTCGGGCATGGGTGTCCCCGGGGACGTGAGTGCCGTGGATGCCGCTGTGGTGAACCTGCCGGCCGATGGGGCCGTACTGCTCGGGGCGACACCAAGAGCATCGGCGGCTGCGGCGGCGTATGACAACCGTCGACGTCCGATCCGCAACAGTGGAACCGTCTCAGGGCTGTTGACGTGCAGAGATATGGGGTGCCTGGGATGCCGTTCCGGAATGGGGCGGCCTTGTACGAGCGGAGGTGGGCACGGGTCGTGGCGGCAGCTGACGACGAGGTGACGGGGTTCGCGGAGCTGCTGACGGTCCTGAAGGACCGTACGGATCGCAGTTACGCGGATCTCGCCCGGTGCCTGAACATGAACGTCTCCACGCTGTACCGCTATTGCGCGGGGGACGCGGTGCCACGGGAGTTCGCCGTGGTGGAACGTTTCGCTGCGCTGTGCGGGGCCTCGGACCGGGAGCGTGTGGAGTTGCACCGGCGGTGGATCCTGGCCGGCGCGCAGCGTCGGCGGTCCCGCCCGGGCGCGACCCGGGGCGTGGCCGCTTCCCTCGCACGGTCTCTGCCGGACGAGTTGCCCGTGCGACCCGCTCCGGTAGCGCCGGAAGTGACGTCCGGGAGGACCGGGGTGCGGCCTTCTCGTGTCCTGTGGCGAAGGCGCTCGGTCGTGGTGTGCGTGGTTCTGGGCGCCGTGTTCGGGCTGACCGCCGCGGGGCTGTCGGCGTTCTCGGCGATCCCCGCGTTCTCGGACCGGAGTTCGTCCGGCGGCGGGGCACTGCCGCGGCACCGTCCGTCGGCGTCGCCCACCGGAGCCACGGTACGGCCGTCCGCCCCGGCCGCACCGTTCACCTGGACGGTGAACTCCCATGTGTGGGAGGACGACTGCGGCCACGACTACATCATCGGCAAGCCTCCGGCGCAGGTCCCGCCGCCACCGTCCGCCGAGGACGCCGAGGCGTGGGCGAACGCCCAGGACGCGGTGCACGGCCGGGAGACGATCGTGCAGGTGGCGGTGCAGGGGCGTACCTCCTCTGCCGTCGTACTGGAGGCCCTGCACGTGCGCGTCGTGCGCCGCGCCGCGCCGCCGGCCGGTGGGGTCTACGTCTACGACACGTCCCCGGGCTGCGGCGGGGGCATCACGCCCAGGTCGTTCGAGGTGAGTCTCGACGCGCAGGATCCCGTCGCCCGGGCGATGCCCGGGAGCAGGGGGGACGTGACCGTGCCGGCGCGGCGGTTCCCGTACCGGGTCTCCGTGCAGGACCCGGAGGTGCTGCGGGTCACGGCAGGGACCGGGTCCTGCGCCTGTGAGTGGTACCTCGACCTCGACTGGTCCTCTCAGGGGCGCGTCGGCACGATACGGATCGACGACCACGGCCGCCCCTTCCGCACCACCGCGATCACGGGCCTGCCGCGCTACGGGTACGCCGGTTCGCCCCGGCACTGGATCCCGGAACTTCCGTAGGACCGGCCCCTCGCCAAGGGCGTGACATCGGCGGACCGGGGACCGTGGCGCACCGTCGGAGTCGGCGCGTCAGGCGGACGTCACTCCGGCGTCGCGTCTGCGCAGCTCTCCGAGACTTCCACCACCTCGAAGACCACCGGGAACTTGGAGATCCGCTGGTTCGGGCCAGGCTGGGAGCCGCAGATCTTCCACTCGGTGGGGTCGTCCACCGCACGGCCCTGTCCGCTCGCGTCCTTGAAGACCATGTCGAGTTCGGAGCTCATCTGCTCGAATGCCCGCCCGGCGTTGCCGCCGATGACATCGGGCATGACGGCGGCGATGGGTTCGGGTTCTGCCGGACGACGCGTCCCGGCGGCCACCGAGCTGTTCGTGGAGCTCGCCGAGGCGTCCGGCACGGATGATGCTTCGCAGGCAGTGAGCGACGCCAGGAGAGCGGCGGCGAGGACGGGCCTCAGATACTTGGCGACGGGCATGTCATGTTCCCCCGGTATGACGGCAGTTCCGAACCGAATTCGATGCGCGTGGTCAATTCCGCCACCGGCCCGTCGCGAACCAGAACACCGCCGGCCCCAGGGCGATCCAGAACGCGCACTGTCCTACCGCATAGCCCCATTGGTACGCCGTCATCTGCTCGGCCCCTCCCCGTCTGCAGGGGTGACCCTACCGTGGCGGCGCGACACCACTTCGGCGGGTGCGGCCATCGACGTGCGGCACAGAGGAGTTCCCGAACCGACGCCGCGGTCGGCTCTCGTCATCGAGGGGGTGGCGCAGGGCGTCGGGTAGCGTCTTCACGGCGCGTCGGCCGTGGTGTTCGAGCCGTTGGGGCAATGGGGGGACATGCAGTGAGCGACACGGAACTGCTCGCACAGCGTTTCGAGGAGCACCGGGGGCATCTGAAGGCTGTCGCCTACCGGATGCTCGGCTCGCTCGCCGAGGCCGAGGACGCGGTCCAGGAGACCTGGCTGAAGCTCGCCCGGACCGAGACGGAGGAGATCCGCAACCTCGGTGGCTGGCTGACCACCGTCATCGGGCGCGTCTGTCTGGACCTGCTGCGGTCGCGTGCCGCGCGCCGCGAGCAACTGACCGAGACCGGGGGCACCTTCGACGCCCTCGACACCTTCGTCCCCGACCCCGTGGTCGGCCCGGCGACCCGGATCGACCCGGAGGCGGAGGTGCTCCAGGCCGACTCGGTGGGCCTCGCGCTCCTCGTCGTGCTGGAGACCCTGGAGCCCGCCGAGCGGCTCGCGTTCGTCCTGCACGACATGTTCGCGGTGCCCTTCGACGACATCGCGCGGATCGTCGACCGCAGCCCGGCCGCGACCCGGCAGCTGGCCAGCCGGGCCCGGCGCCGGGTGAAGGACGTCGCGCCGCCTGCCGAGCCCGATCGCGGACGCCAGCGCGAGGTGCTGGAGGCCTTCCTCGCCGCCTCCCGGGCCGGTGACCTGGAGGGGCTGGTCGCCGTCCTGCATCCGGACGTGGTGCTGCGGGTCGACTCGGGCGCGCTGGTGCGCGGCGCCGCCGCGTCCAAGGTGGTGCGCGGGGCCCGGCGGGTGGCCGAACAGGCGGCGATGTTCTCCCGGTTCGCGGACGTCACCCGGCTGGTGTCGGTCAACGGCTCGCTGGGGCTCGCCGCCCTGCCCGACGGGCAGCCGCAGTCGGTCGCCGCCGTGACCGTCGTCGACGGCCTGATCACCGGCATGTACCTCCTGGCCGACCCGGAACGCCTCGCCCATCTCGGCCTCGACACCCTGGCGGACTGAACGACCTGGCGGACTGAACGACGGCCCGGACGCCTGGGCCGGCCACGGCGGCCCCGAGGGCCGGCCGGGCGGCTCAGGCGGCGACGGTGAGCGGGCCGAGGGCGCGGCACGGGCCGACGACCCGCCCGTCGGGCAGCAGTTCACCGGTGTCGTCGAAGACGATGGTGCCGTTGCACAGCAGGCTCCAGCCCTGCTCGGGACGGGCCGACACGGTCACGGCGGTGCGGTGCTGCGGGCTGTCCGCGCTGGGACAGGGGGGCTGGTGGCTGCACATGACGTCTCTCCTCGATCCGCTGGCTCCTGCCTCGGCCGACTCCTCCCCCCTTGGTAGCCGACGTTGTTTTCCGTTGGATGAGGAGTCCCCCACAGGACCGGAAACACCGCGGTGAGATTTCGGCGGCGGCCCGACGCCGGGCTCAGTCGGCCGCCCGGTGGGCGGGGGCGCGGCGTTCGAGGTGCAGCCGCAGGCCTTCCGGCATCAGCGTGAGCCGCTCGGTCACCCGCAACCGGTAGTCGGGGTCGGGCCGCAGGTCGTAGCGGCGCAGCAGCAGGCCGAGCACCAGCGTGGCCTCGTGCAGCGCGAACTGGCGGCCGATGCAGGCCCGGGCGCCGGTCCCGAACGGCTTGAAGGTGTGCGGGGCGCGGGCCCGTACCGCCTGGGCGTCGAAGCGGTCCGGGTCGAAGCGCTCGGCGTCCGGCCCCCACACCTCGGGGTCGCGGTGCAGCATCGGCGTGAGCACCAGCGCCCACGCGCCCCGCCGCATCGGATGCGTCCCGCCCAGTACGGTGTCCTGCCGGGCCTCGCGGGCGAAGGCGGGCGCCGTCGGCCACAGCCGCAGCGACTCGTCCAGCACCCGGCGCACATAGCGCAGCCGGGCCACCTGTTCGTACCCCGGCACGGCGGCGTCGCCCCACACGCGGTCCACCTCGGCGCGGGCGCGGGCCGCGATCTCGGGGTGCCGGGAGAGGTAGTGCAGGGCGAAGGAGAGCGCGCCCGAGGTGGTCTCGTGGCCCGCGACCAGGAACGTGACGACCTGGCGGCGTACGTTCTGCGCGGACAGCCGCTCCCCGGTCTCCGGGTGCGCGGTGCGCAGCATCCGGTCGAGCAGGTCACCGCCGCCGTCGCCGTCGTCGCCCTCGGTGTGCGCCGCGCGCCGGGCCCGTACGAGGTCGTCGACCGTGCGGTTGAGGTAGGCGATGTCGGCGGCGTTGCGCCGGGCCGCCCGGCGCAGCAGCAGCGGGGTCAGCGGCGCGGGCACGGTGTTGAGCCGCTGGGCGTGGCTGAGCGTGCCCACCATGGCGGTGACGAAGGGGTGCGGCCGGGAACGTTCGAAGGAGTCGAAGTCGTGCCCGAAGCCGGTGCGCGCGATGGTCTCCAGGGTCAGCCGGGTCATGTCGCCGGGCACGTCCACCGCCCGGCCCGCCGTCAGCGCGCGGTCCCAGTGGTCGGTGAGCCGGGCGGCCACGTCCAGCATCATCGGGTGGTAGGCCGCCATGGCCTCCCGGCTGAAGCCCGGGGCCAGCACGTCGTGCGCCAGCTGCCAGTTGGGCTCGTGGTTGTACGCGGTGAACAGCGCGTCCCCGACGACCGGCCGAAGGTTGGCTATCCCCAGCCCGACGTGCTTGGCGAAGCGGGTCTCGTCCGCCATGTCGGCCGCGAGCCCGGCCCCCCACACGAAGACGAACTCGTGGCCGAACACCCGGCGCCGGAAGATCGGCCCCAGCTGTCGGGCGAACCGCATCGAGTCCTGCACGGGGGTGCGCCGGCTCGCGCCGACGAGGTCGCCGAGCAGGGGCAGCCGGTGCGGTGGATGAGGGACGCGGCGCAGCTCGGGCCAGCCCTGCTCGGCGCCGCGGAAACCCCTCGGCAGCGCGCCGCCGGGAGGCGTGGTCGTGCCCAGCGGTTGCGGCCCCGCCGACTCGGCCGGCCCTCCCGACCCGGCCGCCTTCGCCGGTCCCGCCGTCGCCGCCGGTCCGGTTGTCTCCGCCGTCTCCGCCGTCTCCGCCATGACGTGATCTCCCTCGATCAGCGGCGCGTAGCTCGTGTTGTACGTGGGTTCAATAACGGTTCCAGTCTGGTCCCGCTGTTGAACCGACGTCAAGTAAAGTGCGGCCATGGCCGCGAACCAGGGGCAGCGCGCACGCCGTCGGCTCAGCACCGAGGAGCGCAGGGAGCAGCTTCTGTCGGTCGGCGCGCGGCTGTTCTCGGAGAGCCCGTACGACGACGTGTGGATCGAGCAGGTCGCGGAGATCGCGGGAGTGTCCCGGGGGCTGCTCTACCACTACTTCCCGACCAAGCGGGACTTCTTCGCGGCGGTCGTGGAGCGCGAGAGCGGGCGGATGCTGCGGATGACCGCCGCCGTGCCCGGCGTCCCGGTGCGCGAGCAGCTCACCGCGGGCCTCGACGCGTACCTGGAGTACGTCCACTCCCACGCTCACGGATACCGGGCCTTCCATCGCGCGGACGCGGCCGGAGACCAGGCCGTGCGCAGGGTCTACCGGCGGGCCCTGGCCGCCCAGGAGCGCCAGATCCTGGCGGCCCTCGCCGCCGACCCGGAGTTCGGGCCGGTCTTCGAGGAGCGCCCCGACGTACGGCTCGCGGTGCGCGGCTGGCTCGCGTTCACCACCGCCGTCTGCCTGGAGTGGCTGCGGGGGGAGGGGGTGTCGCGGGAGCAGGTGCGGGAGCTGTGCGCGCGGGCGCTCCTGGGGGTCATCTCGTAAGCGGACCTCGTGATCGGGCGTAACCCGACCTCGTGATCGGGCGCAACCGGACCTCGTGATCGGGCGCAACCGGACCTCGTACCGGAGCTCGCGACCGTATGCGTGCCGCGTGGTTGGCGTGCGCCCCGATCTTCGATAAGTTAGGCAAGGCTTACCTAAGGAGGTTTCGGGATGGGTGACAGCCAGACCTGGACGGCCGCGCCTTCCGCGGCGGAGCGGGCGCGTTCGGTGCTCGCCGCCGCGTGGTCGTGCGCGGTGACCGCGGACGGCGGACGCGAGGAGTACGTCGGTGCGCACGCCGTGGACACCGACGGCCGGGTACTCCTGCGCGTGCCCGACGAGAGCGCCCTGCGCACGGCCGCGATCTGCGCGCCCCGCGGCGAGCCGTCCGCCGTCCTGGAGTTCGCCGACGTCGCGCCCGTCCCCGTGCGCAACCGCATCCGCGGCCGGCTCTGGCTGGCCGGCTGGTTCCAGCCCGTGGACGGCCGGCTCCTCTTCCAGGCCACGCGCGTGGTGCTGCGGCAGCAGTCCGGGGCCACGGTCGTCGGCCTCGACGAGTTCGCCGCCGCCGAGCCCGACCCGCTCGCCCCGGCCGAGGCCCATCTGCTGACCCACCTCGCCGACGCCCACCCCGACGCGGTCGAACGGCTCACCCGGCTGGTCCGGCCGGACAGCCTGCACGGCGCCGTACGCGTCCAGCCGCTCGCCGTCGACCGGCACGGACTGACCCTGCGCATCGAACGGGCCCGCACCCACGGCGAGGTGCGGCTGCCCTTCCACGCGCCCGCCGACGACGTCACCCAGCTCACCGAGCGCATGCACGTCCTGCTCGCCCAGGCGAGCGCCGCCGCCTGCCCGCGTTCCCTACAGTGGCAGCGCACAGACCGCGAGGGGTGAGGCGAACGGGTCGCCCGCGAGCCGCAGCCCGCCGCGCTCCGCGTCCACGTGGAAGACGCTGACCGTGCCGGAGCGCTGGTTCGCCGCGAACAGCAGCCCGCCGTCCGGCGAGAACGCGATCTGCCGCGGGAAGTCGCCCGCCACCGGCACCGTGCCGAGCAGCCGCAGTCGCGCGCCGTCCGCCTCCACCGCGTACCGCGCGACGCTGTTGTGGCCCCGGTTGGCGAGGAACGCGTAGGAACCGTTCGCCGTGACCAGGAACTGCGCCGGGTAGTTGGTGCCCTTGCCGCTCCCGGTGGACTGCGGATCGCCGACGGTCAGCCGGCCGGTGGCGGGGTCGTAGTGGCAGACAGCCACCGTGTCGTCGACCTCGTTGGCCAGGTAGGCGTACCGGCCGCCGGGGTGGAAGGCGAGCTGGCGCGGCCCCGCGCCCGGCCGGGTGTGCCCCCGCGCGACCTCGGTGAGCGTGCCGGCCCGGTCGTCCAGACGGTACGTGTAGACGGTGTCGGTGCCGAGGTCGACGGCGAGGATGTGACGGCCGTCGGGGGCGGTGACGATCTGGTGCGCGTGCGGGCCGTGCTGGCCCGGCCCGGGAGCGGGGGAGGAGTGCGTCACCCGGTCCGTGCGCTCGCCCAGCGCCCCGGACGCCTCGACCGGATGCACGCTCACGCTGCCCGAGCCGTAGTCGGCGGTGAGCAGCCAGCGCCCGCCGGGGTGGACCGACACGTGGCAGGGCGACGCGCCGCCGGTGGCGCGGCTGCCCAGCACACGGCCGTCGGACAGCCGTACGGCGGTCACCGCGCCCTGCTCGCGCTCGTTCACCGCGTACAGCGTCCGGCCGTCCGGGTGCGCCGCGAGATACGACGGGTCGGCGACGCCGGTGAGGACGCCCGAGCCGGTGGCGGTGATCAGGCCGGTCGCGGTGTCGTAGGAGGCGAGCCCGATGCCCTTGCCGCCGTCCTCGGGGGAGGTGTAGGTGCCGACGTACAGGGGGCGCGGACCGGTGGAGTCCGGGGATCCGCCCGACGCGTCCGGGCTCGGCCGCCGGGACCCGGACCCGGACCCGGATCCGGACCCGGCCGTCCCGGCTCCGGCCGTCGCGGGCGCCCGCGAGGCCTCCGACGAGGACCCGCAGGCGGCCAGGGCCGTCGCCGCGGCCGCTCCGCCGAGCGCGCCGACGAAACGGCGCCTGCTCCAGCCGCCGCGCGACGCTTCTGCCCCACTGCCCATCTGCGCACCTCAGGTCGTCGGTGGTCCCGGTCGTCACCGCCACCCTGACGCGCGGCGCCCCCGAAGCGCAAAACGACCGGTGGGTGTTGCGCAGGGCGCAACACCCACCGGGATCCGGGCCCGCTACCAGTCGCCGTCCGGCACCGGCTTGCCCGGCGCGTCCTTCAGCGGCTGCACCTGGTGGGGCGACGGCGGCTGCCAGGGCTCGTGGTCGTCACCCAGCCAGTCGCCGACCGGCCGTACGTCCCCGAGGGTGTCCGTGGGGGCGAGGTCCTCGGCCCCCTCGTCGTAGTAGTCGAACCAGGGCAGCCCGGCCCGGGTGTACGCGGCGCGGTCCACGGGCGACGGCGGCGGCTCCTCGCCGGTGATACGACGCCACTCCGGCGGCGTCACCAGGTGCACGAAGACCCGTCCGGCCGGCTCGACCGCCCAGTCCTTCGCGGGCCGGTCGTCCCGGTAGACCTCCTGGCGCATCGAGCCACCGACACCGAGTCCCATGGCGGCCGCGGCGCGGGGCGCCCCGCCGGGCCGCGGCGCGGCGCCGGGCGGTGCGGCCATGGGGGCGGGCGGGAACGCGCCGCCGAGCACGGACGGCGGGCCGCCGTAGGCGCCCCCGGCCGGCCTCGCCGCCCGCATACGCTCCTGCGCCAGGCGGCGCTCCCGCTCGCGCTCACGCCACTCGGCCAGCGCCCGGTCGTTCAGCGGGAACGACTGGAGCTGTACGCCGCCCCACACCTCCTCGCCCGTGACCTGCCCCTCCACCGTCGCGCCCAGACCCAGCGGCACCGCCACGAACTGGCGGACCGTGCCCTTGCCGGAGTTGATGCCGTCCAGCCAGGGCTGACGCGGCAGTACGACGTAGTTCTGCGGCTCGCGGGACAGCCGGCCGCTCCACGGCTTGCCCGAGACCGCGCACACCTTGCCCACGCCCACCTGGAGCGCGGCCGGTTCCGTCGTCCCCGAGAAGCTCAGCCACATCGCCTCGCGCAGGTGGACCGGCAGCATCACGCCGCCCCGCGCCAGCCACTGCTCGGGGACGGTGTCCGGGTGGTCCGCGACCGCGCGCACCGGGAACTCGCCGAGTCCGGGCGGCAGCGGATGGGTGCCCTTCTCGGGCAGCCGCAGCGTGCGGACGAACCGCACCGCCACCCCGCCCGGCAGCCGCAGTGTGTTCCCGTCGATCCGTACGGTGGTGTCCCTCATCCGCACCCTCCCCCTCGCACATGCACCGGCTCGTACTCGTACTCGCCTGTGCTCGTACTCGCCTGTGCTCGTACTCGCCTGTGCTCGTACTCGCCTGTGCTCGTACTCGCCTGTGCTCGTACTCGCCTGTGCTCGTACTCGCGACCGTCGTGACAGAGAACGTCCGACGAGCACCGCGCGGTTCCGCCCCCTCCGGACCGGCTCACGCGCGCAGCCGGGCCACCCAGGACAGCCGCGTGTGCTGTCGCCGTGCGCAGCGGTCCAGTTCCTCCATCAGCCGGCGCGAGCGGTGCTCGGTGTCCAGCTCGTCGATGATGCGGGTCGCCTCGGTCAGCACCGCACCGAACAGCTGCCACTGCCGGGCGTCGCGCTGGACCTCCTCCAGCAGCAGCCGGGACAGCTTGTCCCGGGTGGTCGCCGCCTGCCGCAGCGTGGCGGCGAGCCGCTCCTCGGCCGACTCGGCGTTGACGCTCACATGGCTGGTGACCAGGACCGCGAAACTGACCACGGCGTCGGCGACCTCGCACAGCAACTGCTCCACGACCTCGCCCGCCCCGGACGGGAACAGCGGCTCGGACTCACGTTCCTTGGCGAGGTCGGTCAGCGTGCGGGTGATCACCCGCAGTACGACCGTGCAGATCTCCAGGGTGTCCAGCCCGGTGCGCAGCACGATCCGGTGCAGCAGGCCCTCCTGCACCCGCGGGTTGAGCCGCAGACTGTCCTCGGCCTGCCGCAGGTCGGCGTCCACCTGGGCGATGTCGTGGTCGAGCCGGCGTGCCTCGTGCAGCCGCGCCGTCGCGTTCTCCACGGGCGTGTGCCCGGCGGCCTCGTCGCCGACCCGCAGCATCAGCTGACGCACCCGGCGCGCCAGTTCCACGATCGACTCGCCCGCCTCGTCCACCCACACCGGTGGGGCGAGCAGCAGATTGCAGCCGAGCCCGACGACCGCGCCGATCAGCGTCTCCAGGACCCGTGCCCACGCCGTGTTGCCGACCGCGGTGACACCGAGCACCAGCATGGCGCTGATCGCCACCTCGGGCACGAACTCGTCGACCCGCACCAGATGGCCGACGGCCAGCGACGCCACGATGACCAGCGCGAGGCTCCACCAGGTCAGCCCCACCAGGAGGCTGAAGGCGATGGCGACCAGGACACCGGCCACCACGGAGTTCACTCGGCGGATGCTGGTGGTGAGCGTGGAGTACAGGGTGACCTGGACGACCAGCAGCGCGGTCAGCGGGGCCGTCAGGGGCGCGGGCTCCGGACTGAGGTGCAGGGCGATGACGTAGGCGATCGTCGCCGCGGCGGTCGACCGGAACGCCTGGACGACGACGGGGTCCCGGTGGCGCCTCACCAGCCGTCCGAGGGACTCTTTCCACTCATGTGCAACGCGCATCTCTTGGCCTGTTCCCCATCCCGGGACGACTCGAACGTCCCGATCGAGGACCGTGGGTGTCCGCAAGGGTCCCTAGATTGGTTCTCACCAGCCGGAAGGCCACAGGAGGGGTAAGGGCATGACGGAGCTCCGGGGCGTCGAGGTCCTCACGTACGCGCACGACTACCTGCGGGAGGTGGTCGCCGCGGTGCCGGAGGGGGCCTGGGCCGCGCCGACCCCGTGTTCCGCGTGGTCGGCGCGGCAGGTCCTCAACCACGCGCGCGTCGACCAGCAGGTCTACGGCCTCGTCCTGACCGGCGGCGGCCGACCGGACGGCGACCCCTTCCAGCCGGACGACGCGCTCGCCGGGGACCCGGTGGCGGAACTCGACAAGGTGCTGGTCGCGGTCGCCGGCGCGTACGCGCGGCTGCCCGGCGACGCGGATCAGGTGCCCACGCCGCTGGGCCCGCTGCCCCTGGCCGTCGCCGCGGCGGCGGCCGCGATGGACGCGGCCGTGCACGCCTGGGACATCGCGGTCGCGACCGGCCAGAACCGGCCACTTCCCGATGGCCTGGCCGAGGGGATCCGGCCGGCGGCGGACCGTCTGGTGAACCACCTGCGGGACGCCTACCAGGTGTTCGCGCCCGCTCACGAGATCCCCGAGGGCCACACGGCGGCCGAGGCGCTCCTGGCGTTCCTGGGCCGCGACCCGCGTTGGACGCCGCCGGCCGGGTGAGCGGGCCGGCGGCGCGGGGCTCAGACGTCCAGCTTGTCGAGGAACGCGGACAGATTGCCCGTCGTACGGGCGATCTGCTCCTCCTCCGTCAGGCTCTCCTCGAAACGGGAACCGGAGTCGAGCGCCTTCTTGCCGCGGACGTAGAGGGAACAGGCGAGGTCGGTGCACATGTACAGGCCCACCGAGTTCCCCTCGCGGCCCGCGGCCCCCGCCTTGCGCGCGGTCATCAGCGAGACGCCGCCGCCGCGGTGGGTCGTCAGGCAGAGCGAGCACATGCTGCGGTGCAGGATGCCGCGCTGCGAGGACGGGAACCGCAGCGTCACCCCGACGAGCCGCCCGGCCCGCTCGGTGACCAGGTAGCTGCGGTCGGGCGCGCCCGGATCCCGCCAGCCCAGGAAGTCGAGGTCGGCCCAGGGGCGCCGGTCGAGATCCCGGGGCACGGACAACCGCTTGGCCTCGCCCTTCGAACAGTTGACGAAGGACTCGCGGATCTCCGGCTCGGTGAGCGATCTCATGGGGGTGGCCTCCTGGTACGGCGGGGTAGGGCAGGTCCGGCGGGTACGGCGTCGCGTTCCGGTGGTGCCGACACTCCCGGACGCCCGCAAACCTAGGGGCACTAGGTTTTGGTCAAGGGTAAGCAGTGTCCCAGGGGGACGCCAACGGATTTCAAGGGGGACGACTCCGCCCGTCGCTTAGCTCGTTACGTGAATTAAGGGTCATAAGAAGTGCGCCCGGCGAGCTCGCGGCGGTATGTTGCAGGTCGGGCAGGGTGCCGGACCCGTTCCGACGGGTTCCGGGCAGGGTTCGGGAGGGAACCACATGGCGGGGCGGAACGGGCGCACGGTGCGCGACCTCAGGCGGGCCAACCGCACGGTCGTGCTGCAACGGCTTTACTTCGACGGGCCGTTGAGCCGCTTCGAGCTGGGCCCGGTCACCGGCCTGAGCTCCGGCTCGGTCAGCAACGTCGTCTCCGACCTGGTCGCGGACGGCCTGCTGGAGGAGGCCGGCAGCGTCGACTCCGACGGCGGGCGCCCCCGTACCCTGCTGCGCGTCGCGCCCGGCAGCGGTCACATGATCGGTGTCGACGTCGGCGAGACCCGGGTACGCATCGAGCTGTTCGACCTGACCCTCACCGAACTCGCCCGCGCGGAACGCCCCCTGGAGCACCAGCGGTACGAGGTCGAGGTGATCGTCGGGCACATCCGCGACGGCATCGCCGAGGTGCTCGCGGCCGCCGGCATCCCGCCCGAGCGGCTGCTCGGCGTCGGCATCGGCGTGCCCGGCATCGTCGAGCACACCGCCGACCGCGGGGCCGTCGTGCACGGGCAGACCATCGGCTGGGCCGCGGTCCCGCTGGAGGCGCTGCTGCGCGCCGGGACCGAGCTCCCCGACAGCGTGCCGTACTTCATCGACAACGGCGCCAAGACCCTCGGCCAGGCCGAGATGTGGTTCGGCGGCGGACGCGGGGCGCACAACGCCGTGGTCGTCCTCTTCGGCTCCGGCGTCGGGGCCTGCCTCGTCACCGCCGACGTGGAACACGGCCGGGCCGTGGAGTGGGGCCATCTGACCGTACGGGTCAGGGGGCGCCGCTGCCGCTGCGGCGCGCTCGGCTGCCTGGAGGCGTACGCGGGCGCCGAGTCGCTGCTCCAGCGGTGGAGCGAGGCGGGCGGACAGCCGCCACAGGGCGCCGACGAGGAGACCGCGCTGACCGCGATGCTGGCCGCCGCCTACCCCGCCGACGGCGGCGGCACGGCCGACCCCGTCGCCCTCGCCGTCCTGGAGGAGACCGCCGAGTACCTGGGCGCGGGCCTGTCCGACCTGATCAACCTGTTCCAGCCCGAACGCATCCTCATCGGCGGCTGGGCCGGTCTCCAGCTCGGCGCCCGCTTCCTGCCGTCCGTCCGCCGCCACGCCACCGCGTACGCCCTGCGCCATCCCGCCGAGAAGGTCACCGTCGAGCTCGGCAGGCTCGGGCCGGACGCGGTCACCGTCGGCGCGGCGATCCTGCCGCTCGCCGACTTCTTCTCCCGCGGCGGCCGCCGCCCGGAACCCGAACCGGAGGGACCGGCCCCGGCCTGGCGCACGGCCCTCCAGGAGCGCGCCCCGCACTGACGACCCCCGGTACGCCGCTCATCCCGCCCTGCGCCACCACGAGGACCCGGCCTCCCTCTCCTCCTCGCGGCGCAGGCCCAGCAGGAACTCCTCCAGCACCTCCGTCGCCGTGTGCCGCGGGTGCCAGCCCAGCTCGGTGTGCGCCCGCGTGCAGTCCATCATCGGCAGCCGCACGACCGCGTCGAAGAGCTGGGGCGAGGCGGGCAGCAGCCGCAGGCCCCAGGCGGCGGCGACCGCCGTGCGGGCCGCGGTGCGCGGGAGCCGTACCGGACGGGCGCCGAACATCGCGCTCAGCAGCTCCGTGTCGACCGGGGGGTCGGCCGCCAGGTTGAAGGCCCCGTGGACCTGGCGGTGCACCGCCAGCCGGTACGCCTGGGCCGCGTCGTCCGGGTGCAGGACCTGCACCCGCAGTCCCCGTACCTCCGGCAGGAACGGCAGCAGGTCGGGCCGGGGCGGCGGACCGGGCCGCAGACGCCCGCCGGGGACGCGGCGCGGTGTGCGGTCCGGCTCGCGCCGGACGAGGAAGGCGGGCCGCATCCGTACCACCCGGACCTCGGGGTGCTCCCGCTCGAACGTGTCCAGCACCCGCTCCAGGTAGGCCTTCTCCCGGCAGTACGCGGCGCCCGGCCAGCCGTGCGTCGGCCACGACTCGTCCGCCGTCCGTCCCTTCGGCCCCGGGGAGTACGCCCCCACGGACGATCCGTGCACCAGCGTCGGCACGCCCGCCGCGGCGACCGCCTGGAACACCCGGATGCTGCCCAGCACATTGGTGCGCCAGGTCACCGCGGGGTCGTGGGTCGGCCGGAACGCCCAGGCCAGATGGACCACGGCGGCCGCCCCCTCGAACTCCTTCACCGGGTGGGGCCGCTCGGTCGACAGGTCGACCGCGGCCCAGTCCGTCTTCGGCGGCGACCAGTCGGGGAGCCGCCGGGCCAGGCCCAGCACCGCGCCCACCTCCGGATCCTCGGACAGCAGCCGCACCAAGCTCGTACCGACATGACCGGTGGCGCCCGTGACGACCACCCTCCGACCCGGTTCGCTGCTCACCTCGGTCTCCTCCCTGTGGGTGGGGTGGAGCAGCCCGAGTACCCGGTCCGCGCGGACCGCACCCTCACCCGCGACGACGGTCGGCGGTCGGCGAAGGTCACGACGTCCGCGCCCCGCTCGGACCGGCCGGGGAGTTCTCGGCGCGGTGCTCAGCCGGAGAAGGCGTCGACCCCGGTGAGCCCGGCCGACAGCGACCACAGCCGCGCGGCCTGCGCGGGATCGGTGGCCCAGTCCTTCACGCCGTTGGGCTCGCCGCCCTCCACGGCCGGCTCGGCGACGTCGCAGTCCTCCAGGTACAGGCCGCCCAGGCCGTCCAGCCGGGGCGAGGTCGCCGCCCACACCTGGGTCGCCGCACCCTGTTCGGGGGTCTTGAAGCCCTTCGGGTTCAGCACGTTGCCCTCGGCGTCGATCCAGCCGCGCTCGATCATCTCCTCCTGGGGGATGTGCCGCTGGAGCGGGGTGATGATGCCGCCGGGGTGCAGCGAGAAGGCCCGTACGCCCGCGTCCCGGCCCAGCCGGTCCAGCTCCACGGCGAACAGCACGTTCGCCGTCTTGGCCTGTCCGTACGCCTCCCACTTGTCGTAGCCGTGGCGCCAGTGGACGTCGTCCCAGCGCATGCCGGAGAAGTGGTGGGCGCGCGAGGAGACGGAGACGACACGCGCGCCGCCCGCCGCGATCGCCGGCCACAGACGGTTGACCAGGGCGAAGTGCCCCAGGTGGTTGGTGGCGAACTGGGCCTCCCAGCCGGGCCCGACCCGGGTCTCCGGGCAGGCCATGATCCCGGCGTTGTCGATGACGAGGTCCACGGTCCGGCCGGAGGCGAGGAAGCGTTCGGCGAAGCCGCGCACGCTCTCCAGGTCGCCGAGGTCCAGCTCGTCGAGTTCGACGCCGTCCATTCCGGCGAGCGCCTCCCGGGCGGTGTCCGGGCGGCGGGCCGGTACGACCACGTGGGCGCCCGCCTTCGTCAGGGCCCGGGTGGTCTCCAGTCCGAGGCCCGAGTAGCCGCCGGTGACGACGGCGAGCCTGCCGGTGAGGTCGATGCCCTGGAGGACGTCGTCGGCGGTGCTCTCGGCGCCGAAGCCCGAGCCGATCCTGTGCTGTGCGGTGGTCATGCCCCGAACGCTACGAATTCGAGTGCTCTCGAAGTCAAGCGCATTCGGTCGGTGGCGGCGGAGAGCCGACCGGGCGGAGGGCGCTCACGGCCGGACAGTGGAGAGCCCCGACCGGACGGGGGAATCACGGTCGGGGCGGCACAGGGTGGGAGCGGAGGGCGGTCGCCTCGCGGCGAGGGCTCCCCAGGGCTTCAGCCGGACGATCGTCCCTGGGGGCAGAAGGTGAGGCCCGGGCACACTGTCCCCTCCGCGCCCACGGTTGGTTCAACGGGCAATCACCGGTCGCTGTTCCCCGCCCGGCCGCCGCTCGTGGTGATCCGCGTCACTCCGAGCGATGGGTCCTGGGAGGCCGACGCGGGGACCCGGCCGTCCCGGGTCCAGGCCAGCAGTTCGTCCGCGCGCCAGGTGGTCACCACGCGGTCCGCGGGCACCCCGCACTTCTCGGCCCGCGCGCAGCCGAGCGCCTGCCAGTCCAGCTGGCCCGGCGCGTGGGCGTCGGTGTCGACGGCGAACAGCACGCCCGCCGCCACGGCCCGGCGCAGCAGCGGTTCGGGCGGGTCGAGCCGTTCCGGACGGCTGTTGATCTCCACGGCCGTACCGGACTCGGCGCACGCGGCGAACACCTCGTCCGCGTCGAACTCCGACTCCGGCCGGGTTCGTCCGGCGACCAGGCGTCCCGTGCAGTGCCCCAGGACGTCGGCGTGCGGATCGCGTACGGCGACCACCATGCGGCGGGTCATCGACCGGGCGTCCATGCGCAGCTTGGAATGGACGGACACCACGACGACGTCGAGCCGCTCCAGCAGTTCCGGCTCCTGGTCGAGGGTGCCGTCGTCGAGGATGTCGCACTCGATGCCGGTCAGCAGCCGGAACGGCGCCCAGGTCCCGTTGAGCTCCGCCACCACCTCGAGCTGCTCGCGCAGCCGCTCGGGCGACAGTCCGCGGGCCACCGTCAGCCTGGGGGAGTGGTCGGTGAGCGCCGCCCACTCGTGCCTGAGCGCGGCCGCGGTCCGGCCCATCTCCTCGATCGGGCTGCCGCCGTCCGACCAGTCGGAGTGCAGATGGCAGTCCCCGCGCAGCAGGGCCAGCAACTGCTCACCTCCGTCGGCGAGCGGGCCCGCGGCCCCGGTGTCCTCCAGGTTCGACAGATAGCCGGGCACCTGCCCGTCCAGCGCCTCGGCCGCGGCCTTGGCGGTCTTCGGCCCCACGCCCCTGAGCCCCGCCAGCGTCCCGGCCGCGGCCCGCTCGCGCAGCTCCGCCTCGGGCAGTCGCCGCAGCACGCGCGCCGCGGTGCGAAAGGCGCGGACGCGGTACGTCGGTGCCGCGGACCGTTCCAGCAGAAAGGCGATCCGCTCCAGGGCCTGCACGGGCTCCATCACCACCTCCTGGATCCAGGGTTGCCCGGCCGGAGCCGGGCCGCACCACGGCCGGCCACCGGGTCGGTGAACCTGATGGGCCCGACGGGTGACGCGGGCCGCCCGCCACCGCCGGTTGCGATTTAGGCTCGAAGACATGACCGAAGTCGCGTGCCCTCACATCGGCAGTCCGCGGATCATGGTGCTCGGCGTCCAGCCGGGCGACCCGCCGTTTCGCATCGTGGAGATCGACGGCGAGGTGGTCGGTGAGGCGAGGACCGTCACCGACGTCCTCGCGGCGGCGGCCGCGTCCGGCATCGTCATCCACGACCTCGACGACCCGGACGTGGTCCGCTGGGTCGGCGGGGACAAGTTCACCTGGAAGCTGCACTGGGGCCGCACCTGAGGGTCGCGCCGACCGGGCGGTCACCGTCCCGGGGGCCGTGCGCGGCCGGTCGCGCGGGCACCCGCACCCCCGCGGGGGCACGGGTACCGTCGGGCACCGCGTCGGACGGCCGGGCGGAAGGCGCCCGGCCGGGCCTCCGGACAGCCGTTACCGCGACCGCTTGCGGGCGTGTACCGCCCGGCTCAGCCGTCGGCCCAGGAGCAGATAACCCACCAGCGCTCCCGTGGTGTTGAGGATGACGTCGTCGATGTCGAAGGCCCGTCCGGTGATCAGGGCGCCCTGCGCGAACTCCACCAGGAGCATCACGGTCGCGGTCAGCAGCAGTACCCGCAGCAACCCGCGGGTCTGCGGGGCCACGACCGGCACCAGGACACCGAACGGCACCCCGAGCAGCACGTTCCCGCCGATCTGCTTGACCGCGTCACGCAACGCGGGCTGGTCCAGATAGGCCTCGAGGGAGCGGCCCGGATGCAGGTTCGTGTGGGTGAGCGCCACCGACGCGGGCGAGGGTTCGAGGGTGAGCTTGGCCAGCACGACGGCGAACGCCACCATGAACACGAAGGCGCACAGCATCGCCAGGACGCGCAGCGGGAGGGGCAGCGGACGGCGCTCGTCACGGGCCGGCCGCGCCGTGGACCCGCGCTTCGCCTTGACGGCCGCCCTCGCCCGGGCGGCGAACTTCGGTTTCGTGGTGGCTTTCGCTTTCGTGTCGGCTTTCGCTTTGGTCCCGTTCTTCGGTTTCGCGGCGTTCTTCGGTTTCGCCGTGGCCTTGGGCTTCGTGAGCGATCGTAGGGCGGTACGCGGCCTGGAGGCTGCGCGGGCCATAGGTTCCTCCATGCTTCAACTTCCCGACGTTGTAGGGGGGTTACCCGCGATCGCAGGGTCGATGCCGGGCCCGGCCGGGCGCCCGGAGTGCGCCCGCGTGCCGGCTCCGGCGGTCGGGGACGACCGGGTGGGGATCACCTGTCGGCGGTGATGGGTCGGGGACCACCGAGCGGTGGTCCGGTAATCCGGTGGTGCGGACGGTCGGTCAGCTCCCGTACGTGATGTGCACCTCCTTGAAGCCGAGGGAACCCAGCAGCCCTTCGAGCATGTCCGTGGTGTTGGTCTCGGCCCGTGTCGTCAGCCCGCTGTCCTCGGCCGCGTCGCCGATGTGCCGGACCGCCAGTTTCTGCACGGCCTGTTCGCCGTTCGGGTTGTCCGAGAAGAGGTCGCCGAGCCGGTCGAGGAGACCGCGCTGCTTGGAGACGGCGTAGGAACGGTCGGGGTCGAGGGCCGGCTTGCCGAGCTGGGCGTGCGGCAGCCGCAGGGTGGCGGACGTACGGTCGTCGTTCACCGTCACGTCGCCCTTGCCGAGCCCGCCGAGGTCGACGTACGCGTCGACGGTGCCCGCCCCGACGTACAGGGTGCGGCTGCCGTGCAGCGCGTCGGGCAGGTACTTGGCATCCTTCTCCAGGTCCACGACGACCTGGAAGTTGCCGGAGGCGGCGTCGTAACGGCTCATGTCCTGAATGGACTTGAGGAGTGCGGGACCCGAGCGGTCCTGGGTCTCGGTGCCGAACAGGTCCCGCAGCCCCGGTAGTACGGCCAGCCGGATGCCGGCGAACAGCACGACGAGCACCAGCACGAAGGCGGTCAGCACCTTCGCCCAGCCGGGCATGCGCCGGGGGATGCGCCTGATCGATGAGGTCATGTCGACGGTCCTCCTTCCTACTGGCCGGATGCCCGTCAATTCCGCCGTCAGACAGCCCGGTTGGCTGATCCGTTTCGTCCGGCGGCCCCACCGTCGATCCCGCCGGTGACCCCGCCCGTACCCGCGGTCGGCATGCGGACGCCCGGGACGGCGCGGCCGCCGCCTCGCGGCCGGGTCGCTGCTCGTGGAGCATGGGGATCAGGCCCGGTACGACCGGCCCCACGTGAATCGACCCCAGGCGACCAGGGCGACCTGGTCAGGCGAGGAGCGGATCGTGCGAGACATCGCCGTCTTCACCGGCAGTGCCCACCCCGAGCTGGCCTCGGAGCTCTGTGCCCATCTCGGCGTGCCGCTCAGGCCCACCCGGGTGAGCAGGTTCGCGAACGACTGCCTGGAGGTCCAGCTCCAGGCGAACTGCCGGGAGCGGGACGTCTTCCTCGTCCAGCCGCTGGTCCGGCCGGTCCAGGAGCACCTGGTCGAACTGCTGCTGATGTGCGACGCGGCCCGTGGCGCCTCGGCCGGCCGGATCACGGTCGTCATGCCGCACTACTCCTACGCCCGTTCGGACAAGAAGGACGCGCCCCGTATCTCCCTGGGCGGGCGCATGGTCGCGGACCTGATGGTGGCGGCGGGCGCCCGCCGGGTTCTCACCATGGCCCTGCACGCGCCCCAGGTGCACGGCTTCTTCTCGGTCCCGGTCGACCATCTGCACGCCCACCGTGAACTGGCCGCGCACTTCCGCCGGTACGACCTGACGAGCACCACCGTCGTGTCGCCCGACCTGGGCAACGCCAAGGAGGCCGCGGCCTTCGCCCGGCTGATCGGCGCCCGGGTGGCCGCCGGGGCCAAGCAGCGCTACGCGGACGACCGGGTGAGCATCAGCACGGTGATCGGAGATGTCACCGGACGGGACGTCATCGTCCTCGACGACGAGATCGCCAAGGGCAGTACGGTGCTCGAACTCCTGGAGCGGCTGCGGGAGATGGGGCCGCGCAGCATCCGGGTGGCGTGCACGCACGGGCTGTTCGCGGCGGGGGCGCTCAAGCGGCTCAGCGAGCAGCCCGACGTGCTGGAGATCGTGTGCACCAACACGGTTCCGGTGCCGGCCGAGGAGCACACCGACAAGCTGCGGATCCTCTCCATCGCCCCGGCGCTCGCGGAGGCCGTACGCCGTATCCACAACGGCGAGTCCGTCAGCGCCCTGTTCGACGCGCCGCGGACCGAGCCGGCGGCGGGGGACGGCGGGGCGGGGTCATGAGACGGGGTGGGGTCATAAGGTGCCGGAGGTGGCCTCGGGCCGGCCCAGCGCCGCGTCCAGGGTGGGCCGGGGCGGCAGCAGCCGGGACAGGCCGGTGAGCCGCAGGACGCGCAGCGTCGTCGGGTGGGTGCAGACCAGGTGGAGCTGTCCGCCGCGGTCGAGGACCCGGTGCCGGGCCCGGTAGAGCAGGCGCAGCCCCGAGCAGTCGAAGAACTCGATCTCGGCGAGGTCGATCACGACCCGTGGTTCGGGGCCGGAGGTGGCGTGGTCCAGGTGCGGGACGATCTCCGCGGCCGCGGCGATGTCGATCTCGCCGTGGAACTCCAGGACCGTGTGACCCCGGTCCTGGTGGACGCGCAGCTGCCGGGTGAATGGCGCCGGTTCCCGCACGACGACATCGCCTCCAACCCGCTCCGGGGACGGGGACCCCAACTTCCTTCCCCGTCCTGCAAGTTACCCTCCGACGAATGAATTTGAGCATGTTCGATTGACATATGTCTTCGAATTGAGGCCGACTTCTTTCAAGATCTGAGCCAAGGGGGGCGGGCCGGTTCGGGGCGGCGCGCGGCCCCGAGGGCGTGCGGGGCGACAGCGCGGCAGCTCGGCCCGGTGGTGCCCCGCGTCCCGGGCCGGTGGACGTGCGCTCAGCGGCTCGCGTGCAGGGCCACGAGCAACTGCCAGACCTGGTCGGAGATCTCGGCGGCGGACGCCTCCAGCAGCCCGTGCAGCCAGTCGCCCAGCACCCCCGTGAAGGTGGCGGCTACGGCCGAGGCGACCAGGGGCGCGTCGGCCGCCCCCGCGAGTGCGCGCTCGCGCAGGCTGTAGGCCCGCAGGTCGCTGTGCAGCACCCGGCCGAGCGGGCCCGCGCCGCCGGGGCCCAGCAGGGCGCGGTAGAGGGCGGCATGCGGGGTGAGCGAGTCGAAGAACGCGGCGAGCGCGGGTGGCGCGTGCACCGGGTCGGGCCTGCCGCGCCAGGCGTGCAGCGCCTCCACGGCCTCGCGCACGACGTCCGCACAGGCGTCGACGGCGAGCGCCTCGAGGTCGGCGTAGTGCACGTAGAAGGTGGCCCGGCCGACACCGGCCCGGCGGACCAGCGCGGCCACCCCGACCTCCGCGAGCGGCCGTTCGGCGCACTCGGCGAGCAGGGCCGCCCGCAGCCGGGCCCGGGTGCGGGCGGCCCGCGGGTCCTCGGAGGCGGTGCGGTTCACCGGGCGACCAGCACGGCGGCCAGGGCGAGCGCACCGGGCAGCGCCTGCGCGAACAGGATGCGGCGGTTCGCCGTCGCGGCGCCGTACCCGCCCGCGACCACCACGCAGCACAGGAAGAAGATCTGGGCCTGCCGGCCGGTCGGGTCGTCGGCGAGCAGGCCCCAAACCAGGCCGGCGGCGAGAAAGCCGTTGTAGAGCCCCTGGTTGGCGGCGAGCGGGGCGGTCGCCCGCGCCAGCTCCGGCGCGAAGCCGTGCAGCGCCCGGCCGGGCTTCTTCTGCCACAGGAACATCTCCAGCACCAGGATGTACCCGTGCAGCACGGCCACCAGGCCGACCAGCACGTTCGCGACGGCTTCCATGTCTTCTCCTTCTTGGACAGGCGTCCACTGTACATGGACACTTGTCCAAGAAGATGACGGGGCTCCCCGCCGTGACCGAACTAGTCGGCAGAGTGCACCAGTTCGCCGCCGACGTAGGTACGTCGCACACGCGTCCCGGCGATCGCCTCCGGCGGTCCCGCGAACGGGTCACGGTCCAGCACCACCAGGTCCGCGAGTGCGCCCGGGGACACCTTCCCGGTGTCGTCGAGGTGGTTCACGTACGCCGATCCGGCGGTGTACGCCGTCAGCGCCCGGCCCAGGTCGATGCGCTCGCCCGGCAGGAAGACCGGGCCGTCGCCGCCGGGCTGGACCCGGTTGACCGCCACATGGATGCCCTGGAGCGGGTCCGGGCTGCTGACCGGCCAGTCGCTGCCCGCCGCGAGGGTGGCGCCGGAGCGCAGCAGCGAGCCGAACGGGTACTGCCACGCGGCCCGTTCGGGCCCGAGGAAGGGAATCGTCAGCTCGTCCATCTGCGGTTCGTGCGCCGCCCACAGCGGCTGGATGTTGGCGGTCGCGCCCAGCCGGGCGAAGCGCGGCACGTCGTCGGGGTGCACGACCTGGAGGTGCGCCAGATGCGGCCGGGTGTCGCTCGGCCCGTTCGCCGCTCGGGCCGCCTCGATCGCGTCCAGGGCGTCGCGCACGGCCCGGTCGCCGAGCGCGTGGAAGTGGCACTGGAAGCCGAGCGCGTCCAGCTCCGTCACGTACCCGGGCAGGCGCGCGGCGTCGACGAAACTGGTGCCCCGGTTGGCCGTGGCGCAGCCGCACCGGTCCAGATACGGGTCGAGGAGCGCGGCGGTGCTGTTCTCGGCGACCCCGTCCAGCATCAGCTTCACGCTGCCCGCCCGGAACCGGCCGTGGCTCAACTCCTCCCGCCGTTCGACGAGTTCGGGTATCTGCTCGGCGCCGCGCTCGCGGTCCCACCACAGGGCGCCGACCACGCGCGCGGTCAGCGAGCCGTCCCGGGCCGCCGTCCGGTACGCCTCGGACGGGTCGTCCAGGCCGACGAACCCCCCGACGAGCGCGTCCTGCCAGGCGGTGACGCCCAGGGCGTGCAGGGCCCGCTGGGCGTGCAGCAGCGCGGCCAGCCGGTCGGCCTGCGTGGCCACCGGGGCGAGCCGCCCGACCAGCTGCATCGCGCCTTCCTGGAGCGTGCCGCCCGGCTCGCCGGAGGCGTCGCGCTCGATCCGCCCGTCGGCCGGGTCGGGGGTGTCCCGGGTGATGCCGGCCAGCGCGAGGGCGCGGCTGTTGACCCAGGCCCCGTGGTGGTCGCGGTTGGGCAGGTACACCGGCCGGTCGGGGACGACCGCGTCGAGGAGTTCCTTCGTGGGCGTACCGCCCTCGAACGCCTCCATCGACCAGCCGCCGCCGAGGATCCACTCCCGCTCCGGATGCGCCAGCGCGTACGCGCGCACGGCGGCCAGGGTCTCGTCGGCGGTGCGGGTCCCGGTGAGGTCGCACTGGGTGAGTTCGAGTCCGGCCGGCACCGGGTGGACGTGCGCGTCCTGGAAGCCGGGCAGCAGCAGTCCGCCGGCCAGGTCGACCACCTCCGTGCGGGGCCCGGCGAGTTCGCGCAGTCCGTCGTCGCCGACGGCGGTGACGCGGTCGCCGGTCACGGCGACGGTGGTGGCGGTGCGGCCCTCGGGCGTGAGGACGGCGCCACCGGTGAAGAGAAGGTCAGCGTGCATGTTCTCGGTTTCCTCGTGCGTCGGCGTGCGTGTTCTCGATTTCCCCGTACGTCAGGGGGCGGTGGTGAGCAGTTGCGGCGCGTCGGCGTCGGTGCCGTCGCCGGTGCGGAAGTAGGGCGAGCGGCGCACCCACTTGGCCCAGGCGGCGGCCACCAGGCCCGAGGCCACCATCGCCGCGGGCGCCAGCAGCAGGAACCAGCCGTTGTCCGGGCTGAGTTCGAGATGGTCGGCGGAGGTGTAGAAGGACCAGCAGAGGTAGCCGCCCAGACCCAGCAGCGCCGCCGCGCTCAGGCCCGGCAGGACCACCGCGCGCACGCCCTGCCGCCAGTCCTGGCGCAGCAGCCCGCGGAAGCGCACGGCCGCGGCCAGCGCGGTGAGCGCGTACGACAGCGCGACGACGATGCCCACCGCGTTCACCGTCGCCAGGATCATGTCGGCCAGCCGCGGGATGACCAGGGCGAGTCCCGCCACCGCCATGGCCAGCGCGCCGATCAGCAGGGTGCCGGCCGCCGGGGTCCCGTAGCGGGAGCTGACCCTGGACCACACCGGTCCGAGCGTGCGGTCCCGGCTCATCGCGAACATCCCGCGGGCCGTGGGGATCACCCCGGCCTGGAGCGAGGCGACGGCCGAGAACATCAGCGCCACCAGCGGCAGTGTGGCCAGTGGCTGCGCCGCCAGCCGCTCGCCGAAGTAGGCCAGCCCCTCGGCGCCGTGACCGGCCAGCTCGTCCTGCGACAGCACCCGCTGGAAGGCGACCGAGCCGAGCAGGAACAGCGCCAGCATCGTCCCCAGGGTGATGAACCCGGCGCGCGAGGCGTCCCGCGGTTCGCGCACCTCCTCGTTGACGCTGAAGGCGGCGTCGAAGCCCCAGTAGCAGAACACCGACAGCAGCAGTCCCTGGGCCAGCGCGGAGGCCGACGGGATCGCGAAGGGATCGAACCAGCTCAGGCTGAAGGGGTGCGGGCCGGCGACGATGCCGTAGCCGCAGAACCCGATCAGCACCACGTACTCGAAGACGAGCAGTCCGGTCTGGAGCCGGGCCGCCGTGCGGATGCCGGTGACGGCGGTCAGGGTCACCGCGGCCAGTGCCACGATCCCGACCGCGGTGGTCTGCGCCGTGGAGCCCGGGTCCAGCGTCAGCCCGCCCACCCGGTGCAGTCCGGCCTCCCCGGCCAGCTGCATCATCGCCGACCCGGTGACCGCGGTCGTGTACGCGAGGAACGCCACCGTGGCCACGATGTTCACCCAGCCGACCATGAAGCCGAGCCACGGCGTCAGCGAACGCCCGACCCACACATAGCCGTTGCCCGCGTTCGGCTCGACCCGGTTCAGCCGCGCGTACGCTCCCGCGATCCCCAGGATCGGCACGAACGCCAGCAGCATGATGGCCGGCAGACGCAGGCCCACCACCCCGGCCGTGACCCCGAGGCCGATGCCGATGGTGGTGGTCGCCGCCGTGCTGGACGCGGCGATCGCGACGCCGTCGAGGACGCCGAGGGACTTGCGCAGCACGGGCCGCGCGGGAGGGTCGGCGCCGTAGGGCTTGTCGGTCATGGCCAGTACTCCGCTCGCACCGGGGGGCCTGGTCGGCCCCGGTGAACGCACATGAAACTGGCCGGGGACACAACTGGTCAACGGTGTTGTCATAAGGGGTCGCCGCCCTGGCCCGGCGGCGCGCCCGGCGGAGATCCGGGTGCGGGAGGGGACCTGCCGGTCACACTGGAAGACGTGAACCCGTCAGTGAGGTACGACGTCCCGCCCGGAGGCCTTCGACGATGACCCCGCCACCAGCACGCGCCGCCAAGCAGCGCAAACAGGACACCCTGCACCGCCTCGAACACGACGTGGACGCCTGGGTCGCCACGGCCGACGAGGCGGGAGGCGCCCCCTACCTGGTTCCGCTCTCCTTCTTCTGGGACGGCGCGACCCTGCTGTTCGCCACCCCGGAAGCCAGTCCCACCGGCCGTAATCTGCGCGCCACGGGCCGGGCACGGCTCGGTATCGGCCTCACCCGCGACGTGGTGATCGTCGAGGGGCCCGTCCTCACCGTGCCGCCCGCCGAGCTGCCCGAGGAGGACGCCGAGATCTTCGCGGGCAAGACCGGCTTCGACCCCCGGCTGCTCGCCACGCCCTACCTGTACTTCCGGGTGCGCCCCGACCGGGTGCAGGCCTGGCGCGAGGTGAACGAGCTCGACGGACGGGACCTGATGCGGGACGGGGAGTGGCTGGTGGCCGACTGAATCGGCCCTGCCGGGGCATCCGGCCCGCAGGAGGCGCGGGGCAGACACGCCCCGCGCCCGGGACCCCTGCGGAGGCGACATGTCAGTGGTGAAGGCGGGCGTCGTGGTGCTCGACTGCGCCGAGCCCGAGAAGCTCGCGGTGTTCTACAAGGAACTCCTGGAGGCCGAGGAGACCGTCGTCACCGCCAACATGGTGGAGATCATGAGCCCCGGCGGTACCCGGCTGGGGTTCCGCCGCGACACCAACGCGACCCCGCCGAGCTGGCCGCGTCCCGAGAACGCCCTCCAGGTCCACCTGGACTTCCTGGTCGAGGACCTGGACGAGGCGGAACGCCGGATCGTGGGACTCGGCGGACGCCCGCTGGAGACCAAGGGCGCGCCGACCGCGTACGAGGAGCGCGGATACGCCGATCCGGCCGGCCACTCCTTCACCCTGCGCCTGCTGCCGTCCATGGCGCCGAAGCTGGGCTGACGGTGACCCGACCGCCCACGGGGCCCGGCCGGCCCGGCCGGCCCGGTCGCCCGGACGGGAGGGCCGCCGACGGGAGGGCCGCCGACGGGACGGCCGACCGCCGTCTTTTCCGTCGTGACCGGTATGAGGCGTGCCCGGCGGGGCAGTCGGCGAGGATGAGCGGGACCACGCCCCAGAACGGGCCTACACACCGGGACGGACCCACCCCCCGCAGCGCACCGGACCGGAAGACGCGGGTCACCGTGCTGGTCGCGCTGGCCGCCAACCTCGTCATCGCGGCCGCCAAGCTCGTCGGCGGCCTCCTCGCGGGCTCGCCCGCGCTGATGTCGGAGGCCGCGCACTCCGTGGCCGACAGCCTGAACGAGGTCTTCCTGCTGGCCGCGCTGCGCCGCAGCCGTCGGCCGCCCGACCGGCGTCACCCCTTCGGCTACGGCAAGGAGCGTTACTTCTGGTCGCTCCTCGCGGCTGTCGGGATCTTCGTGATGGGCGGCTGCTTCTCCGTCTTCCAGGGCGTCGAGGCGCTCGGCAACGGCACCGAGGAGGAGTTCGCCGGCTATGTGGCGGGCCTGGCCGTGCTCGCCGTCGCCTTCGTGGCCGAGGGCGTCTCCCTGCTGCGCGCCCTGCACCAGGTGCGCGCCCAGGGCGGCTGGGCCGGACTGCGCGACCCGGCGCTGCGCACGGTCGTCGCCGAGGACGGCACCGCCGTGCTGGGCGTGACCATCGCCATGGCCGGCATGGCCCTGCACATGGTCACCGGGCAGGTGGTGTGGGAGGCGGCCGCCTCGATGGCGATCGGTGTGCTGCTGGTCGTCGTCGCCTACGGGCTCGGCCGCGAGGCGCGCGACCAGCTCATCGGGGAGGCGGCCGACCCGGAACTGCTCGGCAGGATCCGGTCCCTGCTGCGGGCGCAGCCCGAGATCGACAGCGTGGAGGCGCTGTTCACGATGAAGACGGGCCTGGACTCCAACCTGGTGGCCGCCCGGATCGACCTGGTGCCGGGTCTGGACAGCGAGGAGGTCGAGGAGGTCGCGGTGCGCATCAAGGGGTCCGTCGGCCGGGTGTGCCCCGGGATCGGGGAGATCTTCCTCGACGTGACCGACCGGGGAGCGCGGGAGGCACGGGAAAGCCCCGCCGCGACGGGGGAGCGCGGCGGGGCCTGAGGACCGGGTGCCCGGGGGCCGCGGTCCCATGCCTCCCGGAGCGGAAAAAGGTCCGCTCGGTGTCGGAGGGCCGCTCGGGGGCGGTCAGTACCCGGGGGTCGGTTCGAGGACGAACACCGGGATCTCCCGGGACGTCTTCTTCTGGTACTCGGCGTACTGCGGGAAGGCGGCCACGGCGCGTTCCCACCACGCCGCCTTCTCCTCGCCGGTCACCTCACGGGCGGTCATGTCCTGCTTGGTCGGGCCGTCCTGGAGCTCCACCTGGGGATCGGCCTTCACGTTGTGGTACCAGACCGGGTGCTTCGGCGCCCCGCCCAGCGACGCCACCGCCGCGTAGTGCCCGTCGTGCTCGACGCGCATGAGCGGCGTCTTGCGGATCTTGCCGCTCTTCGCGCCCCGCGTGGTCAGCAGGATGACGGGCAGTCCCGTGTCCAGCAGGGTCGTTCCCTTGGTGCCTCCGGAGCTCTCGTACAGCTCCACCTGGTCGCGCACCCACTGCTGCGTGCTGGGTTCGTACTCGCCCTCAAGCGGCATGACATCCGTCCCATCGTCGCGTTGCACGGTGTGATCGCACCGTCCTTCAACAGTGCAACGCCCGGAAATCTTCCGGGGTCACGCAGGACGGCACCGGATGACACCTACCCCGGTGTCACCAGCATCCGCACCGCCAGCACCACCATCACCCCGCTGGACGCCAGCGCCGTGGTCAGCCGGCCGCGGTGGCCCGTCAGCGCCCGGCCGAGCAGCGCGCCGCCGCCGGCGAGCAGGAGCTGCCAGCTCGCGGACGCGGCGAAGGCCGCCAGGACGAAGACGCCCTGTTCCAGCGGCGGTGCCGTGGCCGCGGTGCCCGCGCCGAGGACGAGCGCGGCGAAGTAGATCACGGTGGTGGGGTTGAGCAGGGTGATGCCGAGCAGCCCCAGATAGGCCCGGGAGGGGCTGGGGGGAGGCGGGTCGGGGCGGGTGGCGAGCCGATGGCCGCGGTAGGTGCGCAGCGCCGCGACCGTGCCCAGGACCGCCAGTGCGATCAGCACCAGCGCGGAGGCCCAGCGCAACGGCACCAGTACCGGCCGCAGCGCGGCGGCGAGGGCGGAGCCGCCGGCCATCGCGAGCAGGGCGTAGAGCCCGTCGGCGCTGGCGACGCCGAGCGCGGCGCAGGCGCCGGTGCGCAGCGAGGTGCGGGCGGTGAGGGAGACGAGGTAGGTGCCGACCGCGCCGACGGGTACGGCGATGCCGTATCCCGCGACCAGGCCGGCCACGAGCGAGGCCGTCACGACCGGACCGTACCGATCCTTCCGGAGCGGCCGGGCTGCTGCTGGACGCGCACCGGGGCAGCGGCGGCGGGCGTCGGCGGCAGGGCGTGGATCGTAGGCATGGCGGGATAATGGGGGTGATGAGCGCCCTGTGACAACCGAATTACCAGGTGACCGTGGGCACAGAGCCCCGAACCGGCCAGGCGGAGCGGTAGGTTCCGGACAGATTGCCCGATTAGTCGATCTGGCCGAACATCGCGTCGCTCCATAGGTGCCTGGGGCATCTAATGAAGATCGGCACGACGCACCCTTCGTCTGTGAGGTCTCCCATGACGGAACTCTCGGAACCCGTCGCCTTCCCCCAGGACCGGAGCTGTCCCTATCACCCGCCGACGGCCTACGACCCCCTGCGCACCGACCGGCCGCTGTCCCGCGTCACCCTCTACGACGGCCGTCAGGCCTGGATCGTCACCGGTCACGGCCTCGCACGCACCCTGCTCGCCGACCCGCGGCTGTCGACCGACCGCACCCGGCCGGGCTTCCCCATCACCAATCCGCGCTTCGCCGCCATCCGCGAGCGCCGCACGGCCCTGCTGGGCGTCGACGACCCCGAGCACCGCACCCAGCGGCGGATGCTGGTCCCCAGCTTCACGCTCAAGCGCGCCGCCGCGCTGCGGCCCGACATCCAGCGGATCGTCGACGAACGGCTCGACGCGATGATCGCGCAGGGCCCGCCCGCCGACCTGGTGAGCGCCTTCGCGCTGCCGGTGCCGTCGATGGTGATCTGCGCCCTGCTCGGCGTCCCCTACGCCGACCACGACTTCTTCGAGGAGCAGTCGCGCCGGCTGCTGCGCGGCCCCGACGTCGCCGACGTGCTGGACGCCCGCGCCCGGATGGAGGGGTATCTCGGCGACCTGATCGACCGCAAACGCAAGGAGCCGCCCGGTTCCGGCGTGCTCGACGACCTGATCCACCAGCGGACGGGCGACGGCGAGGTCGAGCGCGACGAACTGATCTCCCTCGGTGTCATCCTGCTCGTCGCCGGCCACGAGACCACCGCCAACATGATCTCGCTCGGCACCTTCACCCTGCTCCGGCATCCCGAACGGCTGGCCGAGCTGCGCGCCGACCCCGCGCTGCTGCCCGCCGCCGTCGAGGAGCTGATGCGGCTGCTGTCGATCGCCGACGGGCTGCTGCGGCAGGCCGTCGAGGACATCGAGGTGGAGGGCGCGACGATCCGGGCCGGCGAGGGAGTGCTCTTCTCGACCTCGGTCATCAACCGCGACGAGAGCGCCTACCCCGAGCCGGACACGCTGGACTTCGCGCGCTCCGCACGGCACCACGTCGCCTTCGGCTTCGGCATCCACCAGTGCCTCGGCCAGAACCTGGCCCGCGCCGAGATGGAGATCGCCCTGCGCACCCTGTTCCAGCGGCTGCCCGGACTGCGTCTCGCCGCCCCGGCCGAGGACATCCCCTTCAAACCCGGCGACACGATCCAGGGGATGCTGGAACTCCCCGTGACCTGGTAAGAGGCTCCGGTCATGCGTATCGACATCGACAAGGACGTCTGCATCGGGGCGGGCCAGTGCGCGCTGGCCGCCCCCGGCGTCTTCACCCAGGACGACGACGGCTTCAGCATGGTCCTGCCCGGCCGGGAGGACGGCGCGGGGGACCCGATGGTCAAGGTGGCGGTCAAGGCCTGCCCGGTCGGCGCCATCACCCTGTCGGACCCGGCCGACTGACCACCGCGCAGCCGGGCCGGGGCCGACGGGGGAGCGCACGTTCTCCGGCCGTTTCGGTAACTGTGGGAACGCGCATTCCTGACAGGGACGCGCGTTCTCGACCTGCTCGCCGACCAGGAGGAAGCCCATGGCCGCCCGTCCGCCCCTGCCGCCCTTCACCCGCCACACCGCCGAGCAGAAGGTCCAGGCCGCCGAGGACGCCTGGAACACCCGCGACCCGCACCAGGTGGCGCTCGCCTACTCGGAGGACTCCGTGTGGCGCAACCGCGACACCTTCCTCACCGGCCGCGAGGAGATCGTCGCGTTCCTCACCGCCAAGTGGCGGCGCGAGCTGGACTACGCGCTGCGCAAGGACCTGTGGACCTACGACGGCAACCGCATCGCCGTCCGCTTCCAGTACGAGTGCCGCGACGCCGAAGGGCGGTGGTGGCGCTCGTACGGGAACGAGCTCTGGGAGTTCGACGGGCAGGGGCTGATGACCCGGCGCGAGGCCAGCATCAACGACGTACCCATCGAGGAGCGGGAGCGCCGCATCCGCGGACCGCGCCCCGAAGCCGAACGCGGGCGCACCTTCCCGGTTCAGTAACCTGCGCGGATGACCGAACGGGACGGGAAGCCATTCCTCTACGTCGTCGTCTGCGCGGCCGGCATCGCCGCGGACGTCGGCGCACTCGTCGTCGCCGCGCAGCGGTGCGACTGGGAGGTCGGCGTCTTCGCCACGCCCACGGCGGCGGGCAACGGCTTCTTCGACCTGGCGGCCGTCGAGGCCGGGACCGGGCGCCCCGTCCGCTCCGCCTGGCGCAGGCCGGGCGAGGCGCGCCCCTTCCCGGCCCCGGACGCCGTGGTCGTCGCGCCCGCCACCTTCAACACCGTCAACAAGTGGGCGGCCGGGATCGCCGACACCCTCGCCCTGGCCACCCTGAACGAGGCCTGCGGCATGGGCGTCCCGATCGCCGTGCTGCCCTGCGTGGCCGACGCCCTCGCCGGCCACCCGGCCTACCGGAGCAGCCTGGTACGCCTGCGCGAGATGGGCGTGCGCTTCGGGGACCCGTACTCCGGCGAGCCGGGGGCGGACGGCCGACGGCCCGACTTCGACTGGACACGGGCACTGGACCTGCTGGGGCCTGCCTGACGCCGTACGCTCCGTCAGGTACCCCATCCGAAGGCAGGAGCAGCAACGATGCAGTACGTGAAGCTCGGTTCGACGGGTCTGGACGTGTCGCGGATCTGTCTGGGCTGCATGACCTACGGACTGCCCGACCGCGGTGCGCACGAGTGGACGCTCGACGCGGAGGCCTCACGTCCGCTGATCCGGCAGGCGCTGGACGCCGGGATCAACTTCTTCGACACCGCCAACGTCTACTCCGACGGCACCAGCGAGGAGATCGTCGGCCAGGCGCTGCGCGACTTCGCCCGCCGGGACGAGATCGTGCTCGCCACCAAGGTGCACGGCCGGATGCACACCGGCCCCAACGGCGGCGGTCTGTCCCGCAAGGCGATCATGAGCGAGATCGACCACAGTCTCACCCGCCTGGGCACCGACTACGTCGACCTCTACCAGATCCACCGCTGGGACCCGCACACTCCCGTCGAGGAGACGATGGAGGCCCTGCACGATCTGGTGAAGGCGGGCAAGGTCCGCTACATCGGGGCGAGTTCGATGTACGCCTGGCAGTTCTCCAAGGCCCAGTACACCGCCGAACGGCACGGCTGGACCAAGTTCGTCTCCATGCAGAACCACTACAACCTGCTCTACCGCGAGGAGGAGCGGGAGATGCTGCCGCTCTGCGCGGACCAGGGCGTCGGCGTGCTGCCCTGGAGCCCGCTCGCCCGGGGCCGCCTCACCCGCGACTGGGGCACCGTCACCGGGCGCAGCACGGGCGACACCTTCGGCAGCACCCTCTACCTGGAGAGCGACCGGAACATCGTCGAGACCGTCACCCGCATCGCCGCCGCGCGCGGGGTGCCGCGCGCCCAGGTCGCCCTCGCCTGGCTGCTGCACCAGGACACGGTGACCGCGCCCATCGTCGGCGCCGCCAAGCCGCAGCACCTCCAGGACGCCGTGGCCGCCGTCGAACTGGAGCTGAGCGACAAGGAGATCGAGCAGCTCCAGGAGCCCTACACCCCGCACCCCGTCGCCGGCCACTGACGACCGCGGGCGTCCGCCTCGACCCGGGCGGGCGTCCGTGCGGTGCCGACCGGGTGCCGCACGGACGCCTCGCTGTCGGCGGGGTCTTCCGCGAACCCCACGACATCCCGTAAAGGTGCGTATCCGCCGGTGAATGCTTACCGCAATTCCTCCTCGCGCAAGGACGGGAAACCGTCGCGCGATGTCGATTGACGTTTCGTCAATTGCCGTCCGAGGAAGCCGAATGCGCAAAACTCCGGGATCACTTGTTCCGTCTCCCCGGCCTGTGCAAAGGTGTGCGTTGTCCGCGCGCGGTCAAGGAATTCCTCTGCCGCGCGCACAAGGTCACTCCCGTCCACCCCCCACGCTTCGAAAGAGCGGCCACCGGCGGACGCCCGAGATGCCGAACACCGTGCAATCGGGGCTCCCGTCATCCTGTCGGCGGAGTCCCGTGACCCTTGGTACGGACTTATGCCGCAGGTCATTGGGAGGAATGCAGCCGTGAATGAGGCAGGCCCGACGAATTCCCCGGAACCCGAGCTCCGGTTCGGGGCGACCGACGCTCAGCTGAGCGCGGAGCTGAAGCAGTGGACGGGGGCGTCACCCGCACTGCATCCCGTCGGCGAGTTGCTGGACCGCCACTGGGAAGCGGCCTTCGCCTATGCCCGGTTGTGCACCGACGGCCCCCGTGCCGCGGGCATGCTGACCACCGCCGCGTTCACCCGGCTGTTCGGCGAGTCCATGCGTCACGAGGGGCCGACCGCGGCCTGGCGGCCCCGGCTGCTCGTCACCGTGCGCCGGATAGCGGCCGAGTGGGACACCGACGACCGGCGCGATCTGCTCCACCCCGCACTGCGCTCCGCGGCCGAGGACGGCGACCGGGCGGCCGCCCGGCTGCTGCCGCCCGCGAACCGGCGTCTGTTGTCCAGCGCGTTCCAGCGGCTGCCCCAGGCCGCTCGTTGTCTGCTGTGGCACGTCGAGGTCGAGGCCGAGTCGCTGTCCGTGCCCGCCGCGCTGATCGGTCTGGACGAGGAGGGCGCGCGGGTCGCGCTGCGCCGGGGCCGCGACCGGATGCGCGAGGAGTGCCTCCAGCTCCACCAGGAGCTCGCGCCCCGGCAGGAGTGCCGTCAGTACCTCCGCCTGCTGGACGTCACCTACCGGCGCGGCGGCTCCGAGGTCGACCCCGATCTGCGCCGACACCTGGAGGGCTGTCGGCACTGCCGTGACACGGCCGACCAACTGGCCGTGTTCAACACGGGGTTCGGTCTCGCCCTGGCCGAGGGCGTGCTCGGCTGGGGCGCCGCCGACTATGTCGCGTCGCGGCTGACCGGTCCCCTGGGGGCCGAGGCCGGCGCGGTCCATGAGCGACAGCCCGCGCCGGGAACCGGCGCGGCGGACTCCGGCACGGCCGGGGGCGTCGCGGGGGAGTCGTTCACGTCCGCGGAGCCCGAGCCCGGTGAGGCCGTCCGGCCGCGGGGCGCGCGCCGCTCCGCCCAGCGGGCCAGGGCCGCCCGGCGCCGCAACCTCACCGCCGCCGTCCTCACGGTCAGCGGTCTGGTCGTCCTGCCCCTGGTCCTGTGGTCGGCCCTGGGCTCCGAGCACCGGGCGGGCCGGACCGAGGGCGGCACCGAGGTCACCGGCACCGGTACGAACAGCACGGCGACCAGCCGTCCCTCCTGGATCAGCAGCGGGGCGGAGCAGCAGGGCGCCCTGCGCGGCCGGCTGCACAACCTGGCCTCCGGACTCTGCGTCGCCGTCTCCGGCAAGCCCGTCGAGGGCGCCGAGGCCGTCCTCGCCACCTGCTCGTCCGCGGCGAGCGAGCAGTGGACGTACGAGACCGACGGCCTGCTGCGCAGCGCCGCGGTACGCGGTCTGTGCCTGGACTCCCGGCTCGGCTACTCGGTGCGGCTGGCGCCGTGCGCGGGCGAGTCCGAGCCGGGAGGCAGGAACGTCCGCTACGACTTCACCCTCCAGGGCACCCTGGTGCCCCGCTCGGACCAGAACCTGGCCCTCAGCCCCGCCGCCGCCGACGGATCGGGCGCCCTGGTGGTGAAGAACCGCACCGACACCTCGGTCCAGCGCTGGGTGATCGACACCTCCGAGACCGGCCCGCAGATGCAGGCCGTCAACTGGGACGCCGACACCTCGTCCGCCACGCCCACCGCCGCGGCGGTCCCGAAGAGGACCGTCACCCCCACGCCCACGGCCTCCGCGGCCCGCCCGACGGCATCGGCGACGCCGACGCCGAGCAGCCCGTCCACGAACGCGGACATGTGCGCGTACTACCCGTACGCCTGCACGGACGACGGCTCGTACGGCGGGGGTGGTTACGGCGGCGGGGACGGCTACGGCTACGGCGGGGGCGGCTACGGCCGGGCAGGCGGCGGCCGCCGCTGACCGGCACGGGGCGGGCCGGCGGCGGGTGGAGCGGTCCCGGAGTGGCGCGTGGAGCGGTCCTCAGGCGCCGCGGCCCGCGCTGAACACGGTCAGGAACACCGACGACGCGTTGCCGGCCACCGGGACCTTCCCGGCCGTCCAGCGCACCGTGAGCGGGTCCTGCTCGTCCGGCGGGGTGATGAGCAGCGAGTCAGGGACCGCCGTGCTCGCCCCGCTGATCTCGGGGTTCGAGAACGTCAGCCCGGCCCAGGCGCTCTGTCCCGGGGCCAGCGTGACGGTCGTGGGCGTCTGGCCGGACGTGCGTCTCGGGTCCGGTCCGACCTGCCGGCCCGCGCCGTCCAGGAACGCGGCGCCCGGGAAGCCGTGCAGCGTGCAGGTGCGTGGGGAGCCGTTGGTGAGGACGAGCGGGAAGTTCTCCTGCCCGGCCCCCGGGTTGTTGCGGCCGACCGAGGCGCGTAGCTGCGAGGTGTGACAGCGGGTGCCGTCCGCGGCACCGGGCGCGCGGCCACCGGTCGTGCCGGGGGTCGCCACCGCCGCCGTACCGGTCGCCGTGTTCACCGCGGTACTCGCCGTCGTACGCGCCGCCGTGCTCGTCGTGGCGCCCGGCGTGGTGCCGGCCGCGGGCCGGGACGCGGACGGTGTGCCGTCGGCGGCGGAGCAGGCGGTCGCCGACCCCAGCAGCGCGAGCGCGCACAGCAGCGCGGTGGAGAGGCTCTTCGACTGTGGCATGTACATCGGGTGCCCTCCCTCGGTGGTCCGACGCGGCCGCCGGCCGGAGTCCGCCCGGTTCGGCCGGAACTCAGCTCTCCTCGAACAGCGCCAGCTCCGCCCAGATCGTCTTGCCGTCGGTGGTGTGCCGGCTGCCCCAGCGCTGGGTGAGCTGGGCGACCAGCAGCAGGCCCCGGCCGCCCTCGTCCCAGGTCTTCGCGCGGCGCAGGTGCGGGGCCGTGTGGCTGGTGTCGGAGACCTCGCAGATCAGTGTGGCCGCATCGTGGATCAGCCGCAGCCTGATCGGACGGGCGCCGTACCGGATGGCGTTGGTGACCAGCTCGCTGACCACCAGCTCCGCGGTGAACGCGGCCTCGCTCAGACCCCACAGCGCCAGCTGCTCGACGACCTGCTTGCGGATCCGGGCGACGAGCGCGGGATCGGCCGGGATGTCCCAGGTCGCGACCTGGGAGGCGGACAGCCCCTGGGTGCGGGCCAGCAGCAGGGCCACGTCGTCGGCGGCCCCGCCCGGCGGCAGCAGGGTGCGCAGGATCCGGTCGCAGGTCTCGTCCAGGGAGCCCGTGTGCGTCGCCAGCGCCTCGACCAGCAGCCCGTGTCCGGCCTCCATGTCGAGCTCGCGGGACTCGATCAGCCCGTCCGTGTAGAAGGCCAGCACGCTGCCCTCGGGCAGGTACAGCTCGGTCGACTCGAAGGGCAGCCCGCCCAGGCCGAGCGGCGGCCCGCTGGGCAGGTCGACCCGCTGCGGCGTGCCGCCCGGCGGCAGGATCACCGGCGGCGGATGTCCGGCGCGGGCGAGGGTGCAGCGCCGGGAGACCGGGTCGTACACCGCGTAGAGACAGGTGGCGCCGACCTCGCCGGGGCGGCCCTCGCCGCCGGAGTCGGCGGACAGCCGAAGCACCAGGTCGTCGAGGTGGGTGAGCAGCTCGTCGGGGGCCAGGTCGATGTCCGCGAGGGTGCGTACGGCGGTGCGCAGCCGGCCCATGGTGGCCGAGGCCTGGATGCCGTGGCCCACGACGTCACCGACGACCAGGGCGACCCGCATCCCGGACAGCTGGATCACGTCGAACCAGTCGCCGCCCACCCCGGCCCGGGCCGCCGGAAGGTAGCGGGAGGAGGCCGTGACGGCCGCCGTCCGCGGCAGCGTGCGGGGCAGCAGACTGCGTTGCAGCGCCAGGGCCGTCTCGCGTTCGCGCGAGTACCTGCGGGCGTTGTCGATGCACACGGCGGCCCGCGCGGTCACCTCCTCCGCCAGCAGCACGTCGTCGGAGGTGAAGGGGTCCGGCCGCCGGAACCGGGTGAGGACCGCCACGCCGAGCGTCGTGCCGCGGGCCTGGATCGGCACGGCCATGGTCGAGTGGACGCCGAGCTCCGTGACCGCCCCGCCGCGAGCGTCGTCCCAGGTCAGCCACTGGTCCAGCGAGCCGCCCGCGACCGTAGCGGCGATCGTGCGGCCCGCCGTGAGCGCGTCGGCCTGTGGCGATCCGGCCGGGTAGGCCTGGGCGTCGCCCGGCTTGACCACGGCCTCGGGCGTGCCCGGGTGCAACGACCGGTGGGCGGCCCGGCGCAGTTCGGCCGGGGCGGTGAACGGCCCCGGCGGCTCGCCGCCCGGGTCGTGCGGATCCAGCAGGTCCACGCTGACGAAGTCGGCGAGGGCCGGCACACAGACCTCCGTCAGCTCCTGGGCGGTCCGGGTGACGTCGAGGGTGGTGCCGATCCGGATGCTCGCCTCGTTGACGAGTTGCAGCCGTTCGCGGGCGAGGTGGCTCTCGGTGAGGTCGTGCACGGCCAGGCACACGCCCCGCACCCGGCCCTCGGCGTCGGCGACCGGGGCCATCCGGGCCAGCCAGGCACGCGGCCGGCCCTCCCCGCCGGTGCGCAGATACGACCTGCTGTCCAGCGGGCGGCCCGAGACGAGCACCCGCAGCAGCTGCGCCTCCAGCTCCGCGCTGTGAGGTCTGCCGCCGATCTCGGAGACCCGCAGCCCCCGGACCCGTTCCTCGGGCAGGCCCAGCACCTCGGACATGGCCTGGTTGGCGTGGCGCAGCCGCAGCCGTTCGTCGTAGACCGCGACGGCGCACGGGGCGTGGACCAGCGCCGCCAGGGCCAGCGCGGCGTCCGTGGCCGGCCGGTCGGCGACCTCCAGCGGGGTGACGACGAGCCAGTGACCGGGCTCGCCGTCCTGCGGCCGCCGGTGGTGGGCGAGCAGCCACACCGGCAGGGCGCGGCCGTCGCGATGGCGCAGCGTGACCGTCCCGTACCAGCGGCCCCCGGCCGAGGCGGGCGCCGGCTGGCTGTCCCCGTCGGCCAGCAGCCGGGCGGCCGGCCGGCCGACGACCTCGGCCTCCTCCCAGCCGAGCAACTGCCGGGCCCCCGCGTTCCAGGAGCTCACGGTGCCGTCACCGGCGATGACAGCCCGTGCCGTCGCGGCATCGTCGAACGGGTAGTCCGGGGTCATCGTCGCCACTCCATCGCGCGCACTCACAGTGACAAGTGGGTCACTTGAGCTTCCAGCCTAGTGCGTACCGCTCCCGTGGGGACCGTGACGCCGTACGCGGGATGCCGCGGCCGCGGCGATGTCCCGGCCGTGGCGTGCGGCGCACGGGACGCCGCGAGCGGAAGAGCCCTGACGAAGTCTTGACGCGCCGGGGTGACCCGACATCAGATTCTGTTTGTTCGCGATCAGTTGTGAGTACTTCTGGGCTTTGATGAGCTTTGATGAAGGAGAGTTGTCATGACGGTCACGCGCAGATCGGTCCTGCTCGCCACCGCGGCCGCACCGGCCGCCGGAGCGCTGCCGGGCACCGCGCAGGCCTGGGCCGCCACGGCAGGGGGCCCCTCCGGCCGCCGCACGGTCCCGCTGCGCGACGGCTGGCGCTTCGCGCTGGTCGACCCGGGCGGGCTCGCCGACCCGACGGGCGCGTACGCCGACGCCGCCGACCCCGGCCACGACGACTCGGGGTGGCGCGAGGTGGCCGTGCCCCACGACTGGAGCATCGAACAGACCCCCACCACCGAGCACGGCACCACCGGCGGCACCGGTTTCCTCCCCGGCGGCCTCGGCTGGTACCGCCTCGCCTTCACCCTGCCCACCGCCCTGGCGGGGCGGCGGATCTCGGTGGAGTTCGACGGCGTCTACATGGACGCGTACGTCTACTGCAACGGCACCGAGGTCGGCCGCCACCCCTACGGCTACACCGGCTTCGCCCTCGACCTCACCGGCCTCCTGCACACCGACGGCACCACCGAGAACGTCCTCGCGGTCAAGGTGCAGAACCAGTTGCCCAGCAGCCGCTGGTACTCGGGCAGCGGCATCTACCGCGAGGCCCGGCTGGTCGTCACCGAACCCGTGCACGTGGCCCGCTGGGGCACCCACGTCACCACGCCGGAGGTCACCGCGGAGCGCGCCCTCGTACGGGTGCGGACCCAGGTGGTCAACGACTCGGGCGCCGCCGCCGACGTCGAGGTCGTCTCGCGGATCGTCGCACCCGGCGGCCGGACGGTCGCCCGTACGTCCACCACGGTCGCGGTCCCCGCCGCGACGGCCGGCGCGGTCACCGAGTCCCATGAACTCGCCGTACCCGAGCCGAAGTTGTGGGACTTCGCCGCCCCCCACCGCTACACCCTGGAGACCGAACTGCGGGTCGCCGGCGAACGGACCGACGCCTACCGCACCCCCTTCGGCATCCGCACCTTCCGCTTCGACCCGGACGAGGGCTTCCACCTCAACGGAGTCCACGCCAAGATCAAGGGCGTGGACCTGCACCACGACCTCGGCGCGCTGGGCGCCGCGGTCAGCGCCGACGCCGTCCGCCGCCAGATGACCCTGATGAAGTCGATGGGCGTCAACGCCTTCCGCACCTCCCACAACCCGCCCTCGCCGCAGATGATCGAGGTCTGCGAGGAGCTGGGCATCGTGATGATGGTGGAGGCGTTCGACTGCTGGCGCACCGGCAAGACGCGCTACGACTACGGGCGGTTCTTCGACCAGTGGTGCGAGAAGGACGCCGCCGAGATGGTCCTCGCGGCCCGCAACTCGCCCGCCGTGGTGCTGTGGTCCATCGGCAACGAGATCCCGGACTCCACCGCCACCGCCGGACTCGCCATGGCCGACCGCATCATCGCGGCGATCCGGGCCGCCGACGACACCCGCCCGCTCGTCATCGGCTCCGACAAATACCGGCGGCTGCCCGCCAAGGGCTCCGCCGCCGATCTGATGCTGGCCAAGCTGGACGGACTCGGCCTCAACTACAACACCGCGCAGTCCGTGGACGCCCTGCACGCGGCCTACCCGCACCTCTTCCTCTTCGAGTCCGAGTCGTCGTCGGAGACCTCGACGCGAGGCGCGTACCAGGAGCCGGAACACCTCAACACCGGCGAGAACCACACCCCCGGCCGGCGGGCGACCTCCTCCTACGACAACAACCTCGCCTCCTGGACCATGAGCGGCGAGTACGGGCACAAGAAGGACCGGGACCGGAAGTGGTTCGCGGGCCAGTTCCTGTGGTCGGGCATCGACTACATCGGCGAGCCCACCCCCTACAACGTCTTCCCGGTGAAGGCGTCCTTCTTCGGCGCGATGGACACGGCCGGCTTCCCCAAGGACATGTACCACCTCTTCCGCAGCCAGTGGACCGACGAGCCGATGGTGCACCTGCTGCCGACCACCTGGAACCACGAGCCGGGCGACACCGTCGAGGTGTGGGCCTACGCCAACGTCGACACCGTCGAGCTGTTCCTGAACGGGAAGTCCCTCGGCACCCGGACGTTCGACACCAAGACGACCACCGACGGCCGCACCTATCTGGAGACCACCGAGGCCACCGGCGACGACAAGACCTTCACCGGCGGCCCCTGGCCGGGCAGTTACACCAGCCCCAACGGCAGCGCGGGCAAACTCCACCTCGCCTGGCGGGTGGCCTACGAGCCGGGCGAGCTGAAGGCGGTGGCGCGGCGCGGCCGCAAGACGGTCGCCACCGACGTCCTGCGCACGGCCGGCGCCCCGCACGCCCTGCGGCTCACCCCGGACCGCACCTCCCTCGCCGCGGACGGGCGTTCGCTGGTGTTCGTGACCGCGGAGGTCGTCGACGCGAGGGGCGTGGTGGTGCCCGACGCCGAGGACCTGATCACCTTCGAGGTGAAGGGCGGCTCCCTCGCCGGGCTCGACAACGGCCGCCAGGAGAGCGCCGAGCGCTACCAGGCCACCACCCGGACCGCCTTCCACGGCAAGGCCCTGGCCATCGTGCGCTCCGGCACCGGGGCGGGCGCGCTGAAGGTCACGGCGCGCGCGGACGGCCTGCGCCCGGACACCGCGGCCGTGCGCACCACCCGGGCCCGCTCGGTGGCGACCACCCCCGCGGCGCGGTTCGCCCCCGAGCCGCCGGCCCCGACCGACTACCCCCACGCGGACGCCGGTTACTCCGGCCGCGCCGACACGCTCCCGGCCGCGATGCTGGACGGCGACCCGGCCACCGGCTGGTCCAACGCCTTCGTGAAGTCGGCGACGGCCCTGCTCCCGGCGTTCGGCGGCGCCCGCCCCGAGGACTGGGTCAGCGTGGACTGGGGCCGGACGCGGACCTTCGACCGGGTCGCGGTGTCCTTCACCGAGGACGCCACGCACACCCCGCCCGCCGCGGTCGAGGTCGCGGTCTGGCGCGGCGGCCGGTACGTGCCGGTGACCGGCGTGTCCGTCGAGCGGGCCACCGCCTCGGACGCCCCCACGCTGATCGCCTTCGACGCGGTGACCGGCTCCGGGCTGCGGCTCACCCTGACCAGCGCGCACCCGGGGGAGACCCGAGGGGCGGTACGGATCAGCAGACTTGACGCGTAGCACGGCGTGAAGTGCGTGTCCGGACGGGGCGGGGTCCCGTCCGGACCCCGCCCGGCTGCTGTCGGTGACACGGTCCGGGGACCGCGCGGGATCGGGCCAAGGTCCCACGCGACCCTCGGGTACCGCAGGCATATGCCTTTGACCTGCGGATATTTACGGGAAAGTGGCCGCGCGGTACCGTGAGTTCCATGCCAGCTCTCAACGTGGAGTTCAGCGACCGCGAGCTAGAGGACCTGCGGCAGATCGCCAAGGAACGCGGTACGTCGATGAAGGCGCTCGTGCGCGAGGCCGCCGCGGCCGACATAGCCCGGCACCGGGCGCTCCAGGAGGGGGCGGAGGCGTTCCGCCGGTTCTTCGCCACCCACGCCGAGGAGTTCGCGGCCGCCTTCCCCGACGACGAACCGCCCGCCAAGAGTGAGGGGCGGGCCGCCTGACCGATGGCCCCCGTCATCCATATCGACGTGCCCTGGCTGCTTCAGCGCCATGAGGAAGTACTGCCCGACCAGCCCACCGTCAACGACTTCTCCGCGCTGGTGGCGGCCGTCGCCCGGCACCGGGTGGACCCGCCCCGGCTCGGGGTCGACTCGGACCCCGCCTGGCGCGCCGCCGCGCTGCTGCACACCCTCGCCCTGCTGAAACCCCTGCCGACGGCAAACGCGCGTTTCGCCTGTGCGACCGCCGTCGCCTACATGTTCGTCAGCGGTGTCGGCATCGACCCGCCCTACGGCGCCCTCGTCGATCTCGCCCGCGACCTGATCAGCGGCAAGACGGACGTCTACGGCGCGGCCGACCGGCTGCGCTCCTGGCAGCTCTGAGCTTCGAGGGCCCACCAAGGCCTGTCTGACCATTCCCGCCTCCCCGGGAATGGTCAGACAGGCCCTAGGGGCCCCGAGGTCGCCGGCCGAGGGCGGATCGAACAAGGCCGGCGACCGTTTCGCGCGGAAGAGCCGCCGTTCCGCGCGGGGCCTCCGAGGGGAGGCCGGGGTCCAGTCCACCGCACCGGCCGGGCCGCCGGGAGAGTGCGCGGAGCACCGGAGTGTGCGCGCGTTTCACACGGGGCGCAGTATTCCCGAATGCGTACACATGGGGCGCGAGTTGGCGCGCTATCTGACTATTTGTCAAAGAGGCGGTTGTTGTTCGTGCGGCTTGTTGCGCACGAGTGAGTTGTGTAAGGCTGAAGAACCCGTGCGGGGGCCACGGCCGGTCTCGATCGCCCTTCGGTGAAACGGGGGCGGTGCACACCCGGCGAATTCGCTCTCCCGCACCCACCCGAAAGGTACGCGGCGACCCCGCGGCCCCCTGGGGTGACCAGAAGTTCTGTGTGCTCACGCGCGCACGGGAAGGAATCCGCTCAGTGCCCACCCCCCACCCCCCTCGTCCGCCCTTCTCCCCGCCCGGCGGGGACCCCGGAGAATCCGACGAGGCTCTCGCGCTCCGGATGAGGGGCGGCCCGGACGCCGAGGTCGCCCAGTCGACCGCGCTGCTCATCGCCCGGCACTGGCAGCCGGTGCACGCGTACGCGGCCATCTGCCTGGCATCCTCGGCGCAGGTCGCCGCGATGGTCACCGGCGCCGCGTTCCACCAGGTCTTCGACCGCCTCAACCTCGGTGAACCGGCTGCGGCGCTGCGCCCCCGGCTGCTGGTGACCGTGCGTGACACCGTGCGCCACTGGGCCGCCGCGGAGGACATAGCCGCGGTGCTGCCCGCGTTGCAGAAGCCCGCCGGAGGGCGCGGAATGCGCGCCGCCCAGTCCATGACCCCGGAGAACCGCGAGCTGGCCCAGCGCTCGTACCAGTCCCTGCCGCCCTTCGCCCAGTGCCTGCTGTGGCACGTCGAGGTCGAGGCGGAGCCGGTGTCCGTCCCCGCGGGCCTGCTGGGCATGGACGTCGAGACCGCGACGGACGCGCTGGACCAGGCGCGGGAGAAGCTCCGCGAGGGCCTCGTACGGGCCCACCGGGAACTGTCGCCGACCTCCGAGTGCCGCCACTACAACCGTCTCCTGGACGTCCCGATGCGCCGCGGGAACGGACTGCTGCCGGACGTCCAGCGGCACCTGGTGGACTGCCGCTACTGCCGTGCCGCCGCCGAACAGCTCGGGCACTTCGAGGGCCGCCTCGGAGTCCTGCTCGCCGAGGCGGTGCTCGGCTGGGGCGCCCGCCGCTATGCCGACTCCCGTCCCGGCCGTTCCGCCGAGGAGGGTGCCCACGGCCGCGGCTCCGCGGGGCGCGGCGGCAGACGAGCCCGCCGCGCGGCGTCCCGGAGCATCCTCGCCCGCATCCCGCTGCCGACCCGCCGGCCCGCGGACGGGTCCCGCTCGTCGCGGGCCCTGCGCAACGGCGTCGGTCTCGCCTCGGCCGGGGTGCTGACGACCCTGCTCGTCGTCGGGCTCTGGCCGGGCGACGACGGCGGCACCGACCCGACCGCCTCCGCCAGCGTCACCGGCGGCCAGGCCACGGCCCCCGCCACCGACTCCCATGCCGCGTCCGGCGGCGCCCAGCTGCCGACCGGCACCCGGCAGACCCGGCTGCGCAACGCCGACGCCGACCTGTGCCTCGACATCGCGGGCGTGCCGAAGGCGGGCACGGCGGCCGAACTCGCGGTCTGCTCCTCGGCCTGGACCCAGCAGTGGACCTACGAGGACGACGGTCTGCTGCGCAGCATGGCCGACCCGGCGCTGTGCCTGGACGCGCACGCGGACGCCGGTGTCGTCATCCTCGGCACCTGCGCCGACGAGGGCGAGGCGCGGGGCGACGACGTGCGCTACGACCTCACCGTGCAGGGCGAGTTGCTGCCCCGCTGGGACGAGACCCTGGCCCTCGCCCCCGCGGGCGGGGACCCGGGCGCGGGCCTCGTCGTCAAGGTCCGCGACCACTCCGTCGGCCAGCGCTGGCTGACCGACCTGGGGTCGGCCGCCCTGGATCCGCCGGCCGTCACCGGTACCGCGACCGCCCGGCCGGTCGAGCTGTCGGACCGGACGGTCTGACGGGCCGCGCCCCGCCGTCCGGCGCGTTCACGCGGGGTCCTCGACGAGGTCCGCGGGGCCGACGTCGGTGGGGCGCGCGTGTCCGGACAGGGCCAGGGTGAGGTCCAGTTCGGCGAGCAGACAGCGGATCACGTGCTCGACGCCGGAGCGGCCGTCGAGGCCGAGGCCGTAGGCGTACGGGCGGCCGAGCAGCACCGCCCGCGCGCCGAGCGCGAGCGCCTTGAAGACGTCGTCGCCGGTGCGGATGCCGCTGTCGAACAGGACCGTGAGGCGGTCGCCGACGGCCGCGGCGACCCGCGGCAGCGCGTCGGCCGCGGCCACCGATCCGGCCACCTGGCGGCCGCCGTGGTTGGACACCACCACCCCGTCCATGCCGGCGTCGGCCGCGAGCCGGGCGTCGTCCGGGTGCAGGATGCCCTTCAGCACGATCGGCCCGTCCCAGTTCTCGCGCAGGAACGCCAGGTCCGGCCAGGTCTTGGCGGGGTCCGCGAACATCCCGACGAAGTGCATCACCGCCGCGTTCGGGTCCTCGTGCACCGGCTTGGCCAGCCCGGCCCGGAAGGCGGGGTCCGAGAAGTAGTTGGCGGTGCCCACGCCGTGCAGGAACGGCAGGTAGGCCTGGTCCAGGTCGCGCGGCCGCCAGGCCAGCAGCGGGGTGTCCAGGGTGACCAGCAGCGCGGTGTACCCGGAGGCCTTGGCCCGGTTCAGGAAACTCCGGGTGACCTCGCGGTCCTTGGCCCAGTACAGCTGGAACCAGCGCTCCGCGTCGCCCATCGCCTCCGCGACCTGTTCCATCGGCGTGCTGGACGCCGAGGACAGGACGTAGGGCACGCCCTGCGCGGCGGCGGCCTGCGCGGCGGCCGTCTCGGCGTCCGGATGCATGATCGACAGCACGCCGATCGGCGCCAGCGCCAGCGGGGCGGGCAGCGGGCGGCCCAGCACCTCCACCGACAGATCGCGCTCGTGCACGTCCCGCAGCATCCGCGGCACGATCCGACGGCGCTCCAGGGCGGCCCGGTTGGCGCGGGCCGTGCTGCCGTCGCCCGCGCTGCCCGCCACGTAGCCGACCGGGCCGGGGCCGAGCCGCTGCTCGGTCAGCTCCTCCAGCCGGGTCAGATCGGTGGGCAGCCGGGGGACGGCACCCGTCATCCCGTTGAGGTAGATCTCGTACTGGAAATCCGCCCAGTGCCTGGCCATCCGTGCCGCCCCTCGTCGTCGAGCCGTGTGCCGCACGCCGACCATACTCGCGGGTATGTGACGATCCGCAGGCCAGGGGCCGGACAGCGGCCGGGAGCCCCGGGCGGCGGTCGGCAGCTGCCGTGACGCGGTCCGAAGATGAACACAAGGGGGCGCGAAAAAGTCCACCGAGAGCGGAAGTGGAATGTTTCCGGACTATTAACGAGCACGTGGGAACGGGCCATCTGGCCGGTTCTCGAGAGCGGGAACCCCGTGGTTGAGCGGGTGTGCTGTTCGAATTCCGTGACTTCTCGCCACTGATTCAATACGCAATGTTACTGAAACCTGTGGGTTCGATGTGTGTTTCGACGGCGGACTCGGCAGACTCGCGCTCGCCGCCGCGGCACCCACCGGTCCGCGGCCGGCACACCCTCGAATCCAGCGGAAGGATGCACACAATGCGGAGCACCGCGCGCCTGGCAGCCACCCTCGGCCTCACCGCCGCCGCCGTCTGCGGACCCCTCACCGGGGCCTCGGTTGCCGCCCAGAGCGCCAGCCCGATGTCGCTCTACGCCCCCTCGGCCCTGGTGCTCACCATGGGTCACGGTGAGAGCGCGGCCGTCGCGAGTCCGGCGCGGGCGGTCACCCTGACCTGCGCCCCGACGGCGTCCGGCACCCATCCGGCCGCCGCCCAGGCCTGCGCCGAACTACGCGCCACCGGCGGGGACCTCGACGCGCTGACGAACCGGAGCGACGTGCTGTGTACCAAGCAGTACGCCCCCGTGGTGGTCACGGTCGAGGGAGTCTGGCAGGGCAAGCGGGTCTCGTACGAGCGCACGTTCGCCAACGAGTGCGTGAAGAGTGCCTACGGGACCAGCGTGTTCGAGTTCTGACCCCATGGACCGGGATCGTACGGCCTCCGTGAGCGAAACGAGAGGCCCGCAGGTGGGGAGTGCGAGCCCCAGTCGCGGGGCCCGTGCGATCTCGCACCAGGGGCCGGCCGGGCGGAGTGGGGCCTCCGGCCGGCCCCTGGTATCACGTGGAATCCCGCCGCTGTCCGGGCAGTGCGGGCAGCGGCGGGAAGCGGCCCAGCAGGCCCGCCGCCCGCAGCAGCCGGTGCACCCGGGGGTCGTCGGAGACGATCCGCAGGCGGCCGCCGTGCTCGACGGCCCGGGCCTCGGCCCGGCACAGCACGCGCAGTGCCGAGCAGTCGAGGAATTCGACCGGCCGCAGGTCGACCAGCACGTCCGGGGCCGGCGACGAGACCGCCGCGGTCAGGTGCTCGGCGACCAGGTCGGCGGTGGCGATGTCCACCTCGCCCGTCACCTCGACGACGGTGTACGGGCCGTTCGTCCGGGTGCGGGCGCAGGCGTTGGGGTCGGGGGGAGGGTCGCGGTCGGGGGGTTGCGGAGTCATGGTCGCTCCACCGCGGCAGGGGGACTTCGGGTCTGTCTGGCTACCCCGGCGGAGCGACGCTCACCCCTGTCCGACGCCTCGTACGATCTTGTTCATCCGAAGCGGTGAACTTCCCGAGGCGCTCATTGACTTGCCGTCGGCCGACTCACATGTGGACGACCTGCGGGGCGTCCGCGTCCTGCTGCGGCACCCCGCGCCGGAAGAGCAGGAACGCGATCACCGTGCCGGCCGCGAAGAACCCGGCCGACCACCAGAACGCGGTGGTGTAGCTCTCGATGGTCGCCTGCGCCCGGACCAGCTCGCTGGTGGCGTCCCGGCCGGCCAGGTAGTCGGTCGCGGCGGTCGCGGCCAGCGTGTTCAGCAGGGCCGTACCGATCGAACCGCCCACCTGCTGCATGGCGTTGACGGTCGCCGAGGCGACACCGGCGTCCTCGGCCGCCACCCCGCCGGTGGCCAGCTGCATCGCCGTCGGCATCACCAGGCCGAGACCCGCGCCGATCACCACCAGCTGCGGCAGCACGGCGCTCACGTAGTCGGAGCCGACGCCGATCCCGGACAGCCAGGCCATGCCCGCCGTGGCGACGGCGAAGCCGAGCGGGATGACGGCCTTCGGGCCGATGCGGGGCATCAGGACCGTGGTGCCGAGCTGTGCCGCGACCATCAGCGCGCCGACCATCGGCAGGAACGCCACACCGGTCTTCGTCGGGCTGAAGCCGAGGTTCAGCTGGAGGTAGTAGGTGAGGAAGAGGAACACCCCGAACATGCCCGCGCCGGTGATCAGCACGGCGACGAACGAGGCCCCGCGGTTGCGGTCGAGCAGGATGCGCAGCGGCAGCAGCGGGTGCGCGGCGCGGGTCTGCCACCAGGCGAAGACCGCCAGCAGGGCCGTGCCGGCGAGCAGGAAGCCCCAGGTCAGCGGTGAACCCCAGTCGTGGGTCTCGGCGTTGGAGAAGCCGTAGACCAGGGCGAAGAGGCCGGAGGCGACGAGGGCCGTGCCGGGCACGTCCAGCTTGGCGTGCGAGGCGTCGCGGTGGTTGCCCAGCAGGACCCAGCCGCCCGCGAAGGCGACGACCGCGATGGCCACGTTGACGTACAGCGTCCAGCGCCAGTCGAGCGCGTCGGTGAGCAGGCCGCCGAGCAGCAGGCCCACCGCGCCGCCGGCGCCGGCGATGGCGCCGTACACGCTGAACGCGCGGGCCCGTTCGCGGGCGTCGGTGAACGTCGTGTTGAGCAGGGAGAGCGCGGCGGGCGCGAGCAGCGCGCCGAAGGCTCCCTGGAGGGCGCGGGCGACGACCAGCATGCCGAATCCGGTCGCGGCGCCACCGAGCGCGGAGGCGACGGCGAAGCCGACGACACCGACGAGGAAGGCGGGCTTGCGTCCGAAGAGGTCGGCGATGCGGCCGCCGAGCAGCAGCAGGGAGGCGAACGCGAGCGCGTACGCGGTGACGATCCACTGGCGGTTGCCGTCGGAGAAGCCGAGGTCGGCCTGGGCCGAGGGCAGGGCGATGTTCACGATGGTCGCGTCCAGCACCACCATCAGCTGCGCGACGGCGACGATCGCGAGGATCCACCAGCGCTTCGCGGAAGCCCCGGGCGGTGCTTCCGCTGCACCCGTGCGGGTGTCTTCGGTCACGGTCTTCTGGGACATCGGGGTACCACTCCAGAGGCGGTCGTCCGGTCCTCGGCGTCGGTCCGGGCAGTGCGAGGCCCGGACTTTGCCAAGAATTGAACGAAACGGTTTCGTACACATGAAGGCTAGAGCAGTTCCAGCGAAACGGCAACGTTTCGCTGGGGGAGGGGGCCAGGAGAGGGAACCCGACCGTCGGGACGCCCCCGGACGCCCCGGACGATCTCAGTGAAGGAAGGACCGAGCCGCCATGCCCGTGGACCTGACCGGCAGCCATCTCGCCCTCGACGACGGACGCCCCGCCGTGCGCTTCGTCCGCACCTACGACCTCCCGGTCGACCACGTGTGGCGGCTCGTCACCGACGCCGACGCGCTGGAGCGGTGGTTCCCCTCCCGAGCGGAGATCGAGCTGCGCCCCGGCGGGACCGTCATTTTCAGCGGCGACCCGAACATGCCCGCCTCGACCGGCCGGGTCGTCGCCGTGGATCCGCCGCACACGCTGTCCCTGGACTGGGGCGGCGACGAACTGCGCTTCGACCTCGCGGCCGCCGGCGCCGGGCGTACCCGGCTCACCTTCACCGACGTGCTGGGCGAGGCGGACACCGCCGCCCGCAACGCCGCCGGCTGGGAGGTCTGCCTCGCCGCGCTCGACGCGACGGCGCGCGGCGAACGGACCGCCGGGCCGCACGCCGGGGCCGGGGCGTCCTGGAAGGAGTTCTACGACGGACATGTCGCGGCCGGCCTGCCCTCCGGCGCGCCGGTGCCCGGCCTGGACACCTGAGCCGCGCCCGACGCCACACCGGCACCACGCAGCTCCGGGGGAGCGCCCGAGCCAAAGGGAACCTACGTCAGCTGCCGCCGCACCAGTTCGTGCAGGCGGCCGCCGGTGTCCGCGAGGAGCTCGGCCGGCGGGCCCTGCTGGGTGATCCGGCCGTCCTCCATCACGATCACCCGGTCGGCGTCCAGCACCGTCGACAGGCGGTGCGCGATGACGATCCGGGTGGCGTCGAGGGCCTTGGTGCTCTCGATGACCGTGCGCTGCGTCTCGTTGTCGAGGGCGCTCGTCGCCTCGTCGAAGAACAGGATGCGCGGCCGGCGGATCAGCGCCTGGGCGATCATCAGCCGCTGGCGCTGGCCGCCGGAGAGCGAACCCCCGCCCGAGACGATCGTGTGCAGGCCCATCGGCATCCGCCTGATGTCCTCGGCCAGCCCCGCCAGCTCGGCCGCCGCCATCGCCTCCTCGGGCGGGTACGGCTCCGTACCGCAGATCACGTCCAGCAGGGAGCCGGTGAACGGCCGGGCGTGCTGGAGCACGACACCGCACTGCCTGCGCACCGCCGAGGGGTCCAGGGCGGCCAGGTCCTGGCCGTCGTACAGGACACTGCCCGAGAGCGGCCGGTCGAAGCCGATGAGCAGCCGCAGCAGCGTCGACTTGCCGCACCCGCTGGGGCCGACGACGGCCACGAACTCGCCCGGCCGCACCGCGAACGACACGTCGTCCAGCACGAGCGGGCCGTCGTCGGAGTAGCGGAACGACAGCCGCCGGGTCTCGATCGCGCCGGACAGCGGGCCCGGCCGGGTGCCGCTCGCCCGCGCCTCGGGGGCGGCGTCCAGCACCGGCCTGATCTCCTCGAACAACGGCCATGCGGCCACCGCCGTGACGAAGGCGCCGGTCAGCTGGGTGACCGAGGTCAGCAGCATGGTCACCGACGTGTTGAAGGTGAGGAACCCGGCGGCCGACAGCGAACCCCGCGCCGGACCGGCCAGCAGCACGAACATCAGCAGCGTGCACACCGGCAGACAGGCCGCGCCCAGCACCGCGTCCAGGTTCTTGATCCGCCCGAGCCGCCGCTGGAGCTCCCGGCCGCGCGCGAACTGCGCGGCCCAGGCGGCGTAGGCGTAGTTCTCGGCCGCCGCCACGCGCAGCTTGGGCAGCCCGCGCAGGGTCTGGAACGCCTGGTTGTCGAGCTTGTTCTCGAGCACGACCAGCCGCCGCTGCCAGCGCACCTGCCACAGTCCCAGCCCCAGGAACACGGCCGCGATCACCACCAGCATCCCGATCGCCGCGAGCGCCATCGGCACGCTGTACCAGAGCAGCAGCCCCAGGTTCACCGCGCCGACGGTGACCGCCTGGGCGACCGTGGGCCCGACGCCCGCGAGCAGTCGGCGGATCGCGCCGATCCCCATGGCCGCGCTCGCCAGCTCACCGGTGGAGCGCCCGGCGAAGAACGAGGTCGGCAGCCGCAGCAGCCGGTCCCAGACGGCCGGCTGGAGGGCCGACTCGATCCGTCCCTCCAGCCGCAGCACGGTCAGGTTCTGGAGCAGCGTGAAGGCCGCCGCGACCACGCTCGCCACCATCAGCGCCAGACAGACCTGCACGATCGGCCCCGGCCGGGCCGTCGGCACGTACTCGCCGAGCACCTTGCCGGTGGCCACCGGCACCAGCGCGCCGATCGCGACCGTGACCAGGCCGCTCAGCAGCAGCCGGGCCAGATCGCCGCCGGTGCCGCGCAGGGTGAACCGCAGCAGCCGCAGCGGTCCGGGCACGCGCTCCGGGAGCGGACGGTAGAACATCACCCCGCGCGGCTCGAACTCCTGGGCGTTGGCCCGCTCGACGGGCGACTCCCGGCCGGTCGCCGGATGCACGGCCACGTATCCGCCGCGCCGCCACAGCAGGGCCACCGGCGCTCCGGACAGGGCGCGCCGGCCCACCAGCGGGCCGACGTCCTCCCGCCACCAGGTCCCCTCCAGCCGCACCGCCCGGGTGCGTACCCGCGAGACGAGGGCGAGCTGCTCCACCGGGTCGAGCCGGTCGCCGCCGGTGCCGCCCGGGGCGGCCGCCGCCAGGGTGATGCCGGCCGCCCGGGCCACCAGCCGGCACGCGGCGTGGGTGGCGTCCGCGTCGGCGGCCGTCACGGGCCGCGCGGACCGGCCGCCGATCGAGGCGAGCAGCGTCCGGTCGGCCTGGGCGCGGACCGCCTCACCCGCCTCGACGCCGGCGGCCGTACGGGTCTCGTGGGTGTGTTCCAGCTCCTCGATCCAGCGGTCCAGGGTGGCCAGCAGCCGGTACTGCCGGTCGACCAGGCCCTGCCAGAGGCCGGGGTCCATCAGCAGGTCGGCGGCGGCCTCCGGGCCGTACGGGGAGCCGTACCCGACGCTGCCCGGCGGCACCTGCGGCCAGAAGACGTCGTCGTCCCCCGGGCCCGGACCGGTGTACCCGGGGGCGCCGCCGTCCGCCGCGGCCCGCTCGGTGGCCATCGGCGCCTGGAAGAGGACGGTCAGCGCCCGGCCGACGCCCAGCGCGAGGGCGTACTCCAGCGGGCTGCCGGCCGGCGGCGCGTACCGCGGGTCTCCGTACGAGTCGTACGACCAGGTCTGGCCGGCCGGGGGCCGGTACAGCTCGCGCAGCCCGATCCGGCGCACCGCGCAGTCGCGGACCGGGCGGGCGACCAGCGTGTGCCGGGGTCCGGCGACCGGGCCGGGCAGCAGCGCGCCCGCCTCCAGCCGGCCGAGGTGGTGCCAGTGCCCCTGCTGCGCCGCGTCGACCGCGAACAGGTCCAGGGCGCCCGCCGTCACCAGCCACAGCACCTGCGGACCCGCCAGGTCGAGCCGGCTCAGGCCCGCGCAGTCGACCGGTGTGCCCAGCGCGCCGAGCGCACCGAGCACGTGGTCGCCCTCCGCGACGGATGTCATCTCAGCGCTCCCTGATCAGCGCGGCGTACGCGCCGTCGCGCGCCACCAGTTCCTCGTGCCGCCCGCGCTCCACGATCGCGCCGTGCCGGAGCACGACGATCTCGTCGCTGTCGCGCACGGTGCTCAGCCGGTGGGCGATCACCACACAGGCGCAGCCGCGCCGGCGCAGGTTGTCCATCACGGTCAGCTCGGTCCGCGCGTCCAGCGCGCTCGTCACCTCGTCCAGGACGAGGACGCTGGGCCCGCGCACCAGCGCCCGCGCGATCTCCAGCCGCTGGCGCTGCCCGCCGGAGAAGTTGCGGCCGTCCTGCTCGACCCGGCTGTGGATGCCGCCGGGGCGGCGCGCGACGACGTCGTACAGCGCCGCGTCCCGCAGCGCCTCCACCACGGCCTCGTCCGGGACCGAGGGGTCCCACAGCGCCACGTTGTCGCGGACCGTGCCCTCGAAGAGGAACACGTCCTGGTCGACGAAGGACACGGAGGCGGCCAGCGCCCCGCGCGGAATGTCCTCCAGCCGCCGCCCGTCGATCCGGATCACCCCCTGCCACGGCCGGTACAGGCCCGCGATCAGCCGCGACACGGTGGACTTGCCGCTGCCCGAGCCGCCGACCAGCGCCACCTGGCGGCCCGGTCCGACGCTCAGGTCGAAGCCGGACAGCAGCGGTTCGTCCAGCGGGCTGTAGCCGAACGTGACGTCCTCCAGTTCGACATGGCCGTGCAGCCGGCGGGTGGACCCGCCCGCCGGCGCGCCGTCGCTCCCGCGCCCGTGCAGCGGGTCCGCCCGGAAGTTCTCCACGTCCTTGAGCCGGGCCATGTCGGCCGCGAGGTCCTGGACGCGGCCCGCGACGCCGTTGAGCCGGGTCAGCGGGGCGGTGAACCGGGCCACCAGCGCCTGGAAGGCGACCAGCAGACCGACGGAGATGTGCCCCTCGATCGCCCGGACGCCGCCGATCCACAGGATCAGCGCGCTGTTCAGCATGGCGAGCGTCGGCGCGACCACCCCCAGCCAGGCGCCCGGCACCCCGAGCCGCTGCTGTTCCTCCAGGGTGGTGGCGTGCTGACCGGCCCACTTGCGGAAGTAGCCGTCCTCGCCGCCGGTCGCCTTCATGGTCTCGATCAGCTCGAGGCCCGTGTAGGCGGTGTTGGCGAGCCGGGCGTTGTCGGCGCGCAGCTTCGCGGTACGGGTCGCCCGCAGCCGGACCACCACGCGCATGGCGACCACGTTGAGCAGCGCCACACCGATGCCGACGAACGTCAGCTGCGGGTCGTAGGTGTACAGCAGTACGGCGTACAGGAGCACCACCACGGCGTCCACGCCCGCCGCCGCGAGGTCGCGGGCCAGCGTCTCGGCCACCGCGTCGTTCGACCGCAGCCGCTGGACCAGGTCCGCGGGGCTGCGCTGGGCGAAGAACGTCACCGGCAGCCGCAGCAGATGCCGCAGGAAACGGGCGCTGGAGAGGGTCGAGGAGATGATCCGGCCGTGCAGCAGGTTGGCCTGCTGCAACCAGGTCAGCAGGACGGTGAGCAGCACGCACACGGCCATCGACGTGAACAGCACGCCCAGCGGCGAGGTCTGGCCGCCGATCAGGAACAGGTCGATGTAGGTGCGGCCGAGCGCGGGCACGGCCGCCCCGACCAGGACCAGCAGCAGGCTCGCCAGCACGGCCGCCGGCATCGTGCCCGCGGTGCCGCGCAGCCTGGCCGGCAGCGCGCCCCACACCCCCGGCCGGCGTCCGCCGCGCTCGAACTCCTCGCCCGGCTCCATGACCAGCACCACACCGGTGAAGCTGCCGTCGAAGTCCTCCATCGGCACGAAACGGCGGCCCTTGCCGGGGTCGTTGACGTAGACCCCGCGGCGGCCGAGGCGGCGGCCGGTGCCGTCGTAGACGACGTAGTGGTTGAACTCCCAGAAGAGGATCGCGGGGGCCGTCACCTCGGCGAGGGCGGCCAGGTCCATCTGCATGCCCCTGGCCGTCAGTCCGTAACCGCGCGCCGCCTTCAGCAGGCTGCCCGCGCGCGAGCCGTCGCGCGAGACGCCGCAGGCGACCCGCAGCTCCTCCAGCGGGACGTGCCGGCCGTGGTGGCCGAGGACCATGGCGAGGCAGGCGGCGCCGCACTCGACGGCCTCCATCTGCAACACGGTGGGGGTGCGCACGGTCTTCGGGCCCGCGGTACGGGTCTTGCGCGCGGGCGGGGCGGCACGGCGGCCCCGCCGGTGGTCCCGGGTGGTGGTCACGGCAGCAGCCAATCGACGGGACGCCGGTCGGCCAGCCGGATCGAAGCCGTGGCCAGGGTCATGGAGGCGAGGGCGTACGGCGGTCCGTCCGCCGAGGACCACCGCAGACCGCTCTTCGCCGCGGACGCCCGGTCGAGCCGCACGGTGACGGCGACCGGCCGGCCCTGCCCGGTGAACTGCTCGCCCAGCTGGCCGTCCCCGAGGAACGCGGTGATCTGCCGCGCCGACTGCGCGGACCGGCCGACGGACTTCACATGTCCGCGCAGCACGCCGTACCGCTGTGACGGCACCGTCTGGACGGTGAGGTCGACGGGCGCTCCCGGGGGGACGGAGCCGGCGCTCTCGGCCGGGACGTACACCGTGGCGTACAACGGGTCGTCGGCGTGGGCGACCTTCTCCACGACGGCGATGTTCTCGCCGGTGCGGACGATGTGGCCGACGGTTGCGGCGAGCGCGGTGACCCGGCCGGCGGCGACCGCCCGGACGACCGTGTCGCCCCGGTCCGTACGGACCTCGAGGACGGGGGAGCCGGCCGGCAGCCGTTCGCCCTCCTCGGCGAGGACCGCGGTGACCTGGCCGGCCGCGGGGCTCTCCAGCACGTAACTGCCCTCGCCGTGGGTGAGGATCGCGGGCGCGCCGACCGTGGAGGCCACCGAGCCGGTCGTCGCCCACACGGCGGCGCCCGCCATCGCGAGCACCGTCACCGCCAGGACGAGCCGGCCCTGCGGGCGGGCGAGGCGTACGGGAAGGTCGAGGTCCTCCGGCGACTGGTGCCTGGCGAGGGCCTGTTGGCGGAACTGCAACGGAATTCCCTCACCTGTCAGGGGGGTTCATGGCACGCGGTCACGGCACCCGTCGACACCGGTTCACGGCACCGGTCGGCGCCCGTTCACGGCGCGCGTCCACGGCACCGGTCGGCGCCCGTCGGTGGCACCCGTGGGGTCCCGGAGCCGTGGGGGAGGCTCCGGGACCCGACGGAAGCGGCAGGCCGTGGTCAGAGACCGGCGACCAGGCCCAGGACCGGGGCGGTGTTCAGGCCGGTGACACCCTCGACGGTGCCGACGGCCGTGTTGGCCAGGCCGGAGACCGGGGCGACGCCGTCCACCAGGCCGGCGACGGTGCCCACGGCGTTCAGGGACAGACCGCCGGAGACGTTGTCGAGCTCGGCGTCGGAGATCTCGGCGGTGGTGACCTGGGGGGTGGAGTTCATGACGGAACTTCCCTTCATACGGAGATTCACAAGGGGGGAGTGCGCGGGCCCCTCTGGGGACAGGGACGGCCGCGACCGCGGGCGCCGGGCGCCCCGCTCGGGGAGCCCCCGGCGGCTTTCGCGGTGCCAGGATCAAAGCAGCTCCACGGCCCGCCGTTCCACCTGATCACCCGCCCCCACCTGCGCAATCGGGGCCGACGGGTGGTCAACCGTGCAGGCTCGGGCACGGCTTGTCGGCGACTTCTTCACAGCCCCCCACGGCATCGGCGCACACCGCCCCTTGCGACCCGGTACCGCATCCTCACTCCGGGCCCCGAAGTCCCGGGAGCCTTCGGGGGTTGTGCAGATACACCCGTTCCCGTGACCCGGCTGGGCACGGGCTGTGCAGATTCCCCGAAGCCGGGATTCCGCCCCGGGTTCGGGGCGGAACGTGACCGTGCGATCACCCGGGGTGCCGGATCGGGGGTGTGACGCCGGGTCAGCCCAGCAGCGCGTAGACCGTGCTCGCGCGGGCCGCCAGTTCGCCCGAACGCTCGACGGTCATCGTGATGTCGGCGAACGCCATCCGGCGGCCCAGCTTGGTCAGCACCGCCTCGACCAGGACGTCCGAGTCCGTCACCGCCCGCTGGAACGACGTGGACTGCTGAACGGTCGTCATCGGTACGAAGCCGCCCCGGGCCGCCGAGACGGCGATGACCGTCGCGGTGTCGGCCGCGGCCATCAGCGCCTGCCCCGAGAGCCCGCCGCCCTCCCTGGCCAGCTCCGCCGACCAGGGCAGCCGCAGGGTCGCGCGGTCGTCCGCCAGGGACACGGCGGACAGGCCCAGGGCGAGGACCCAGGGGGCGAAGTTGTCGGAAAGGATCTTGTCTGCCTCGGCAGTGGTCATCGTCATGCCTGGATTGTTCCCGGAGCCCGCCCGTTTCGGCCCGCCGACCAGCCGATTCACCTCCGGGCAAAGGAAGTTGCGAAACGGAATTGAACGCCCCGCCTGTCCCGCCCGTACCTACAGCCATCCAGGCGCCGCAGTACGAGCTGCCGACCGGCAGCGCAGACCCCGCCCCCCAGGAGGTCGAGAAGTTTGAGTCACAAGCGGAATTCGAAGCGCAAGGCCGTGATAGCCGCGGGCGGCGTGGCGGCACTCGGAGCGGCGGCCCTGCTCCTTCCGAACGCCATGGCCTCCCAGGACGGTGGGTCGGACGCGGCTGCCCCGAAGACCCTGAAGGCCGCGGACGCCACTGACCTCGCCACGCAGCTCCAGAACCTGCTCGGTGACTCCTTCGCCGGCTCGTACTACGACAGCGCCGGCAAGCAGCTCGTCGTCAACGTCGTCAATGTCTCCGGTGACAAGAACAACGTGGTGGTGCAGGCCGAGAAGGCCGGTGCGAAGGTCCGCGAGGTCGACAACAGCACGGCCGAACTGGCCGCCGCCGCGCAGACCCTGAAGGCGAAGGCCACCATCCCCGGCACCGCCTGGGCCGTCGACCCCAGAACGAACCAGATCCTCGTGACCGCCGACACCACGGTCACCGGTGCAAAGTGGAACCGGCTGGAGTCGACCGTGCAGAGCCTCGGCTCGGGCATGGCCACCATCAAGAAGTCCGCCGGCACCTTCAAGACGTTCGTGTCGGGCGGCGACGCCATCTTCGGCGGCGGAGCGCGCTGCTCCCTCGGCTTCAACGTCACCGCGAGCGACGGCTCGCCCGCCTTCCTGACGGCCGGTCACTGCGGCGTCGCCGCCGAGCAGTGGTCCGACTCGCAGAACGGCCGGCCGATCGCCACCGTCGACCAGGCGGTCTTCCCCGGCGACGGCGACTTCTCCCTCGTCAAGTACGACGACGCCACCACCCAGGCGCCCAGCGACGTCAACATCGGCGGCGGCCAGACCGTCCAGATCCTCCAGGCCGCCGAGGCCACGGTCGGCACGCAGGTGTTCCGGATGGGCAGCACCACCGGTCTGCACGACGGCCAGGTGCTCGGCCTCGACGCCACGGTGAACTACCCGGAGGGCACGGTCACCGGCCTCATCCAGACGGACGTCTGCGCCGAACCCGGCGACAGCGGCGGCTCGTTGTTCACCCGGGACGGCGGCGCGGTCGGCCTCACCTCGGGCGGCAGCGGCGACTGCAGCGCGGGCGGCGAGACCTTCTTCCAGCCGGTCACCACCGCGCTGACGGCGACCGGCGCCACCCTCGGCGCCGCGGACGCCGGTGCCGGTGCCGGAGCCGGTGACCAGGCTGGTGCCGGTGACCAGGCTGGTGCCGGTGCCGGTGCCGGTGCCGGTGCCGGTGCCGGTGACCAGGCCGGTGGCGGTGACGCGGTGGGCGGCGCTGCCGACCCGTCGGCCACCGCCGATCCCTCGGCCACCGCCGATCCCTCGGCCACTGCCGACCCGTCCGGCGCGGCCGACCAGAACGCCGCCGGCCAGCACACCGGCAAGTCCAAGCACCACAAGAGCCACTCGAACTGACCAGGACCCACTGACCGGTCGGCACCAGCGGTACCGGCCGACGGTGGAACGGTCCGGCCCTCCGGCGGGAGGGCCGGACCGTCCCTTGTTTCCGCGGCCGTACCCGAAGACCCCGGGCCTCCGGCTTCCGGCGGCCCGTCCGCAGCTGCCGCGCCGCCCGCTCTCCCGCCGGCTACGGACCGCCCGTCGGCGGCCGGCCGCTCGCCCGCAGCAGCAGGAGCGCCACGTCGTCGGTCCGGTCCTCCGCGGCCGCGTAGTGGCGTACGAGATCGTCGGCCACCTCGTCCAGCGGCTGGTCCCCGACCAGCGACAGGCGCGCGCCCAGCTCGGCGAGGGCGTCCTCGATGTCGACGCCGGGCGACTCGATCAGACCGTCGGTGTACAGGGCCAGCAGACAGCCGGGACCGAGGTCGACCTCCGTCGTCGCGTACGTCACGGAGGCGTCGATGCCGAGCAACGGGCCGCCCGCCAGGTCCAGCACCCGCACCCGCCCGTCCGGGCGGCGCAGCAGCGGCGGCGGATGCCCCGCGCGGGACATGACCGCCCGTCCGCGCCCCGGGTCCAGTCGCAGGTACAGACAGCTGGCGAACAGGTCGGCGCCGAGGTCGATCAGCATCCGGTTGGTGCTGCCCATGACCTCCCCCGGCGCCTGACCGACGGCCGTGAAGGCCCGTACCGCGGTACGGATCTGACCCATCAGCCCGGCCGCCGTCACGTTGTGTCCCTGCACGTCCCCGATCACCGCCGCCGCCAGCGGCCGCGCGTCCACCAGGTCGTAGAAGTCACCGCCGATCTCCATGCCCTGGGTGGCGGGCAGATAGCGCGCGGCCGCCTCGATGCCGGCGACGGACGGCAGCGAGCGCGGCAGCAGCGCGTCCTGGAGCCCGTGCGCGAGCTGGTGCTTGGCGTCGTAGCGCAGGGCACGCTCCAGGGCCTGCGCGATCAGCCCGCCCAGACTGGTCAGGACCGCGCGCTCGTCCGCGGGGAAGGGGTGCGGTTCGGCGTAGGCGAGCACACAGGTGCCCACCGGCCGGCCGGAGGCGATCAGCGGCAGATACGCCCAGGCCGCGAATCCGTCGGGGGTCGCCCGCCGAACCGGGTACAGGTGTTCGAGCTGCGCCCGCGACTCGAAGAACGCGGGCACCCCGGTGTTCAGCGTGTGCGCGCCAGGTGCCGGCGCGGTCAGCGGGATGCCGTCGCAGCGCTCCACGACGTGCGCGTCCGGGTAGCCCCGGTGCCCCAGCACATGCAGCCGGCCCGCCCGCGCGCCCAGCAGCACCAGGGCCCGGCTGCCCACCGCCGGGACGACCTCGTCGGCGACCAGCTGCACCACGTCCTGCACGCCCGCCGCCTCGGTGAGCGCGCCGGCCAGGCTCAGCATCTGCGAGAGGGTGACCAGGCGCGACGCCGCGTCCCCCGGCCGCGGACCGGCCCGGTTCATCTCCGCCACCGCGCGCGCCCGGCTGATGCGCACGCTCAGCCCGGTCGTGCTCGGGTACAGGCGGAACGACAGCCAGGTCCCCGGCGGCCGCAGCGCCACGAAGGAGGTGGGGTGCTGGCTGAGCAGCGCGGCCCGGTAGCGGTCCTCGTACACCGGGTCGTTGAGCCAGGGCACGGTCGCCCACAGATGGGTGCCGAGGAGTTCGCTGACCGGGACGTCGAGCAGGTCGGCCGCCGCCGCGTTCGCGAAGCCGATCCGGCCGTTCAGATCGAGCGAGCACAGCCCGTACGGCAGCCGCGCCACCATGCGCGCCGCCTCCATCGTGCCCAGCACGTCGGCCGCGCCGCCCGCCGCGGACGGCGCCGGCAGCTCGTGCTCCGCGCTCAGCGGGCGGCTCTCCTCGGCGGCGCGTTCCAGACGCAGCGCGAGCCGCTCGCAGGCCGCCGTCAGATGGGTGCGCTCGTAGTCGGACAGCTGTCCGGGGTGCGAGCCGGGCCAGGTCACGTACAGCGCTCCGTACACCGTGGACGCGGTCGCCACCGGCAGCGCGGCCAGCGCGAAGGGGTAGGGCAGGATCACCGAGATCCGCGGATAGCGGCGGGCCATCTCCTGCTCGCCGCCGACCCAGACCAACCGCCGTTCGCGCGCCGCCTCCGCGACGGGGATCGGCGCGTTCAGCCCCACCCGCTGCCAGGGCGCCGCGAACGCCCGCGGCAGCCCCGCCGTCACCGCCATCTCCAGCACGGGTTCGTCGGGCGTGCGCAGGTACAGCGCGCCGGAGTGCGCGTGGACGTCGTCCATCAGCGCGGTCAGCGCGAGCGAGAGCAGGGGACGGCCGACCGGCGTCCGGGCGGCGGCCGGTGCCTGCTCGGATCTCTGGCCGTCGGACATGGCGACCACCTCCCGGGGCCTGGCGGGCTCCCAGGGATCAAATCTCCCCCCTGTGCGCCGGACGCGCACGGTGAACGGCTGTCACGAGGTCACGATGCCGAATACGCACATCAAGGTAAGTTCGATATTTTCCGAACGGGCGGATTTCCCCGACAGGCGGCGGCCATGAGCCCCTTCCGGCGGTCACAGGGGCTGCGCAGGGGCCACATACGCGCTGTAATTACGGACGTGGTCAGTGTGGGCGATGCGGGACGCGGAACGCGATCGTTGCGTGCCGAACTTGCCCTCAAATCGATCGCCGCGGACCTCGACGCGCCGATTCGGATGCATCACGCGCTCGAACAGGTGCTGGTATTCGCAGGTGCGGCGCTGGCCGTCGTCTACGTACCGAGCGGCGACGACGGCAGTCTGCTCTGCCTGGTGGACTCCGCCGGGGTGCCGCGGACGCTGTACGGGCTGCGCGAGAGCTATTCCGTCACCGGCCGCTCCCCGGCCGCCGTCGCCCACCGCAGCAGGCAGCCCGTCTGGCTCGGCCCCGCGGAGCTCGCCGAGTGCCCCGAGTTCCGGTTCACGCCCTCGCCGGGCGCCCCCGACTTCTTCGTGGCGGCGCTGCCCGTGCCCGGTGACTCCGGAGGATGCCTGCTGGCCGTCAGCGAGCGTCCCGGCGGCTTCGGCGTCGAGGAACGCGAGTGTCTCGCGCTGATCGCCGGTACCGTCGCCGCTCCCGCCCCGGCCGGGACACCCGTGGGGGAGGAGCTCGCGTCGCACGCCTTCAGCCTCGCCATGGACACCGGCCGGGTGGAGGTGGACGACGGTCTCCTGGAGGTCTTCGGCCTGCCCCGGGACGGATTCGACGGCAAGGTCGAGACCCTGCTGGGGCGCACCGTCCCGGAGGACCTGCCCTCGCTGATGTCGGTGGTGGAGGTCGACCACCTGTCCATCGGCGACCGCGAACTGGAGTTCCGCGTCGTGCAGCCCGCGGGCCCGCCGAGGTGGCTCCGGCTGCGCGGCCGCGTGCTGCCGGGCGGCGAGGGCCGCCCGCCCCGGCTCGTGGGCACCGTGGAGGACGCCTCCGGGCCGGGCTCCGAGGTCACCGACGTGACCCGGGTGCAGCGCCTGGCGGCGGCGCTGGCCACCGCCGGCACCGTCCGCGACGTCAGCCAGGCCGTGGTCACCGCCCTGCGCAAGCCGCTGCGGGCCGACCGGATCGCGCTCGCCGAACTGGAGGGCGACCGGCTCGTCGTCACCGTCCTCGACCCGCCCGCCCAGGAGGCCTGGCCCGAGCTGTGGCGCCAGGAGTGGCGCACCGAATGGCCCGAGGCGCCGGTGCGCGCCATGCCCACCCTCGCCGCCGCACTGCGCGAGGGCCGCGCCCAGATCTGGCCCGTCGGCGCCGACCTGGAACCCGCCCTCGCCGAGGTCGGCCCCGGTGGCCTGGCCGTCCTGCCGCTGATCGCCGGCGGCCGGACGGCGGGCGCCTGCCTGATCGGCTGGGAGACCCCGCACGACTTCGGCCCCGACGAACGCACCCTGCTCACCGCCTCCGCCGGACTCGTCGGCCAGGCACTGATGCGCGCCCACGCCTTCGACGCCGAGCACGAGCTGATCGGCATGCTCCAGCGCCAGCTGCTGCCGCGCCGCCTGCCGAAGCTGCCCGGCGGGGTCGCCGTGGCCCGCTACCTGCCCACCACCGCCGGACTGGAGCTCGGCGGCGACTGGTACGACGTGATCCCCCTGACCGACAACCACGTCGCCCTCGTCATCGGCGACGTCCAGGGCCACAACGCGGGCGCGGCCACCCTGATGGGCCAGATGCGCACGGCCCTGCGCGCCTACGCCGCCGAGGGGCACACCCCGGACGTGGTGGTCTCGCACGCCAACCGGCTGCTGATGGACATGGAGACGGATCTCTTCGCCACCTGCTGCTATGTCGACGTCGACATGGAGGAGGGCTCCGCCTGGTGCGTGCGCGCGGGGCATCTGCCGCCGGTACTGCTGTACCCGGACGGCACCACGGAGATCGCGGAGGCCGAGGGCGGCCCGCCCCTCGGCGTGGTGGCCCAGGCCGACTTCCCGATGACGCCGCTGCGGCTGCGGCCCGGCACGCTGCTCGCCCTGACCACCGACGGCCTCGTGGAGTCGCCCGAGTCCGACCTCGACACCGGCATGGAGGGCTTCGCCCGCGAGCTGTCCCGCTCCGACCCCACGGACCTCGGCCTGGTCGCCGACGCGCTGCTCGGCAACGCCCGCCGCAACGACGACATCGCCCTGCTCCTCATGCGCTACGACGGCATGGCCGTCCGCCCGCTGCGCGAGAGCTGGACGGTCTGGCGGGTCCCCGAGGCGGTCCGCCACGCCCGCCGCTTCACCCGGCGCACCCTGCGCACCTGGGGCGTGCCCGAGCGCAGCATGGACGCCGTCCTGCTGGTCGTCTCCGAGCTCGTCACCAACGCGATGGTCCACACCGACGGCCGGGTCCGTCTCGACCTCACGCTCGTCAACCACCGTATGCGCGTCGGCGTCTTCGACGTCTCGCCCCGCGCGCCCATGAAGCCCACCAACATCGGCTGGGAGGCCACGGGCGGCCGGGGCATCCTGCTCGTCGAGGCCATGTCGGAGTCGTGGGGGACGGTGCCCGTCAGCGGCGGCAAGCAGGTGTGGTGCGAGCTCGTGCTGCCCGACTGAGCAGGGCGGGTGCGGCGGGAACGACCGGCGCGGGTGCGGGCCGGTTCCGTCAGCCCTGGTGGTGCGCGGCGTGGAGCACGCGTGAGCCCGCCATGTCGTTCCACGGCACGGCCGGACGGAAGCGGCGGGTGAAGTTCAGGGCGATGTCCAGGGCGAAGAAGTTGCTGCCCCGGCCCGTCCGGGCGCGCAGCAGGATGCGGTGCTCGGCCACCGGTACCGCGTCGGGCAGCCGGAGGTTCCAGGTCTGCCGCCAGGGTCCGGCGGGCGGTCTGGGGTCGCCCTGCAGACTCGCGCCGACGCCCTCCAGCAGGTCGGGCAGCCGGTAGTTCCGGTCGAACATCTTCACCGGACCGAACTTCATGATCACATCGCAGGTGACCCGGGTCAGGTCGACCGGCTCCTTGAGGTGGCCTTTCATCTCCCACGCGACCTGGTGTCCCAGCCACGGCCGGGCCGGGGTCCAGCTGACGGCGAGGCGGTCCAGGACGTACGTGCCGTCGCTCACGTCCTCCACCAGGTGGATGCTCATGTCACTCCTCACCCGTTCACGGGACGGGGGAACGCCGGAAGACGGCCGGTGCGGCGGCACGGGAGGCGGGTGGGGGCTCCCGGGGCGGGCCGGCCGGTGCGGGAAAGACAGCCACGCCCCGCATGTACCCCGCGCGCCCGGCGTGGGGCGCGCGGGGTGCACACGGGGCGTGGCTGTCGGAGAATGGTGGGCAGTGGGACCCCGGCCCGATTCCGGCGGGCCGGGGCTCCTCACCGGGTGACCGGCCGCGTCCTACCAGTCGCCCCCGCGGTCGCCGCCGTCGTAGCCGCCGCCGTCGTAGCCGCCGCCGTCGTAGCCGCCGTCGTAGCCGTCGTACCCCCGGACCACCCGGAAGCTGGCCACGACGCCGTGCTCGATGTGGATGCCCTCGGTGCGGCCCGGCCGCACGCCGTCGGCGGAGCTGCGCGGGCCGACGGTGGCGATGGGGGCGCCGTTGTCGCAGACCACGCCGCGGAAGATCTCGACGGTCCGACGGCTGTCGTTGCGGATGTTCAGGCTCCGGGCACCCAGGCCGCTGAGCACGGTGATGCAGTCGCCGGGGCGGGCCGAGTAGGACCGCTCGTTGATCTCGATGCGGCCCTCTTCGTGACGGTAGCCGCCGCCCCTGCCCTCGTTGCCCCTGCCCTCGTTGCCCTTGCCGTTGTTGTTGCCGTTGTTGTTGCCGCCGTTGCCACCGTCGGCTACGGCGGCGGCGACGGCCGGCGCCTGCTGAAGCGCCGGAGTGGAAGCGGCCGAAGCGTAGGTGATGCCGGTCGCGGCCAGCGCCGCTGCCGCGGAAACAGTCGCGGTGATCACCGTGGAACGAAGCTCCATGTCGCAATCTCCTGTCTCAGGGTGGCCGACCCGTCAGCCGGCTCGTGGATGAACTTACCCACACCGGTCATATTGGTCATATCGAAAGATCGGCAGGAGAGCGCCAAACGAGGCATTTATGGCCCAGGTTGTGTGCCTGATGAGTTGTCATATCGCCATCGAATTAAGCGGATTGACATACCATTGGTCCTTCTGATGGATCTTCTGACGCCCGCTCACTCCGCGACTTCGGCGTGTCGCTGTGGAGGCGGTGGGACGAGCCGTGTTAGCAAGGGGTCGGCCGTCCCGGGACCCGCTGGTCGCGCGGCCCGGCAGGAGGCCGCGGAGCGGCTGTGGGCGGCCCCCGGAGCGGCTGTGGACGGGCCCCGGCGCGGCCCGCGTACCCGGACTCGACGTAGCCCCGACTTCGGCGCAGAACAGCAGAGTTGTGAGGTGCCGTGCGGTGCCGGCAGCACGAGGACCCCGTCATCGGCCTTCCGCCGATGACGGGGTCCTCGAGTGCCTCGCGCAGCACGCCCTACGGGTGGGCGGGGGCCTGGACGTCCTCGTGCAGGTGGACGATCAGCCACGCGCCGCTGCCGGCGTCCCGGCGCAGGAGCGCGGTGTTGCGCACGAGCTCCGGCGGGGCGGCACGGAAGTCGACGCGCAGCCAGTAGCGGGCCACGGCCAGGTCCGTGAAGACGTCCTCCTGCGGGGTCTTGCGCATCCGCAGCCCGTTCAGCACGCCGCCCGCGAGTTCCTGCCGGGCGCCGGGCAGCGCGTCGCGGAACGCGATCGTCTTCTCCGCCCACATGTGGTTGTCGACGCCGACCCCGGCGGTACGGGACGGCAGCCGGGCCGCGACGAGGGCGTAGGGGTCGTCGGTCTCGTCCCAGCCGGTGATCTCGATGCCCAGTCCGCCCGCGGGCGAGGCCTGTGCGGCGGGCTTCTCCAGGGCCGGCACCAGCAGGAACGGGTCGCCCTCGACCGGCAGGACCAGGCAGGTCAGCCGTTCCAGCGGCAGGGCGTCGTAGCCGGTCAGGTAGCGCAGATCCGCGCCGGGGGAGATCAGCAGCGCGTCCGGTCCGGCGGCGGCCGTGGCCGCGCGGGCGGCCCGGAGGCGGTCGGCCGGCTGGGCATCCGGGCCGGGCCCGGCGGTGTCGGTTCGGTCCTGCATCACATCTCCGTGGAATGGGGGGCGGCCGGGGAGGAGCGGTCGCTCGCTCCGGGGCCGGTCGGGCACGGCGGGGCCGCGGCGGGAGGGTCCGTCCGGGGCGTGAGGGGAGTCGCCCCACGGCCGAGTGCCGTGCTGAAGGTTCCTGAGTGCCGGTCAGGCCGCCGGGCAGGGGCGGCAGGCGACGCCGCCGGCGGTCAGCCGTTGCTGCTCGCGGCCGCGGCCGTCGAAGGCGCGACCGCCGGGTAGAGGCGGCAGGCGACGCCGTCGTCGGTCAGCCTCGGTTCCTCGCGGTCGCAGCCGTCGAAGGCGAGCGGGCAGCGCGGGTGGAAGCGGCAGCCGCTCGGCGGGGCCGACGGGTCGGGTATGTCGCCGGGGAGTTCGGCGGGCAGCAGCCCGGCACCGTCGGGCTGCGGGATGGCGGCCAGCAGGGCCCGGGTGTACGGGTGGCGCGGGTTGTCCCAGACCTCGGCGGTGACCCCGGTCTCCACGATCTGCCCGAGGTGCATCACCGCGATGCGGTCGGCGATGAGGCGTACGACGGACAGGTCATGGCTGATGAAGAGCAGCCCGGCGCCCGACTCCACGGCCAACGACCGCATCAGTCTGGCCACGTGGAGCTGGGCGGAGGCGTCGAGCGCGGAGATCGGCTCGTCGGCGACCAGCAGCCGGGGCCGGGCGGCGAGCGCCCGGACGATGGCGATGCGCTGGCGCTGGCCACCGGAGAACTCCTGCGGGTAGCGCAGCGCGGCGTCGGCGGGCAGGCCGACCCGGGTCAGGAAGTCCTCCGGCGTGGCGCCGTCGGCGTCCTCGCGGCGCCCGGCCGCCGTACGGATGCCGTCGGCGATCTGCGCGCCCACCCGGCGGCGGGGGTTGAGCGTCCGTACGGGTCCTGGAAGACCATCTGAATGGACGTCAGCACGGGATCGCGGCGGCGCACCCCCAGCGGGCGCACCGGCGTGCCGTCGAAGGTGATCGAGCCCGCCTCGGACGGGGCGAGCCCGCACACCGCGCGGGCCAGCGTCGACTTGCCGCAGCCCGACTCGCCGACCAGCCCGACGACCTCCCCGGCCCGCACCTCCAGGCCGACCCCGGCGACCGCCCGGGTCGGCGCCGCCCCGGGGCGGCGGTACCGGACGACCAGGTCATCGACGCTGAGCAGGGGCCCTCGGTCCGGTTGCCGGGTCATACGGTGCTCCTTCCGGGGAGCGCGTCCAGGAGCGTACGGGTGTATTCGTGGCGCGGGTCGGTGAGGACCCGGCCGCGCGGGCCGGTCTCGACGACGAGGCCGTGACGCATCACGCGGACCTCGTCGGCGATCGCGGACATCACGCCCAGGTCGTGGGTGACCAGCAGCACGGCGAGGCCGAGGTCGTCGCAGAGCCCGCGCAGCAGCCGCAGCACGCCGGCCTGGACGGTGACGTCGAGTGCCGTGGTCGGCTCGTCGGCGATCAGCACCTTGGGCTCGCAGGCCAGCGCGATCGCGACGGCGATGCGCTGCCGCATGCCGCCGGAGAACTGGTGCGGGTAACGCCCCAGCGCCTCGAGGGGGTTGGGATGCGAACCTGTCCGAGCAGATCGGCGGTCCGCGCCCGGGCCGCCTTGCGGTCCAGCCTCAGGTGGTGGCGCAGATGGTCGGTGAGCTGGCGCCCGACGGTGAGCATGGGGTGCAGGCTGGTGGACGGGTCCTGGAACATCATGCTGACCGCGCGGCCGCGCAGCGCGCCGAGCCGCCGGGGCGGCAGGGTCAGCAGATCCTCGCCCTCGAACCCGATCCGTCCGGTGGTGCGGGCGCCGGGCGGCAGCAGACCGAGGACGGCGAAACCGGTCATGGTCTTGCCGGAGCCGCTCTCCCCGGCCAGGCCGTGGATGCGGCCGGCCTGGAGCGTGAGGTCGACACCGTGCAGGATCCGCTTGGTGCCGCCCTCGGCGGGGAGGTCGAGCGTGAGCCCGGAGATCTCCAGCACGGCGGCGCCCTTCTCGGCGGGGCCTTTCTCGGCGGGGCCGCCGGTGGCCGCCGCGGTCCCGTCGCCGACCGCTTCGGCGGTCCCGCCGACGGCCTCTTCGGGAGTTTCGGTGGTGGTCACGCCACACGCTCCTTCTCCGCGCCGATGGTCCGCGCGGTGTTGGGGTCCAGCGCGTCCCGCAGCGCGTCGCCGAGGAAGTTGAAGGCCAGGACGACCGTCAGGATGGCCAGGCCCGGGAAGACGCCCATCCACCACATGTCGAACTGCTGGGTACCGGACGCGACCATCGCGCCCCACTCGGCGGTGGGTGGCTTGGCGCCCAGCCCGAGGAAGGACAGCCCGGACAGCAGCAGGGTCGCGGTGCCGATGTCGAGCGTGGCCAGCACGAGCAGCGGCCCGAGCACGTCGGGCAGCACGTCCACGCGCAGCGAGTGCCAGGCGGAGAAGCCCAGCAGCCGTCCGCTGAGGACGAACTCGCGGTTGCGCAGGCCCATGACCAGCCCGCGGGTGACGCGGGCGTACGAGGGCCAGGCGACCACGAGGACGGCCAGCACCGCGTTCTCCAGGCTCGCGCCCAGGGCCGCGGCGACGACCATCGCCAGGATGACGGTGGAGAAGGCGAACACCAGGTCCGCGACCCGCATCACGGTCTCGTCCACCCAGCGCCCGAAGAACCCGGCGCAGGCGCCGAGGATCCCGCCGACCAGCAGTGACATGACCACCAGCAGCAGCGAGAGCGGAATGGACATCCGGGCCCCGTACAGCACCCTGCTCAGCACGTCCCGGCCCAGCTCGTCGGTGCCGAACCAGTGTCCGGCGCCGGGGGAGGCCAGCCGGGGCAGGTCCTGCGCCAGCGGGTCGTGCGGGGCGAGCAGCGGCGCGGCCTCGACGCGGTGCACTTCAAGATTCTCGACGTCCTGCGTTCACACGGACGTCTCTCCATGGCCGCCCTCGCCGAGCGCGTCGGCGTCTCCCGGGCGAACGCGTACACCCGCGTCGAGGCCCTGCGCGCGGACGGGGTGATCAGCGGGTTCAGCGCCCGCGTCGACTACTCCCGCATCGGCCTGGAGATCTGCGCCCTGATCTTCGTCACCGTCCGCCAGGAACTGTGGAAGCAGTTCCGTGCCGCGCCGGCCCAGATGCCGGAGGTGGAGTACTGCGTCGTCACCACGGGTGAGCACGACGCCATGATCCAGATCCGGGTGGCCGACGTCGCCGCCGTGCACCGGGTGGTCACCGACAAGCTGTCCAACATCCCCGCGGTGCGCGCCACCGAGACCGTCATCGTCCTGGACGAGGTGCTCCGCCGCCCCTACGTCCTGCCCCCTGCCTCCCAGGGCGCCGAACCGCTTCCCGTACCCGCTCCGGGCGCTCCCGGCGCGAGCCACTTCGGCATGACCCGCTTCATCCGCGCGGCCGACGGACGCCCCGGCCTCCGGGGCGACGCCGACCAGGAGGACTGACCGGCTGTCGGGGGCGGTGCGCTCCCGGTGACCGGAGGCCGCACCTGTGCATGAATGGGTGTTTGGTTACGCGAATGGGTGTTTGGTCCGGATGTGGCCGGGCACTCGACGGGGTGCGGAGGACGGGTGAAGGCCGTCCCCGGGACTGTCGTCAGAAGGAATGTGAAGTGTCGTGACCTCGCACACCGCCATGGACACCCCGAACAGCGCGGACATCGCGAACACCATGCCGAGCGCGGCCGGCCGCCCGTCCGAGACGGGCTGGGCGAGGGCCCGGCGGCTGCGTGACCGGCCGGTGATGCGTACGTGCGTCCCGGCCGTCGAGGACCTCGGCGGCGCTGCCGTACGGCAGCCGGGCCCGGACGGGAACATCGTCAGGGGCGAGGACTAGACACCGCCCGCCCGCGCTGCCGGGCGGCGCCGGGAGACCGGCCGACCGTCCGCCCGGCATCTGTCGGACCCGGGTCGGGGAGGCCGGCCGTCCTTCCGGGCGGGTTCAGCGCGTCTTGGCGAGGAGTTCGAGGACCTCGGCCGTCGTGCCCGTCTCGCCGAGCCGGGGGAAGATCCGCGTGACGCTGCCGCGGTGCGCCTCGGGGTCCATGTCGCTCATCGCGTCCGTGGCGAGGGTGACGTGGTAGCCGTGCTCGTGGGCGGCGCGGGCGGTGGACTCGACGCCGATGCTGGTGGCGATGCCGGTCAGCACGATCTGGGTGACCCCGCGGCGGCGGAGCTGCACATCGAGGTCGGTGCCGTGGAAGGCGCCCCAGTTGTGCTTGGTGACGGTGATGTCGCCGGGGTGCCCGGCCAGCTCGGGGACGATCACGTCCCAGCCCTCCGGCCGGGTGGCGCCGGGGCGCCCGGCCTCGGTGCGGCCCGGCGCGAGGTCCGCGCCGTCGGCGGCGAAGGACACCCGGACCAGGACGACGGGCAGGCCCTGGGCGCGGAAGGCGTCGGCGAGCTCCACGGTGCGGGCGACGACCTCGGCGCCGCTGTACGGCTGCGTGGGCGCGGCGACGATGCCCGCCTGGAGGTCGATGACGACGAGGGCGGTGCGCGGGTCGAGGGCGGTGGGTGCCATGAGGGTCAGACCTTTCGGGTGTTTCGGGTGTCACGAGGGGTGAGGGTGCTCAGCGAGCGGTCGGCCAGGGTGGCCACCAGCAGCAGCGCGGACCCGCAGAGCATGAACAGGGCCAGATCGTGCAGCCCGGCGGTGTCGGCGCGGTGGGTGAAGAAGGCCGCGTCGGCGGCGGAGGCGCCCAGCGCGCCGAGGTACATGAAGGTGCGCAGCAGCCCGGCGGCGGACGCGATCCGGGCGGGCTCGGCCTGCCGGTACAGGGCGGTCTGGTTGGCGAGCCCGATCAGCCCCTGCGGTACGCCCATCACGGCGCCCGTCAGCAGCAGCACCCACAGCGCGCTGCCGGAACCCACCAGCAGCAGCGCCGCGCACCCGGCGATCTGCACGAGCGAACCCACCACCAGCTTGCTCCGTACGGCCTCGCGGCGGCCGGTCAGGGTGGAGACGACGAGCGCGCTCGCCGACAGCGGCAGCAGCACCAGCCCGGCGGTGGACGTGGTCAGCCCGCGCCCCTCCTCCAGCCAGAGGGTGAACCCGTACAGATAGGCGTACGACGTCGTGTAGCCGAGGAACTGGCGCAGATAGGTCGCGATGAGCGGAAGGTTGCCGCCGAGGACGCGGACGTCGACGAACGGATCCGGCACCCGCAGCTCCCGCGCCACGAAGGCGACGGCGGCGACGGCGCCGATCGCGGGCAGGTACCAGTGCTCCAGGCGCGGGCCCATCAGGAACAGCATCAGCGCGATCAGCGTGACGGCGAACAGGGCCATGCCGGGCGGGTCGACACCGCGCCGCTCGCCGGCCGGTCGCCGGGTCCGCGGCAGCCGCAGCGCGCCGAGCACCAGACAGGCGGCCGCGAGCGGCACGTTGACGGTGAAGACGGCCCGCCAGCCGTTCAGGCCGATCAGGATCCCGCCGAGGGTGGGCCCGACGACGGCGACCGTCTGCGCGGCGACGGCCAGCGCGGTCAGCACCCCGGCAGGGCTGTCCCGCCCGGTGCGTTCGGCCTCGCTGCGGGTGAGCTGCATGGCCGCCGGATACGCGGCCGACGTCCCGAACCCCAGCAGCACCCGGGCGGCGATCAGCGTGCCCAGGGTCGGCGCGAGGGCGCCCAGCAGGCCGGCGACCCCGACCAGGCCGGTCCCGGCGAGGTAGAGGCGACGCGGCCCGTACATGTCGACGAGCCGTCCGATGACCGGCTGTCCGACGGCCGTGGCCAGATAGAGCGCCGACACCAGCCACACCGTCCGCGACGGCGGGGCCCCGAAGGCGGTCCCGATCGGCACCAGCGCGACCGCGATCATCGAGGAGTTGATCGGGTTGAGTACGGAGCCCAGCACCATCGGGGCGATCAGCCGCCGGTCGAAGGCGTCGGGGGCGGGACCGGCCGCCGTGGCCGGGTCGCGCCGGGAGAGCCGCGGTATCACTGCTCGGTGAGCCGGTCCATCAGGGCGAACGCCGCCAGCACCGTGCGGCGCTCGTCCTCCGTGAACCGGTCCTCGAACGCGCGGGCCAGCCACTCGGCCCGGACCCGCCGGTTGCCCTCGACCCGCTCACGCCCCGCGTCGGTCAGCGTGACCAGCTGGCGGCGGCCGTCGTCGGGGTCGGGGTTGCGCCGGATCAGTCCGTGCCGGTCCAGCGCGGCGAGCGTGGTCGCCATCGACTGCGGCCGGACCCCCTCGGCGGCCGCCAGCGCGCTCGCCGTGGCGGCCCCGTGCTTGCCGACCAGGGTGAGCGCGGACTCCTGCGAGGGCGTGAGCTCCTCGTCCTCGGCGACCTCCCTGATGCGCCGGCGCAGCCGGCTGAACACCACCCGCAGATCGCGTGCGGCGCGGGCGGCGGACTCGGACACGCCGTCGGGCGGTCCGGGCACCTCGGCGGCTTCCGGAATGGGCTGCTCCATGGGGCCACCGTAAAACTTGCCGACGCAAACTGTCCAGTTACAACTGAACAGTTTTATCTGTAGATCACCTGTGGGCGGTCCGCAGTCCGCCCGCAGTCCGCCCGCAGCCCGTCCGTGGCCCGTCCGCAGTCCGTCGGCAGCGGAGCCGGGGGCCGGACGCCGTACGCTGAACCCGTGCGCCTGCTGCTGACCGCCGACACCCACCTCCCCCGGCGCGCCAAGGAGCTGCCCGCCGTGCTCCTCGCGGAACTCCCGCGCGCCGATGTCGTCCTGCACGCCGGGGACTGGGTCGACACGGACACCCTCGACCTGCTGGAGAGCCGCAGCCGCGCGGTCGTCGGGGTGTACGGCAACAACGACGGCCCGGACCTGCGCGCCCGCCTCCCCGAGGTGGCGTACGCCGAACTCGGCGGCCTGCGCTTCGGCGTCGTCCACGAGACGGGTTCCGCCCAGGGCCGGGAGGCCCGCTGCGCCGCCCGCTTCCCCGACCTCGACGTCCTGGTCTTCGGCCACAGCCACATTCCCTGGGACACCACCGCCCCCGGCGGACCGCGCCTGCTCAACCCCGGATCACCGACCGATCGCAGGCGCCAACCCCACTGCACGTACATGACCGCCACCGTGGCCGACGGCGCCCTCACCGAGGTGGTCCTGCACCGGCTGCCACCGCGCTGACGCCGTACGCGGCAACCGTGCGCACCCGGGACCGGGCACCCGCCCGCAGGCCCGTACGCACTCACCGCGACGCGCGCGGGTGGACGGCTCCCCGCGTCGCCGTCAGCGGAGCGCCGCTGCCGCCCCAGCGCATCGCGACGATCTCGGCGGCGACCGACACCGCCACCTCCTCGGGGGTACGGGCCCCGAGGTCGAGCCCCACCGGTGAGCGCAGCCGGGACAGTTCGCCCGGGCCGAGCCCGGCCTCGACCAGCCGCCGCGTCCGCTCGTCGTGCGTACGGCGGCTGCCCATCGCCCCGATGTACGCGGCGGGCCGGCGCAGCGCCTCCTGGAGCAGCGGCACGTCGAACTTCGGGTCGTGGGTCAGGACGCACACCACCGTGCGCTCGTCGGTGTCGGTGCCCCGCAGATAGCGGTGCGGCCAGTCCACGACCACCTCGACGCCCGCCGGGAACCGTTTCGGGGTGGTGAAGGCCGGGCGGGCGTCGCACACCGTGACCCGGTAGCCGAGGAAGTCGCCGATCCGGGCGACCGCGGCCGCGTAGTCGATCGCCCCGAACACCAGCATGCGCGGCGGCGGCGCGAAGGAGTGCAGGAACACCCGGACGGCGTCCTCGCGCCGCTCCCCGTGCGGCCCGTAGTGCCGTACGCCCGTCGCGCCGAGCGCGAGACCGCCGCGCGCGTCGGCGGTGACCGCCACGTCCAGACCCGGCGTGCCCAGCGTGCCGAGGGCCCGGTCGGGCCAGACGGCGAGGACGGCACCGAGCGGCGCGGGCCCGCCGGTCACCGTCGCCACGGTCACCGGCCGGCCGGCCGCCACCGACCCCGCGACCTCGCCGAAGGCCGGGTCCAGCGCGGGGGAGACCGGCCGCACCAGCACGGTGAGCTCACCGCCGCAGGTCAGCCCGGCGGCGAAGGCGTCCTCCTCGTCGTAGCCGAAGGTCTCCAGGCGGGCCCGGCCACTGGTCACCACCTCCCGCGCGAGTTCGAACACCGCGCCCTCCACGCAGCCGCCCGACACGCTGCCCACGACCTCGTCGTCCGGCCCCACGGCCATGGCCGCGCCGGGCTCGCGCGGCGCGCTGCGGCTGACCTCGACCACGACGGCGAGACCGAAGGGGACACCGGCCGCGTACCAGCGGCTCAGCGCCGGGAAAACGTCACGCATCGTCGCCCCTCTCGCCGCCGCGGCCAGCGTCGCATCCGGTCCGGTGCCGTCGACGCACCGCCACGCTGCCGCCGCCGGGCGTTAATCCGTTGCCGTGCCGCCCGCGACTCTGCTGCACTGAGAGTGACCAGTCCCCCACGGAACCAGGAGCACCGATGCGCGCACCGTTCATGTCCAAGCCCGGAAGGAACGACCCCCTCTTCGAAGGACATGACGCTTCGTGCACCTGCTCAACCTCGGAATCCTCGCGCACGTGGACGCGGGTAAGACCAGTCTGACCGAACGGCTGCTGCACACGGCCGGGGTCATCGACGAGATCGGCAGCGTCGACGCCGGCAGCACCCGCACCGACACCCTCGCGCTGGAGCGGCAGCGCGGCATCACCATCAGATCGGCGGTCGTCTCCTTCCCGGTCGACGACGTGACCGTCAACCTGATCGACACCCCGGGCCACCCCGACTTCATCGCCGAGGTGGAGCGCGTCCTCGGGGTCCTCGACGGGGCCGTGCTGGTGGTCTCGGCCGTCGAGGGCGTCCAGGCGCAGACCCGGGTCCTCATGCGGACGCTGCGCCGGCTGCGCATCCCCACGCTGATCTTCGTCAACAAGATCGACCGTCGTGGCGCCCGCGACGCGGACGTGCTGCGCGCGCTGTCCCGGCGCCTCGCCGCGGCGGTCGTCCCCATGGGCCGGACCACCGGGCTCGGCACCCGCGAGGCGGCGTTCACGCCCGGCTTCGGCCCCGCCGCCCTCGACGTCCTCGCCGACCACGACGACGCCCTGCTCGCCGCCTACGTCGAGGGCGCCGTCGGCCACGACCGGCTGCACGCGGCCCTGGTCGCCGGGACCCGGCAGGCCGAGGTGCACCCGGTGTACTTCGGCTCGGCGACGACCGGCGCGGGCGTGCCGGAGCTGGTCCGCGGGATCAGGGACCTGCTGCCGACCGCCGGCGGTGACCCCGAAGGCCCGGTCTCCGGCACCGTCTTCAAGGTCGAGCGGGGTGCGGCGGGGGAGAAGGTCGCCTTCGCGCGGATGTTCTCCGGCACGCTGCGCGTGCGCGACCGGATCGCCTTCGGGGAAGGCGGCCGGGAGGGCAGGATCACCGGGATCGGTGTCTTCGACCACGGCACGGACACCCCGTCCGGAGCCGTCGCCGCGGGCCGGATCGCCCGGCTGCGGGGGCTGGCCGACGTCAGGATCGGCGACCCGATCGGCGTGCCCCGCAAGCCGTACGGGCACTTCTTCGCGCCGCCGACCCTGGAGACCGTCGTCGTACCGGGGCGGGGCACGGACACCGGGGCACTGCACACGGCGCTCACCGAACTGGCCGAGCAGGACCCGCTGATCGACCTGCGGTACGACGAGGCGCGCCGGGAGATCTCGGTGTCCCTGTACGGAGAGGTGCAGAAGGAGGTCGTCCAGGCGACCCTCGCCGACGAGTACGGACTCGACGTCTCCTTCCGCGGGACGACGCCGCTGTGCGTCGAGCGGCCGGCCGGGACGGGCGAGGCCGTCGAGTTCAACAAGAAGGACCTCAACCCGTTCCTGGCGACCGTCGGCCTGCGGGTCGAGCGGGCCCCGGTCGGCGCGGGCGTCTCCTTCGGGCTGGAGGTCGAGCTGGGCGCGATGCCGTACGCCTTCTTCAAGGCGGTCGAGGACACCGTGCGCGAGACCCTCGGCCAGGGCCTGCACGGCTGGCAGGTCACGGACTGCGCGGTCACCATGACCCACTGCGGCTACTCGCCCCGGCAGAGCCATGCCCACCAGCGCTTCGACAAGAGCATGTCGAGCACCGGCGCGGACTTCCGCGGACTGACCCCGCTGGTGCTCGTCGAGGCGCTGCGCCGGGCGGGCACCCGGGTGCACGAGCCGATGCACGGCTTCCGCCTCGACGCCCCGGTGGACACCCTGGGCGCCCTGCTGCCGGTGCTGTCCGCTCTGCGGGCCGTGCCGCGGACGGCCGCCACGCGCGGCGAGGTCTGCGTCCTGGAGGGGGTGGTGCCGGCCGCCGAGGTGCGCGCCCTGGAACAGCGGCTGCCCGGACTGACCCGCGGCGAGGGCGAGTTCGAGAGCGCCTTCGACCACTACGCGCCGATCGCGCGCGGCCCGGTCCCCGAGCGGGCCCGCACCGACCACGACCCGCTGAACCGGAAGGAGTACCTGTTGCAGGTGACGCGCGGGGTCGGCGGCTGAGGCGGCCACGGGGGAGGGGCGGCCGTGGCGCCGGCCGGGGCGGACCGGGCGCGGCGGCAGCGGTGGCCGAGAGCCGCCGGGGCGACGAGGGACGAACTTACTCCGGAGTCAGTGGTGTTGACTGTTGAAGGATATCCTCGGAATGTAATGGACATGCCGAATATCCGGGCGCGTCTGCTCGTGGTTCTGGTTGTCCTCTGCGGATTCCTGACGGTGGCGGGCTCCCCGTCCGCCACCGCCGCCACCACCGTCCCCGACTCCCTCTGGTTCGACGGCACGTCCCTCACCGTGTCGAACGGCAGGTTCACCGACAGCCTCGGCCGCGAGGTCGTGCTGCGCGGCTACAACGTCTCCGGCGAGACCAAACTGGAGGAGAACGGCGGCCTGCCCTTCGCCTCGGTCGCCGACGCGAAGAAGTCCGCGACCGCGCTGCGCGCCCTGGGCGGCGGCAACTCGGTCCGCTTCCTGCTCTCCTGGGCGCACGCCGAACCGGTCCGCGGCCAGGTGGACACCGCCTATCTGGCCGCGGTGACGGACCAGCTGCGCGCCTTCCTCGACGCGGGCATCCGCGTCTACCCCGACTTCCACCAGGACCTCTACTCCCGCCACCTCTTCGACGACGACAGCTGGTACACCGGCGACGGCGCCCCCGAGTGGGCCGTGGACGCGGGTGCCTATCCGGACGAGTCCTGCGGGATCTGCCTCTTCTGGGGCCAGAACATCACCCAGAACGGCGCGGTCAAGGCCGCGTCGTACGACTTCTGGCACAACGCCTACGGCCTCCAGGACGCCTTCCTGGCCACCGCCCAGCAGACCATGGCCTATCTCGGACAGCACCTGTCGGCCGAGGAGTTCGCGGGAGTCGTCGGCTTCGACCCCTTCAACGAGCCGTACGCGGGCACCTACGACTCCGGCCAGACCAGCCGCACCTGGGAGCGGGACGTCCTGTGGCCGTTCTACGTGGAGTTCCGCGCCCGGATGGACGCGGCCGGCTGGCAGGACAAGCCCGCCCTCGTCGAGCCGAACCTCTTCTGGAACGCCAACATCGCCTCCCAGAAGCAGACCGGCGGTCTGCTGGACGCGGGCACCCTCGGCCCCCGCTACGTCTTCAACACGCACTTCTACGACCAGAAGGCGATCTCCGGGATCCTGATGTGGGGCAAGGCGGCCGACGGGCAGTACGCGACCGACTTCGGCACGGTCCGTGACCGGGCGGCGGCGGCCGGGACGACGGCCGTGGTCAGCGAGTTCGGCCACCCGCTGTCGGGCACGGTGGCGGACAAGGCGCCGACCGTCCTCAAGGCGATGTACCAGGCCCTCGACTCCCGGGTGAAGGGCGCGAGCTGGTGGTCGGGCCCGGCCGCCTCGGGCCCGGTGCTGTCCGGTTCCCAATGGCAGTGGGACCTCTGCAGCGGCCGTCATCACGAGCTGATGAACGGCAACCCCGGCAAGGTGCTCACCACCGGCGACGCCTGGAACGACGAGGACCTGTCCGCCGTACGCCTCGACGACTCGGGCACGGCGGTCCTGCGCCAGGACGCCCGGCTCCTCGACCGCCTCTACCCGAGCGCCACTTCGGGCACGACGGTCGCCTTCACCTACGAGGACCGCTCCCGCGACGGCTCGACCACGCTGACCTGGAACCCGGTACCGTCCTCCCTGCCCGACGTGGCCCAACTGGTCGGCTCCGGCCAGTACGGACTGCTGGTGTGGCGCTCCGCGGGCGGCTCGGCGCCGACCGAACTTCATCTGCCGGCGTCGTTCCCGACGGCGTCCACCACGGTGGTCTCCGACCTCGGCACCGCCTACGGGCCGCCCGCGTACACCCAGACCGCCCCGATCGCCGCGGCCGCCGAGCCGGGCGGCACCGGAAGCCGCCGCCTGCTGCTCACCGCATCGGACACGAACGTCCTGCACTACGCCCTGGTGACCAACGGAGCGACCTCCCCCTCCGCCACCCTGCTGGCTGCGGCCCGCACGGAACTCACCGCCTGGGCGGGCCGGTTCTGACCCACGGATCCGACCCGCGGAGCCGCACCGGTGCCGGTCGTTCCCGTCCTCCCGGGGCGGTGCCACGACCGGTTGGGCGGACGACAAGGGATTCCTCGGCAAGAGCGCCGACAGCGACACCGGACTCACCCATGTCGGCGACCGGGAATACGACCCGGGAATCGGTCAGTTCATCAGTGTCGACCCGCTCCTGCAGACCGACATCCCGTAGACCCTCAACGGTTACGGCTACGGTTCCCAGAACCCGGTGACCAGGGCCGACCCCAGTGGCATGGGTCTGCTCTGCGGTGTGCCCGGCGAAGCCGCCTGTCCCACGCGGCCCGACGGGACCCCGGGAAACGGCCGACCCGGAGAAGCGGTGAAGCCCAAGGTCGCGTGCCCGAGTGTGATCGATCCGCGTTGCCCCGAGTACAAGGGAGGCGGCAACAACTCGTCGGGCAAGCATTCGGGTGGCACGGGGTCCTCGGCCACGCCGTCCCCCTCACCCGGTCCTCCGCCGCCGCAGCCGCCCAACTCGTGCTGCAACAAGTCCCCGGGCCGCAACGCCGGCCCCGCCGACCTGGTGGACCCCAAGTCCGTCAACTCGAACAACGGGGCCAACCTCCTTGCCCATACCTACTGGCTGGCCAATGGCTCCAACAAGTGCGAGCGAGGAGCCGAGCAGGTGATCTGCTACAACGGCTCGCCCGGCGGTGACCAGCCCATGACGGTGGGGGACGTGCTGTTCTGGCCGGGCGGCAAGGCGGATCTCCAGGACCGGCAGGCCAGGGAGAAGCAGGAGCGGGAGAACATCGAACAGCAGGCGGGCAGGAAGACCGCCGAGCAGTACGGCCCGGACATCCTCAAACACGAAGCCGTCCACTCGAAGCAATGGGCCCGCTACGACAAGGCCCAGAACTACCTGCTGGACTACGGGCGGGAATCTCTCTCCTCCTGGTGGGAGCGGAACGACCCGGCCGTGAGCAACAAGTTCGAGGTGGAGGCCAACATCTGGTGGGGCGGCTACGTTCACTGGCAGCCTGACCACTGGGCTCCCGTCCCATGAGAACCGGAGAGAGTTCCGATGGCTGAACGCAAACGGCGGCTGGGCCGCACCACGGTCGTGGCCATGGGTCTGCTGACCCTGGGCCTCGGTGTCGGCGCCTGCTCGCCGGCGCCCGAACCGATCGTCGCGGTCGAGGCGGTCGGGGAAGGCGGTGCGCGGATACTGACCATGACGTGCTCAGAGTTCTCCCCGGACAACTTCGGTGTCTATCGCGAGGACGGCCCCGACGAACTCCAGAGGTGGGCCGTCGCCCCACGCGGCTGGAACGGGCCGGCACCCAGCGCGGTGGAGGTGTTCCAGGTACCGGAGGGATGGAAGACCTACGAGTCGAACATGCATGGTTTCCAGCCGGACGCGAGCTACGCGGCCGACGTCGACGGCAGCGTCGACGGACGGGGCATCTCGGGCAAGGTCCGGTTCGACCTGGGAGGCCTGGCGAAACTGGGCAAGGGCGAGGTGCTGACCGAGAACGAGGACCACGAAACGGTCACCGTCAACAAGAAGGATTTCCTCGCCCGGGCCAACGGCCGTTGCCGGGACCTCTCGCAGAAGTAAGGAGGCCCCGCGTCCTGCGTGACGCGGGGAGTGAGTGGGCGGGGTGCCATCTGACGGTGTCGTCCGACGCCGACGTCAGTCGGCACCCCGCAGGCCAGTGCGACCGCTCGGCGGTGTGCCTCTGTGGTCGAGGGGCGATCCACCTGTACCGATCACACGTCGCGTTGGCCGTCCGGCGGTGGTATGCGGCGACCGGTGAGCCGATAACGTCGTCGCAGGAGGCGTTCCGAGCAGGCCGTGTCCAGCCCTTCCGTATCTGTGTGCAACCCACGCGGAACAGGAGGGCGGACGTGGTCGAGCGGGAGGACTGAGCCGCAGGGGTCACGGTGACCAGCGGCAGGGACGGCGGGGCTGTGGTGGGACAACGGATGAATCTGCTGGGAGAACCCGGGGTGGGGCTGCCCGGGGGACCGGGCACACCTGTTCCGAGCCATGCGGACGTGCAGACGGCCCGCCGCCGGGTGTGGGGTGTGTTCATCGCGCTGGTCGCCCTCGCGATCGGTCTGCTGGTGACCAGATATCAGTCGCGGGACGTGTTCACCGGAGCCCGCGGCCCCTTTCCGGCCGCGTTCGCCGCCGGTGCCCCGGTCGCGCCTGACCGCGTCGTACGCCGGACTTCGGATGAGCACGCACTGAAACACGGGGTGTACCTGCGGAACACGGTCTCCGGCGTGACGGCGGTGAACCTGCGGACCGGTAAGGAGTACTGGCGCTATGAGCGCCGGGGCGCCAAGGGAGTTTCGTGGGATTTCAAAGTGTCGGAACGCACCGTGGTCGTCGGCCACGCTGACGGAAGGCTTGTCGGCATCGATCTGCGTACGGGCGGGCTGCTGTGGCGCGTAGAGATCGGGGAGGACGGCTATCGGCCCGTGGAACTCGCCGGCGGCCAGGTCGTCACCGATGCACCCGGCGCCGTGCGTGCCTTCGACGAGCGTGCGGGCCGCAGCCTGTGGACGGCGAAGATGCCTGAGTCGTGTCCCGAGGTACTCGTCTTTTCCGTGCACGCCCTACCGGGGCACCTGAGCGCCGTCCACGTGATGTGCAACGTGACGAGCCTCGACCGGGACGAGTACGAGCTTCTGCTCGGTGTCGACAACCGCACGGGCGAGGTCCTCTGGCGACAGCCCACCGTGGACCCCAAGCTGACGGCCTGGGCCGACGGGCACACGCTCGTCGCTCCGGACCCGGACCGCCTGCGGACCGTCCAGTTGCTCGACATGGACCGTCAAGGGATCTCCGCACGCGCCACTCTCCCCCTGGACGAGTGGGACGTGGCCGCTGCGGGCAGCGGCCACGTCCTGTCCGGCACCGACCCGGAAGAGAACTCCGAGGACCACGACACCCTCCTCCAGGCCTACGACATCCGAGACGGACGACCCTCCTGGCAGTTGCGGGCCCCGACCGGCCAGGAGTACGGGTTCCCCGAGATCGCCGACGGCCGGATCTATGTCGTACGTCAGCCCTTCCTGACCGAGGCAGACGCAGGGCGCCGGATACGCGCGGACCTGCTCATCCTCGACGCGGACAGCGGTCGCCTCCTCCACACCCTGCGGCTGCCGGCCATGACCACGCCGGACGACTACGACTACTTCGTGAAGCTCGACATCGGCGACACCGCCGACGGCGCGGTGAGCATCGGCTGGCGAGACGGCGAGGGGGACCTGCTGATCGCCACGGACTGACCCCGCCCGCGCCACGCCACCGACCGACGGTGCGACCTGAGACCTGGCTGTCGGTGGTTGTCGGCATTGGTTGTCGTCGAGCACCCTCGGACGGTGCCCGTGTACCAGTCGTCGTCCTGAACAGGCTTCAGCTATGCCGTCCTCACGCTTGCAGACGTTGCTGTCGCCGGTCGGTCCGGGGCTCCTCAGCGTTTCCGCTGTGGTCTTGACGGCGGCCACGTCTCCGAAACCGACACGCATTCCCTCGGTGCGCGGGCTGGGAATGCCTGGCTCCGGCGCGACCAGCCACCGAAGGGAAGCTTCGTTCCACGCGGGCTCGGACGGCTCCGCTGTGAGCAGCGGGTCGTACTGGTTGAGGTCCGCGCGCCACAACTGGCTGACCGTTCGTATGGCGTCGTCCGGACTGGCCGGATACACGGCGTCGAGTACCGGAACGTCTTTCGGCTCTCCGTGGTCGAGACCGAGTTCCGCAGCGGTTGTGGAAAGGGCATCGCAGAGCAGCGGACCGTAGAAGTGGTCCGGCGTGCTGTGACCGTTCTCCCAACTGGCGATACGGCGTTTGACGCTGGCGTCCGATGGGAGCTGGTGCCCTCGCCGAGTAGCTGCCTGGCGTAACTCCCTCACCAGTCGCGGCTGGCTCCAGCCTCGGCTGGCACGAGCCTCACGTAATCGGACGCTAGTCGGTTTCATGGAGACGTGCCCCTTCACTTCCGTGCGCTTACGTCCGTGCGGCAACTCGGCCTGCCCGACAGCAATGTGTGCGTAGTTGCTTAAACGCGCACAAGGGGCCCTCTGAGCGTATGCGGCAACATGCTTTCCAAGTGTGCTCGTGCCCATTCGAGCGCCGTGCGGAGCCGTTCACCTGCGTCTACGCGCGCTCGCTGCTCTTCAACTAGACCTGGGCCGGTACTCACCCGGACGGGACGGTACGCCCGTGAATGAGACCAGAGGTGAGACCACGACGAGACCGGGTGCCGATGGCCGGCGCTACCCCCGTCTGCGGCTGAGTGCAGGACGCCCACTCTTATAACTGGCTCAACTCCGCTTCGCTGAGTAGCACCTGCGCCGGCATCAGAAGTACCGTCCCTGAGCAGAGGAAGAGCCGTTGCTGACTGTCGTTGTCTGTCATCGTCGAGCACCCCCGCCCGGCCCAGAGACGGCCCGAAGCCGTGTTGCGGCGCGCCCCTCGTTGCAAACTACGGGCGGGACGGTCACTGAGGGCTGCTCGACCGGTCGTCCACGCGCCTATGTCGGGCGAGGACTGGCTGTGGTTGTGGTGGTCGCTGTACTTCGCTGCGATACGCGGACACCCCGCTGAAAGTTGGCCACGCTCCTCATGGTCGATCTCGGTGTGCCTGCGGCGATGCGACTGCCACAAGGTCGAATCGGCCCGGTGACGCGAAGAGCGGCCCGCCAGAATCTTCCGGCGGACCGCTGCAAAAGGTTTGGTGACGCTTCGCTAGTCGCCTTCGTCGCACGCAGCGTCGAAAGCCTTATCGTACGCTTTGTTGTAGGCGGCCGAGTACTTCCCGATGTCCTTCTTCTTCGTGAAATTAGCTGGGGGGATCGGATTGCGGCTCGGTTCGCTGTAAGTGCAGTCGTTGCCGTCCGCTGTCCCGGCCTGGCGGCCCGCGGTAGTGCCTGCTTTCGCGGGGTTGGGTGGTGGATCGACCTTCGGCATCAGCTTGGCGGCAGGTGCTGTCGCGGCTTGGGGGGCGCTGGCCGATGCTTGAGACATCAGCGTCGGCGTGAACGCCAGTATTGATGCTGCGACAAGGGGGCTCACTGTGGCCGCGATAACTCGGTTGATGCGCATAATAACTGTCCTCTCCCTTGGAGGCGATACGCGCATGGAAATATGGTCCCGGATCATGTCACATTCGATGCGGCTCCGAAGCAGGACGCGGTACTTGCGCTGCGATGCGCTTGGCGAGATAAGGACCGGCGAATTTCAGCCTGCCGCATCAGCGTCACCGGGTGCGGGTGGTCCTCGCTGTGTGCGCCTGCAATTCGATCGTAGCGAGCGAAATGCGGCGTGTCCACGCGAGCAGGAGCGATATGTGTTTTTGATGCCTCAACTGTTTTGAGTTGATGACGATGACTAGCATGAATGCGTGAGTCAATGTCGGGCAGCATGGCATGACGGTCGGTCATTTCTGTGCGACGCAGCTGATGTCGTTCACTCGGTGCCCCCACTCGAGTCGTTGAGATCTGCCTACGAGGCGGCGCGTCGTAGGGGGGCGGGGTCGGGTCGAGTCCGAGAAAGGCCAGGTGGCTGCGGGGATTGCGCATCACTGCGGCTGATCCGCTGCTCATCGGGTCGATCGTGTACTGGCACCAGGTTCTCGACACGAGCGGCCTACCACCCCAGCTCCCATCCCGGTGCCGGCCGATCCCCCGCCGGAGGCATCGCCTTGACCGTTGGCCGCGCTCCGCGGTGCTCGACTCATGGCCACCGGCCCTATCCACCTGTGGGCGCGCCTCGGCGCAGCGCGGGCGGAGCGGGCCGGAGGCAGGAGCGGCGCCCCGAGCGGAGCCGGGAAGCGCGCCCGGCGGAGCGGAGCGCAGCCGGGGCTTGACCTGGCGATCAAGTACGTCGATGCCCGGTGGTCGGAGGCATCGGCCAAGCATCGGGACAGCATGACTGATGCATTGGCGACGGTCGTTCCCGTCCTCATCAAGCCGGGACGGGGGCGGCCGGCCCCGGAGACGTTGCGTCGCGCGCTCCGTTCGTACGTCCTGCCCGTGTCGCGCAGGGACCGAGAGCGGCCGGAAGAGATCACCTCTGCTGTCTGCTGGATCGAGAAGGCGTCGCTTCCGGTCGGAGAGCTGCAAGAGATCGCCCATGTCCATGAACTGATCGACGGACTGGGGCGGAGGCTGGACGGCAAGCCTGCGGCGGCTCAGACGTATCGGCGTCGGCGTGCGGTGGTCTTCAACGCGCTTGAATACGCGGTGGAGCTGGAGCACCTGACGTCCAACCCGCTGAGCCGGGTACGTCGCAAGCGTGGCAAGCGCGCGGTGCAGGAAGTCGACCGCCGGGTGGTGGTCAATCCGCGGCAGGCTCGGGAGCTGCTGACCGCGCTCACCTACGTGGGCGGCTTCGGGCGGTCGGCGGCTGCGGGCCTTCTTCGGATGCCTGTACTACGCGGCCATGCGGCCGGGTGAGGCGCTCGGGCTCCGCCGGTCCGACTGCACGCTTCCGGCGTCGGGCTGGGGACGTATCGAACTGGCGGAGACGCGTCCCTCGGCGGGGAAGGCGTGGACCGACTCCGGCGAGGCGCATGACCGGCGGGGGCTGAAGCAGCGAGCCCAGGGCGAGGTGCGCATCGTGCCGATTCCACCTCCGCTGGTGCGGCTGCTGCGCGAGCACTTGAAGGAATTCGGTACGGCGAAGGACGGCCGGCTGTTCTCCAGCGAGCGGGGCAACGTGATCGCGGCCTCCTCGTACTCGCGTGCGTGGAAGCAGGCGCGGGAACTTGCCCTCGCTCCCGATCAAGTGACCTCGGTCCTCGCCTTCCGGCCGTACGACCTCCGTCATGCGGGAGTCTCCCAGTGGCTCAACTCCGGTGTCCCGGCCCCGGAGGTCGCTGCCCGCGCGGGCCACTCGGTGGACGTGCTGCTGAAGATCTACGCCAAGTGCATCGACGGCCAGGGACAGGAGATGAACGACCGGATCATGCAGGGGCTGGGAGAGGGGGATGGCATCGCAGACTGAAGTTGTGACATGACCCCGGACCAGCAGCCCCAGACTGAATCGGTCTGGGGCTTTGTCTTTGGGCGGGATCGAGCAAGGGAGTGGTGCGTGATGGATCTTGCGATGACGCTGGGCAAGCTGGTTTCAGCTACCGCCATCCGGCTCTTGACGGACGTTGGCCCTCTCGGTCAATAGGGACATACTTCGCGAGAGGCCTGTCCAAATGCTGTCTTATGGGGGAGGGCCATCACAAGTAGGCATCAGCGCGTCGCCTGATCGGTAGTGGCTGGAAAGATGGTGTCCTAAACAGGATGTCAGAAGGGCACGAAGCATGGGTTTCTCCTACCGTAAGAGCTTCAAGGCGGGACCACTTCGGGTCACAGCTTCCAAGTCGGGGATCAGCTACTCCGTCGGCGCGAAGGGCTTTCGGGTGACGAAGGGGGCCAACGGACGCGTACGGACCACCGGCCCGACTGGGCCGCAGGGAACTGCGCGTTAAGGCGGGAATCCACGCCGCCGCTGCGGTCGTGGTGGGCCTTCTTGTGTCGATCACGCCACAGGATGCCCAGGGGAACCCGATTGGCACGGCAGGGCACGTGCTGAGCGCGATCTTTGGTGTTCTGGGATTCGCCCTGATCTTGACGGCCTCAATACAGTTGATCCCCCTTCGCCGCGAGGTCTATGGCCTTCAGGTAAGCCTGCCGATGCCTAGCGTTCCTCAAGCCGTCGATCCGGTCGTAGCAGCGCACCTCGCGGCTCGCGCTCGCCGCGACGAAGCTCGCGTCCTCGCGCAGCGCGACCCAGTCCTCGCATACGACCTGCGCATTGGCCGTCCGGACCTGCCTCGCGAGTACGACGACGGAGGTCTGGTCGATCTCAACGGCGCGCCAGCGGATGCCATAGCCGCAGCCTGCTCCATCGACTCGAGCTTGGCCGAACAGATCGTGCGAACTCGTCAGGAACTCGGTTCGTTCAGCTCGCTCGACGAGGTGTTTGTGTACGCCCAGATTGAGCAGATCGCCGCAGAGCGGATTCGCGACCACGCGTTGATCCTGCCGAGATAGGTGTTGAGGCCCGCGGGAAGCCTCCTGGCCTGCCGTGGAGCCGTTCAAGATCAACACGTCATTACAACGTGATCACTGGCGAACGGCTGCTTTCGGCGGCATCCGCCTGCGCATGATTGTAGATACGCGAGGACCCCGACCGTAGCGTTTCCACTGGTGACAGGGCCTTTGGGCACTTCGTGCGAAGCGCCCCGGCGGGAGTCGAACCCCCGCACACGGCTTCGGAGGTCGTGACCGCAGGCCGCAGCGCGGCGGGAGCGTCGGGTGTCAGTCCGCCGTTCCCGCCGCGCGCACGGCCTCTTCGGTTGTTCAGGAGTCCGTGGGGAACGGCGGGTTCGAGGTCAGTTGGGTGCCGTTCCACGTGATGACGTAGTTGACGGACCCTCCGGACGGGCAGCACTGGGGGTCGTCCGGGTTGCGGAGGTCCGCTCGGAGCGTCACCGAGGGGCCGCCGGGCTGCGGAACGCCACCGACATTCGACAGCGGAGCGGCGCCGAGGAAGCGGTTTCCGTAGAAGAGGAAGACCTCTGTGATGTGGCCGCCGTCGTCGACGACTCCCCAGACGGCGCGCAGCGGTCCGCTCGGTTCCCCGATCGGCTTCACGGGCCGGTAGCCGAGCCCGGACATCGTTTTGAGCGCCGCGTCCTTGTCGAAGGGCTCCGGATCCACCTTGCCTTCGCAGGCGTAGCCGATCAGGTCCGCCGGCGGATTCATCCGGCGCAGTCCGTCGCAGGTCGCGGTCGTCGAGCGTGTGGTGAAGGAGGCCGCTTCGGCCGGGGTGCCGTTCTCGTCCCGGAAGACGACGAGGTCCGCTTGGGCCGTGCCTTCCGTGGCGCTTGTTGTGACCAGCACCGCGGTGTCCCAGCCGGACCAGCACCGCTTCAGCCCCAGGGCGGGCTTTCCGAGTGTGTTGAGCCGCTTGTGCGCGGCAGTCAGGAGAATCGAGTCCGCGGGGCATTCCGTCCGCTGCACAGGCGCCGGAGCGGCGGACTTTCCGGCGGTCGGCGAGCTCGGGTCGGCCTGGACGGTGCTGCCCGATCCGTCTGCGTGGGTCGAACCGCCGGCCTCGGTGGTGGTGGTGTTGCCGAGGCCCAGCTTCCCGGCCAGGTTCCAGTGGGCGGCGGAGAAGCCCAGCCCCGCCGCGAGCAGCATGATGACCACCAGGACGACGGGCCAGCGCGTCCTGCGCCGGACCGTCGCAGGTGCGCTCTCGTCCTGTTCACCCGGCATGCCGGATATCTCCATCGTTGCTCCTTCGTCCGGACCGCCAAGCGTTCGTGATCATGACACCTTCACATTTAGCTTGCAAGATCTTCACATCCGCGTGCGGACTTCCCGGGTGAACGGCGTTTGCCTGACGGCGAGTTGGCGTCTGACGTCACATCCGTTGACTTCGTCCTCGCGCGGCTCTACCTTCGGCGCGCCGCAGTGTTCGGAAAGTCGATCCTCGTTCGATATATCGAATCTGCCGGGATGTCTCCGGTCGAAGGAGCCGCATGTCTCCCCCCACCCGAGCGAGCCGCGTACGACGTTGTCGGGACGTCGTCGTGCGCGTTCTCGTGCTGGCGCTGACCGCGACCGCCGCACTCCTGTTCGCCCAGCCCGGCCCCGCACGGGCCGCGACCGCACGTCAGATCCCCGTCGCCACCGCCCCGATGGGCTGGGCCTCCTGGAACAGCTTCGCCGCCCGGATCGACTACGGCGTGATCAAACAGCAGACCGACGCGTTCGTCGCGGCCGGTCTCCCCGCGGCCGGGTACCAGTACATCAACATCGACGAGGGGTGGTGGCAGGGCACCCGGGACAGCGCGGGCGACATCACCGTCGACGAGACGGAGTGGCCCGGCGGGATGAGCGCCGTCGCCGCCTACATCCACAGCAAGGGCCTGAAGGCCGGCATCTACACCGACGCGGGCAAGGACGGCTGCGGCTACTACTACCCGACCGGCCGCCCCGCCGCACCCGGCAGCGGCAGCGGCAGCGAGGGCCACTACGCCGAGGGCATGCTCCGGTTCTCCACCTGGGGCTTCGACTTCGTGAAGGTCGACTGGTGCGGCGGTCACGCCGAGGGCCTCGACGCGCCGAGCACGTACCGGTCGATCAGCGCCGCGGTCACCGCCGTGGACCAGGACCCGCGCGGCCTCCAGGGCGTCAAGGTGGCCGAGGACACCGCGGGAGCGCAGGTGTACGGCAAGGTCCTGGCCGGCACCGGCAACCGCGCCGTCGTGCTGCTCAACCGCACCTCCGCCGCGCAGAACATCACCGCCCGCTGGGCCGACCTCGGCCTGACCGTGGCCTCCGCCGCCGTGCGCGACCCGTGGTCACGGACCGGCCTCGGCAACTACGCCACCGGGTACACCGCGAGCGTCCCGGCCGGCGGCTCGGTGCTGCTCACCGTCACCGGCGCCACCGAGGCGGCGAGCGCCACCTACACCGGCACGTCGAGCTTCACCGGTGTGAGCGCCGCGCACACCGGCCTGGACGTCGTCGACGTCGCCTACACCAACACCGCCGCCACCGCCCGTACCGCGACCCTCCAGGTCAACGGCCAGACGGCGACGACGGTCTCGTTCCCGCCGACGGGCTCCGCCCAGGGCACGGTCTCCGTCGCCGTGTCCCTGTCCAAGGGCGCCTCGAACACCCTGACGTTCTCCGGCGCCCCCACGCTCACCGACCTCACCGTGCGCCCACTGCCGGGCACGGACGGCAGGCTCGTGGTCGGCGCGCAGTCCGGCCGCTGCCTCGACGTCCACGACAACACGACCACCAACGGCACCCAGACCGAGCTCTGGTCCTGCAACGGCGGCCGCAACCAGGCCTGGACGTACACCTCCCGCAAGGAACTCGTGCTGTACGGCGACAAGTGCCTCGACGCCTACGACCTCGGCACCACCGACGGCACCAAGGTCGTCATCTGGGACTGCAACGGCCAGAACAACCAGAAGTGGAGCGTCAACAGCGACGGCACCCTCACCAACGTCAACGCGGGCCTGTGCCTGGACGCCTACGGCGCGGGCACCGCAGATGGCACCCGGATGGTGCTGTGGACCTGCAACGGCGGCGCCGATCAGCGGTGGACGCTGACCTAGAGCGTAGAGCGTAGAGCGCAGGGCTGGAGCGCAGATCTAGGGTGTGGGCGGCGGGGCGGTCGGGTCGGTTCCGGCCAGGAAGGCGCGCGCCTGCGCCGCGAGCGGGGTGGCCCCCAGGGCGTCCGCCCAGCGGGCCACCTCCGCCGCGAGGGCCGCGGCCCCGGCCCGGTCACCGGTGTCCCGGGCCAGCACCGCCAGCAGCAACTGCTGCGAGAGCGTGCCCGGCACCGCGCCCGCGCCGGCGCCGAGCGCGGTCGCCCGGCGCCAGCGCTCCAGGGCGAGGCCGTCGTCACCCGCGTCGTGGTCGTGGTCGCCGAGGTGACGCAGGGCCTCCCGGGCCAGCAGGGGGTCACCGGCCGACTCCGCGGCGTCGAGCGCGGCCGCGTAGCAGGCGGGGGCGGCGGCGCGGTCCGCGAAGTGGTTGTCCGTGACGAGCCCGGCGTACATGGCGGCCCAGCCGCGGCGTCCGTCGTCGGGGGCGCGGTCGCGCAGCGCCTCGGCCTGTCGGCGCAGGGTCCCGAGCGCTTCGGGGTCCTTGCCGGCCGGGCCGAAGCGCGGGGCGCCGTCGACGAGGAGCAGCAGCCGGTAGGTGTGCCGCAGCCGGGCGAAGTCCACGTCCCAGGTGAAGCCCATGTCCCGGTCCCCGTCGGGCAGTTCCCGCTCGGCGAGCGCCAGCCGCTCCCGTGCGCTGTCGCCGCCGGTGAACCAGTCCTTCTCCAGGGCTATCTGAGTAGCCGTCAGGGAGATGCGGGATCGGCTTTGCGGCGCGTCGGCGGAGGTCGCGTCCAGCAGTGCCAGCGCCCGGTCCCACCGTCCGGCCAGCCCCAACTCCCTTGCCGCACTTAATAGTTCATCGACCCTCACGGTCAGGTTCGCGGTGCTCGTGTCAATCGTCATGACAGGGAAGGTAGTTATTTGAAAAACTATCCACAAGAAAATCACTGCGGGAGGCAGTCGATGGAGGACTCGGTCGACCGTCATGTGGCGGAGTGGACGAAGGAACTCGCCTGGATGGACCCGGTCAAGGAGGCGATCTTCGTCCGGCTGGCGGTCCTGGCGCGGCACGCGTCCCAGGCCCGGCGTGACGTGCTGGACGCGGACGGACTTCCGTACGGGCACTTCAAGGTGCTGCTGAAGCTGCGCAGGCTCGGACCGCCCTACGAGAGCAGCCCCTCGCGGCTGGCCGACGAACTCGGGCTGACCCGGGGCGCGCTCTCGGCGCGGCTCGCGGCCGTCGAGGAGGCCGGGCTGATCGTCCGTACGCACGAGACGGGGGACCGGCGCCGGGTACGCGTCCGGCTCACCGCCACCGGTCATGCCGCGTTCGAAGCGCACGCGGCGTCGGAGGCCGCGAGCGAGCACGCGCTGCTCGCAGCGCTGAGCGCAGCAGAGCAGCGGACACTCGCAGACCTGCTGCGGAAACTCGTCGCGGCTGCCGAGACCGCCCTGCCCCCAGCGTCGCCCGAGCAGTGAGGGTCCAGGTCAACCTGGAGGTGACCTGGACCCTCGCCGCTCTCCGGTCTACTCGTCCCATGCCTGGATCATGATCTGCTCGCTGATCCTGCCGTCGCGCAGCGTGATCATCGACTCGGCGAGGACGCGCACCCCGTCGGGATACCGGCAGGACTCGCTGAAGGCCGCGCTGTCCCCCTGGATCACGCAGTTCTCCAGCTTGTGCGTCATGTCGCGGCTGTAGACGTCGTCGAGCATCGCGCCGATCTCGTCCCGGCCGCGCAGGATCTTCGGGTGGCTCGGCTGGGAGTGGCGGTCGATGACGCGTATCTCGGCGTCGTCCGCGTAGAGCTGAAGGAGCGTCTCCGCCGTCGTCCCCTCTATGCCCTCACGCAGGGTGTCGGTGTCGAAGGCGGAGCCTGCCGCGGTGCCCATGCTGACCTCCTCACGAGGGTCGCGGCCCGGCGGACGGACGGGCCGCGGCACTCCCACCTCCGAGCCTCCCCCGCCCCGCCGGGCTCGGCAAGCGGGACGGGAGGCTCCCCCTGACGGGTGAGTGCGGCGCCGCGCCCGTGTCCGCCGCCGCGCCCGTGCCGTTGCCCGGGCATGATCTCCACTCGACGCATCGTCGCCGCCGCCTGCCTCGCCGCCGGGGTCACCGGCCTCGCCGCCCCGCTCGCGAGCGCCGCCGAGGCCCCCGCCCCGGCCGACGGCAAGCTGAGCCCGATCGCGGTGCTGGACTCCGTGGCCGCCAGTGACGTCCCCGCGCAGTACCGGGGCAAGGTCCCGGGGGTCCGCGAGCAGCTGACGGGCCTGAGCAAGCTCAACGACCTCGGTCAGCTCCACCAGCTCACCGACCTCGCCGCACCCGTGACGGGACTGCTGCCCGCCGTCCAGTGATCACCCTGCGCGGCCGGTGTTCACCGTCGCACGGTGACGACCGCCGCACGGTGACGACCGCCGCACGGTGACGACCGCTGTCCGGTGAAGACCGTCGCACGACGCAGGGCCGCCCCTCGGGGTGGCCCTGCACCATGTCGGGGCCGGTCGTCATGGGGGATCAGCCGTCCGAGGGCGCGAGGAACTGCGTGGCCGCCAGCTCCGCGTACAGCGGGTCGGCCGACACCAGGTCCCGATGGGTGCCGACCGCGCGGACCCGGCCGGCGTCCATGACCACGATCCGGTCCGCCGTCGTGACCGTCGACAGCCGGTGCGCCACGACGAGGACGGTCGTCGTCCGGGCGACGTCCGCGACGGTGTCGCGCAGGGCCGCCTCGTTCACCGCGTCCAGTTGCGAGGTGGCCTCGTCCAGGAGCAGCAGCCGGGGCCGGCGCAGCAGGGCCCGCGCGATCGCCACCCGCTGCCGCTCGCCGCCGGACAGCCGGGTGCCGCGGTGCCCGACCAGCGTGTCGAGCCCCTGGGGCAGCCGGGCGACCAGGCCGTCGAGCCGGGTCGTCTTCAGGACGTGCGCGAGTGCCGTGTCGTCCGCCTCCGGGCTGCCCAGCAGCAGGTTGTCGCGCAGTGAGCCCGACAGGACCGGCGCGTCCTGCTCGACATAGCCGATCGCGGACCGCAGCCGCGGCAGCTCCCACTCCGTGAGGTCCACCCCGTCCAGCGTGATGACCCCGGAACCGGGCTCGTAGAACCGCTCTATGAGGGAGAAGACGGTGGTCTTGCCCGCCCCCGACGGGCCGACGAACGCCGTCATGCCCCGGGCCGGCACCGCGAACGTCACCCCCTGGTGCACGTACGGCAGTTCGTCGGCGTACCGGAAGCGGACGTCCTCGAAGGCGAGCGACGCGGGCCGGGCGTCGGCGGACGGCAGCGGGGCCGGACGCGCGGGCGGCTCCGCGGGCAGCCGCAGCGCCTCCTGGATGCGGGTCAGGGCCGCGGCCCCCGTCTGGTACTGGGTGATCGCGCCGACGACCTGCTGGATCGGCGACATCAGATAGAAGACGTACAGCAGGAACGCCACCAGCGTGGCGATGTCGATCGCGCCCGTCGCCACTCGCGCCCCGCCCACCGCGAGCACCGTGATGAACGCGATCTGCATCGCCAGCCCGGCCGTGTTGCCCGCGGCCGCCGCCCACCTGGCGGCCCGCACGCTCTGCCGCCAGGACTCCTCGGCCGCCGCGTGCAGCGTCTGCTCCTCCCGGTGCTCCGCGCCCGACGCCTTCACCGTGCGCAGCGCGCCCAGCACCCGTTCCAGCGAGGCCCCCATCACGCCGACCGCGTCCTGCGCGCGCCGGCTGGCCCGGTTGATGCGCGGCACGATCAGCCCCAGCACCAGGCCCGCGCCGAGGATCACGGCCAGCGTGACCGCCAGCAGCACCGGCTCCACCAGCCCCATCAGCACGACCGTCGCCACGAGCGTGAGCCCGCCGGTGCCGAGCCCGACCAGCGAGTCGGTGGTGACCTCGCGCAGCAGCGTGGTGTCGGAGGTGACGCGGGCCATCAGATCGCCCGGCTCGCTGCGGTCGACGGCCGGGATCCGCAGCCGCAGCAGATACGACGCCAGCGAGCGCCGCGCCCCCAGCACCACCGACTCGGCGGTGCGCCGCAGGACGTACGAACCCAGCGCGCCCACCGCCGCGTTGGCGACGACCAGGCCCGACATCGCCAACAGGGCCCCGGTGATCGCCCGGTCGTGCGCCAGGTCGTCGATCAGCCCGCGCGCCACCAGCGGAAGCAGCAGCCCGGTGGCGCCGGTGACCAGCGACAGCACGGCCCCGGCCGCCAGGGCCCAGCGGTGCGGGCGTACGTATCCCAGCAGCAGCCGCCACGGGGGCGGGCCGGGCTGCGTCTGTGCGGTGGTCACGGTGCTCCTCACCGGTCGGGCCGGACTTCCTTGCCGTACCGCCGACTTGCGGTACGGCGGCGGGTGCCCGTGGGGCTCCCGGACCGGTTTCGGGGCCCGGGCGGGCCGCCGTCGGTCAACGCTGTGTCAACGCGGCCAGGGTGGCTTCCAGTTCCGCGCCGCGCGGCCGGTTGTGCGGCAGCCTGGACAGCAGCGCGGCCATGCCGCAGGTGTCGGTGAGCGCCGAGAACACCAGCCCGCCGGCGACCCCCGCGGAGATCAACTGCCAGGCAGGATGCAGGAGTCCGAGGCCCAGTCCGGCCAGCACCAGGGTGCCCGCGGTGAGCCGGACCTGCCGTTCCATCGCCCAGCCGGTGCGGGCGCCCGCCGTCGGACGGTGCACCTCGTGGCCGGCCCGCACCCAGCCCTGGGTGCCGCCGGTCAGGGACAGGGCGTGGACGCCGTGCCCGGCCAGGACCTGCCGGGCGCTCTCGGAGCGTGCCCCCGAGGCGCAGACCACGAGGAGTTCGCCACGGACCTCGCGCAGGGTGGGGACGGCGGGCCCGATCCGGTCCAGCGGGATGTTGTGGGCGCCGGGCAGATGGCCGGAGGCGAACTCGCCGGGTGTCCGTACGTCGATGACGGTCAGCGCGGCCAGCCGGGCGTGGGCCTCGCTCGCGTCGAGGGCGGAGGGCGCGGGGGGAGTGGGGGGAGTGGTCACGGTGCGATCCTTTCGAGGGTCGGTCGAGTCGGTGGGGGAGACCCGAGGGGGAGGGTAAAATACCCCCAAGGGTATGTAGAGGAGTGGTCGTGGAGCTTCAGTTCGAGGGCGATGAGCTCAAGTCCGTGCTGAACCGGCTGCGCCGGGCGCAGGGGCAGATCTCCGGAGTGATCAAGATGATCGAGGAGGGGCGCGACTGCGAGGACGTCGTCACCCAGCTCGCGGCGGCCTCCCGCGCCCTCGACCGGGCCGGGTTCGCGATCATCGCGACCGGTCTCCAGCAGTGCCTGACCGACGCGGGCGACGGTGGGGCGGAGACGACGGAGCAGATGAAGGCGCGGCTGGAGAAGCTGTTCCTGTCGCTGGCGTAGCGGCTCTCCGGCGGAAGCGGTGCACCGGCGCCGGAGCGGTTCCCCGGTGCGTGCGGGCGGGTCACAGCACCGCGTCGGCCAGCATCACCGCGGCGACCAGCAGCAGCGCCCAGGCGAACAGGCGGCGCAGCAGGTCGGAGGAGAGCCGGGCCGACAGCCGTCGGCCGTCCCACGCGCCGAGCACGGCGGCCGCGGTGAACGGCGCGAGGTGCGCCCAGTCGACGCTCACCGCCGCTCCCGCGCGGGCGGCCAGCGCGGCGAGCGAGTTGACGGTGATGACCAGCAGACTCGTACCGACGGCCGCCCGCATCCGCAGGCCGACCACGTTCACCAGGGCGGGTACGGCGAGAAAGCCGCCGCCCACCCCCAGCACGCCGGTCACCGCGCCGAGCCCGGCCCCGGCTCCGGCGACCCGGAGCGGACGTACCTCGGAGCCGTCGCGGACCGAGGCCGCGGGGCGCAGCATCCGCAGCGCCGCCACCCCGGCGATCACCGCGAACGCGCCGGTGAGCAGGGCCGGCGGCAGGCGCGTGGAGAGCGCCCCGCCCGCGGCGGCGGGCACGAGTCCCGCCGCGGCGAACAGCGCGCCGGCCCGCCAGTGCACGGCGTCGGCCCGCGCGTGCGCGGCCAGCGCGGTGACGGAGGTGACGGCGACGACGACGAGGCTCGCGGTGGTGGCCGCGGCCGGGGTGGAACCGAGCAGGTAGATCAGTGCCGGTACGGCCAGCATGCTGCCGCCGCCGCCCAGCGCGCCCAGCGCGATGCCGGTGACGGCACCGGCGACGAGGGCGAGGACGAGCGCGGTCACGGCGCCGTCCGCCCGAGGGCGTCGGCCGGAGTGGCGCGGGTCGTCGGGAGTCCGGCCGCGCGTGCCGCGTCGAAGCCGTCGTCGACGGCGACGACGTCCCGGCCCGCCGCGTCGAGCAGCGAGGCCGCGATCGCGGCCCGTGTACCGCCGGCGCAGTGCGCCCACACCGTGCCGTCCGGTATCTCCGCGAGCCGGTCGCGCAGCCGGTGCAGCGGTATGTGCAGCGAGCCCGTGATGTGCCCGGCCGCGCGTTCGGAGTCGCGCCGCACGTCGAGGACCACGACCGGGGCGTCCGCGCGGGCCGTCTCCGCGGCGAGCGCGGCGAAGTCGGCGCGCGGGAAGGAGCGCGGCCGTTCGCCGGGGCGCACCCACTGCGCGGGAGAGCCGGTCGCGGCCGCGGCCGGCCGGTCGATGCCGACCCGGACCAGTTCGCGCTGGGCGGCGGCGAGCTGCCCGGCCGACTCGGCGAGCAGGGTGACCGGCCTGCCCCAGGGCAGCAGCCAGGCCAGATAGGTGGCGAGCTGCCCCTCCGCCGCGAAGTTCAGCGACCCGTCGACATGGCCGTCGGCGAACGCGACCCGGTTGCGCAGGTCGACCACCCACTCCCCGGCGGCCAGCCGGGCGGCGATCTCGTCGGCGTCGGCCCGGCGCGGCGGGGTGAGGTCCACCGGAGCGGGACCGCGCGTGTTGATCGGGGCCATGTGCGCGTAGTACGCGGGCACGTCGTCCAGCCCGGCGAGCAGGTCGGCGACGAAGGTGTCGACGTCCTTGACGAGTGCCTCGTTCACGGCGCGCTCCCGGCCGATGGTGGTCGTCGCCCCGCCCTCGGCCTGCGCGGCGGAGCAGAAGCTGCCGAAGCCGTGGGTGGGCAGGACCGCGGTGTCGTCCGGCAGGGCGGCGGCCAGCCGGTGCGCGGAGTCGTACTGGGCCCGCGCCAGCCGCGGGGTCAGCCGGGGTTCCACCAGGTCGGGACGGCCGACGGTGCCGATCAGCAGCGAACCGCCGGTGAAGACGGCCACCGCGTGTCCGGCCTCCTCCAGGACGTACGAGGTGTGGTGCGGGGTGTGGCCGGGGGTGGCGAGCGCGCGCACCGCCAGACCGTCCGCGACCTCGACGACGTCGCCGTCCGAGACGGGCGTGTGCGGGTGGGCGATCCGGGCCGCGGCCGGTACGAGGTACGCGGCGCCGGTGATCCGGGCGAGCTCCGGGCCGCCGGACACGTAGTCGTTGTGGACGTGGGTCTCGACGACGTGCGTCACCCGCACGTCCCGCCGCGCGGCGGCCGCGAGCACCCGGTCGACGTCCCTCGGCGGATCGACGGCCACGGCGCCGTGCGCCCCGCCCGCCAGGTAGCCGCGGTTGCCGAGCCCCGGCACGTCGATCGTGTCGACGAAGTACACGGCAGCACTCCTCTCGTGATGAACGCTGAAAATTACCCCCCGGGGTATGCCTACCACCGTAGCAGAGGTACCCCCGGGGGTATTTTTGACAGGGTGGACGCCGAGACGGCCGTCGTGGTCGCCGGCATGGCCGTCGCGCACGCGGAAGCGGCCGACGTGGACATCGGCGCGGCCGTCGTGGGGTGTGCCACTGCCGATCCGTGACGCGTAGGGTCGGACCGGGACGGATCCCCGTCGAAGGAAAGGGCTGAGCACCATGGCGCAGGAAGTACGCGGCGTGATCGCACCGGGCAGGAACGAGCCGGTCCGGATCGAGACGATCGTCGTGCCGGACCCGGGGCCCGGGGAGGCCGTCGTGCGCGTCCAGGCCTGCGGTGTCTGCCATACCGACCTGCACTACAAGCAGGGCGGTATCAGCGACGACTTCCCTTTCCTGCTGGGCCATGAGGCCGCCGGTGTCGTGGAGTCGGTCGGCGAGGGCGTCACCGACGTCGAGCCCGGTGACTTCGTGATCCTCAACTGGCGTGCCGTGTGCGGTCGTTGCCGGGCCTGTCTGCGGGGCCGGCCCTGGTACTGCTTCGACACCCACAACGCGAAGCAGAAGATGACGCTCGCCTCGACCGGTCAGGAGCTCTCCCCGGCCCTGGGCATCGGCGCCTTCGCCGAGAAGACCCTGGTCGCGGCCGGCCAGTGCACCAAGGTCGACCCGGCGGTCTCCCCGGCGGTCGCCGGGCTGCTGGGCTGCGGAGTGATGGCGGGCATCGGCGCCGCGATCAACACGGGCAATGTCGGCCGCGGCGACACGGTCGCCGTCATCGGCTGCGGCGGGGTCGGGGACGCGGCCGTGGCCGGCGCGAGGCTGGCGGGCGCGGCGAAGATCATCGCCGTCGACATCGACGACCGCAAGCTGGCCACCGCCCGCACGATGGGCGCCACCGACACCGTCAACTCCAAGGACACCGACCCCGTCGAGGCGATCCGCGCACTGACCGGCGGCTTCGGCGCCGACGTCGTCATCGAGGCGGTCGGCCGCCCGGAGACGTACAAGCAGGCCTTCTACGCCCGCGACCTGGCCGGCACGGTCGTCCTGGTCGGTGTGCCGACCCCGGAGATGAAGCTCGAACTGCCGCTGCTGGACGTCTTCGGCCGCGGCGGATCGCTGAAGTCCTCCTGGTACGGCGACTGCCTGCCCTCCCGGGACTTCCCCATGCTGATCGACCTGCATCTGCAAGGCCGCCTGGACCTGGAGGCGTTCGTGACCGAGACCATCCAGCTCGACGAGGTGGAGAAGGCGTTCGAGCGCATGCACCAGGGCGACGTCCTGCGCTCCGTGGTGGTGCTCTGATGACCGTGCGCATCGAACGGCTCGTCACCTCGGGGCAGTTCACCCTCGACGGCGGCACCTGGGACGTCGAGAACAACGTGTGGATCGTCGGCGACGAGCGCGAGGTCGTCGTCATCGACGCCGCCCACGACGCCGAGGCGATCGCCGAGGCCGTCGGCGAGCGCCGTCTGACGGCCATCATCTGCACCCACGCCCACAACGACCACATCGGCGCCGCGCCCGCCCTCGCGGACCTGACCGGCGCCACCGTCTGGCTGCACCCCGACGACCTGCCGCTCTGGCAGCAGACCCACCCGGACCGCGAGCCCGACGCCCATCTGGCCGACGGCCAGGTCATCGAGACCGCGGGCGCCGACCTGACCGTCCTGCACACCCCGGGCCACGCGCCCGGCGCGGTCTGCCTCTACGAACCCGGACTGGCCACGGTCTTCACCGGCGACACCCTCTTCCACGGCGGCCCCGGCGCGACCGGCCGCTCCTACTCCCACTTCCCGACGATCATCGACTCGATCCGCGACCGCCTGCTCACCCTGCCGCCGGAGACGAAGGTGCTCACCGGCCACGGCGACCCGACGACCATCGGCGCCGAGGCCCCGCACCTGGAGGACTGGATCGCGCGCGGCCACTGAGGAGCGACCGGCACCGCCTCGCGCCCGGCCGGGTGACCGGCCGGGCGCGACGACGGACACCGCGCCAAAGGCGACAGAAGATGTCCGGTTCACCCGGCACCCTCGAAGACGACATCGGTCGTACGGGTACGGGAGGTCGGACATGTCCGGACCACTGGCAGGCAAGGTCGCCCTGGTCGCGGGGGCCACGCGCGGAGCGGGACGCGGGATCGCGGTGGAACTCGGCGCGGCGGGCGCCACGGTCTACGTCACCGGACGCAGCACCCGCGCCCGGCGCTCCGCGTACGACCGCCCCGAGACCGTCGAGGACACCGCCGACCTGGTCACCGCGGCGGGCGGCCGGGGCGTCGCCGTACCCACCGACCACCTCGTCCCGGACCGGGTCCGCACGCTCGTGGACCGTATCGCGCGGGAACAGGGCCGCCTCGACGTCCTCGTCAACGACATCTGGGGCGGCGAGAAGCTCTTCGAATGGGACACCCCGGTCTGGGAGCACGACCTCGACAACGGGCTCACGCTGCTCCGCCTCGCCGTCGAGACCCACGCGATCACCAGCCACCACGCCCTGCCCCTGCTGCTGGAGGGGACCGGGGGACTGGTGGTGGAGATGACGGACGGAACCGCCGAGTACAACCGCGACACCTACCGGGTCAACCTCTTCTACGACCTCGCCAAGGCGTCCGTCCTGCGCATGGCCTTCGCCCTCGGCCACGAACTCGGGCCCCGCGGCGCCACCGCCGTCGCGCTCACCCCCGGCTGGATGCGCTCGGAGATCATGCTCGACGCGTTCGGCGTGCGCGAGGACAACTGGCGCGACGCCCTCGACGGAGAGCCGCACTTCGCGATCTCGGAGACACCGCGCTACGTGGGCCGCGCCGTCGCCGCCCTGGCCGCCGACCCCGAGGTGGCCCGCTTCAACGGCCTTTCCCTCTCCAGCGGCGGCCTGGCCAGGGAGTACGGGTTCACCGACCTCGACGGCAGCCGCCCGGACGCCTGGCGTTATCTGACCGAGGTGCAGGACCGGGGCAAGCCGGCGGACGTGACCGGGTATCGGTAGGCCATGACACGTTCCGAGAGCGCACGACTCCAGGGGTACGCCGTCCTCGTCACCGCCGCCGCCCGCGGCATCGGCGCCGCCACCGCCGGGCGGCTCGCCCGGGAGGGCGCGCGGGTCCTGGTGACCGACGTGGACCTGCCCGCGGCCGAGCGGACCGCGGCGGCACTGCGCGAACAGGGCCTCGGCGCCGAGGCGTTCGGCTGCGACGTCGCGGACCGCACCTCCGTGGAGCGCGCGGTCGGGTATGCCGTCGACACCTTCGGCGCACTCGACGTCCTGGTCAACAACGCCTACGGCTGCTCCCCGGACGCGGCCCGCTTCGAGGACGAACCGGACGACGTGTGGGCCCGCGACCTCGACCTCACCCTGACCGGCGCCTACCGCTGCTGCCGGGCGGCCCTGCCGCACCTCGCGGCGTCGGGGCGCGGCGCCGTCGTCAGCATCGGCTCGGTCAACGGCCTCCAGGACTTCGGCAATCACGCCTACAGCGCCGCCAAGGCGGGCCTGGGATCGCTGACCCGCACGCTCGCCGGGCACGCCGCCGGCCGCGGGGTGCGGGTCAACCTGGTCGTCCCCGGCACCGTACGCACCACCGCGTGGGAGGGGCAGGAGGACCGACTGGAGGAGATCGGCGGGCTGTACCCGCTGGGCCGGGTCGGCGAGCCGGAGGACATCGCCGCCGCCGTCGCCTTCCTCGCCTCCCGGGACGCGGCCTGGATCACCGGGACCGCCCTCACGGTCGACGGCGGCCTCACGGCGGTCAACACCGGCTTCCACGCGGCCAGGGGGAGCCGGGGAGAGCGAGGAGGCACCGGCGGGCGCCCGTCCGCGCCCGGCGTGTAACCGTTGTGTCCCGGCGCGGTCGGCCGTGCAACTTTCCTCTCGTACCGCCGGTCTAGGCAATTGAGAACGCAGGACGTACGAGAGGGAGTCCGCCATGGGGGACATGCACAGACGGGGCGCCGTCGCGCTCGGGATCACCGCGCTGGTGGCCCCGCTCACACTCGCGGTCACCGCCGCGCCGGCGCAGGCCGCGAGCTGCACGACGCAGGCCGGCCCGTACCAGAAGCAGGTGGAGAAGTTCCTCGGCCGTCCCGTGGACGGCAGGCAGTCCGCCGCCGACTGCAAGGCCGTCCAGGCCTTCCAGACCAAGCACGGCATCACGCCGAACATCGGCTACGCCGGGCCGGTGACCTGGGGTGTGATGGACCTGATGAACAAGCAGAAGGCCGTCGGCAAGAAGCCCAACGCGGCCGGCAAGTGCCCGACGAACAAGGGCCGTATCGCCTGCGTGAACCTCACGCTCCAGCTCAGCTGGATCCAGGACGGCGCGAGGCTCGTCTACGGACCCGTCCCGGTGCGCACCGGACGCAACGGGTACGAGACGCGTACCGGCCTGAAGAAGATCTACTGGCGCGACATCGACCACGTCTCCAACATCTACAACGTGGCCATGCCGTACAGCCAGTTCTTCGACGGCGGCCAGGCCTTCCACTCGGTCGGCCTGAGCATGTGGAACCCGCCGGGCTCGCACGGCTGCGTCAACATGACGAAGACCGACGCCAAGAAGTACTGGTCGCTGCTGAAGAACGGCGACGACGTCTTCGTGTACGGCCGCAAGCCGGGCACCTGACGACACCCGGCCCGCCGGGCCGGTCAGATCTCGGGCGCGTCCCCGAAGTCCGGGATGTCGAGGCGCGTCCCGCCCTGCCGCGCGGAGTCGTGCGCGACGATGCCCGGCAGGGTGTAGCGGGCGGCCACCCAGGCGTTCACGGACGGCAGGGTGCGGCTCTCGACGGCGGTCACGAAGTCGTCCACCAGGAAGTGGTGGCTGCCCTCGTGACCGTTGTGCAGGGTGTCGAACACCCGTGGCAGCCGGGAGCGGTCGTGCACCGGCGCCGAGCCCGAGGTGAACGCGGCCCGCAGCTCCGGGGCGATGTGCTGGATCGACGGGTCGTCGGGGGCGACGGTGGGCCTGGGCTCCAGCAGGTCGCTGATGTCCTGCACCCCCTTCTTGTCCTGCCACAGCGCGACCGTGGCCAGCTGTTCCATGCTGGCCTCCGTGCCGAAGAAGCGGAAGCGCGACTCCCTGATGTGCGAGGGGTAGCCGACCCGCCGGAACTCGTTGGTACGGAACGAGCCGCCGCCGGCCACGGCGAACAGCGCGGTGGCGTTGGAGAGGTCGTTGCCGAACTGGCTGATCTCCTTGTCGAACACACCGTCCTGGCGCTCGTCGGTCACCCCGATCGCGGACACGCTCACCGCGTGCGTCCGCCAGGCGCCGAGCACCCCGCCCACCGAGTGCGTCGGGTAGAGCAGCGGCGGATAGCTGGCTGTCGCCTTCCAGTTCTCGCCCCCGCTGTAGCGGTAGGCGTCGTAGAACCCCAGGTCCATGTCGTGGACGTAGTCGCCCTCGGCGTAGAAGAGCCGCCCGAAGGCGCCTTCGGCGATCCGGTCGCGGGCGTGCACGGTCGCCGGGTGGTACTGGCTGGTCTCGCCCATCATGTACGTCAGTCCGGTGGCGCGGACCGCGTCGACGATGGCCGCGATCTCCTCGACGGTGACCGCCATAGGGACCGCGGAGTACACGTGCTTGCCGGCCTGGAGTCCCTGGAGCACCAGCGGGCCGTGCGTCCAGCGCTGGGTGAAGATCGCGACCGCGTCGACGTCCGGCGACTCCAGCATGGCCTCGTACGAGGGGAAGGTGCCCGCGAGTCCCTGGGCGGCGGCGAGGCGTTCGGCCCGCTCGGGCAGCAGGTCGGTGACATGGACGTCGTCGATACCGGGGTGGGCCTGGAACAGCAGGGCGAACCGGCCGGAGAACTGGCCGGCGCCGACGATGCCGAGCGAGAACGTCATGGAGTGCGTGCCTTTCACTAGGACACTAGGAGAGGAACGTGTTCACCGCGGGAGCGGAACGATTATGACGTGAAGCGGTGGTTTCCGGCGCGAATCGACATGCGGGCGCACCCTCGGCGAATGGACCGCGATCGATCCGCGGTCCGGGTTCGATCGGAGTTCCGTCGGATGGACGTGATCAGTGACACTGTCGCATATGTCCGATAGGTTCCTTATTGCTCACATGGCCTTCACGCATCGAGACGTATGCTTCACGGCATGTCCACCAGTGTTGAACCCGTATCCGACCGATCGGCGGCGGAGGTCAACGAGGAGATCCGGGCCCTGTGGCTCCGGTCGGGCGGGACACTGAGCGGCGAGCAGCGCGAGGAGTACCAGCGGCTCGTCCTGGAGTGGGCCGCCGCGGTCCCGCAGGCGCAGCGGGCGGCCTGAGAGCCGTCCCTCCGGGAACGGCGCCGACGCGTCATCGCGTCATCGCCCTGGCGCGGCGAACGCCCGGGCGCCCTTCTCCCACCGGCTTCCGTGTGCCACGGCATCGCATCGATGCCGTGGCCACCGCGTCACCCCGTCCCGCAGATGCCGGGACGGGCCGTCATCCCCAGGTCGCCGAGTAGTACCGCTGATAGGCCTTGCGGTCCTGCTCCGCGCGGATGTACCGGGTGGCGAACAGCGCGATCAGACTCACCGCGATCACCAGCATGCCGGGGCCGAGGTTGTCCGGGTCCGTGAACACCGACAGCAGCGTCGAGTCCGTCGAGCCGGCCGCCACCGGAGCCGTCGACCCCGGCGAGGCGGCGCTGGGCGCGATCGCGCTGTGCGTGGCGGAACCGGACGGGGCCGAGGGGGCGGCCGACGAGGCCGCGCCGCCCTGACCGGCGGCCTGCTTCGACACGATCAGCTGCACCCCCAGCCCCGACAGCGCCCTGGTCACCGGCTGGAAGAACGTGGTGCCGCCGGTCGTGCAGTCCCCGCTGCCGCCCGAGGTCACGCCGAGAGCGATCCCCTCGGAGAACAACGGCCCGCCGCTGTCGCCGGGTTCGGCGCACACGTTCGTCTCGATCAGGCCCGTGACCGTGCCCTCGGGGTAGTTGACCGTCGAGTTGAGCGAGGTCACCGTCCCGTCGTGCAGCCCGCTGGTGCTGCCGCTGCGGAACACCCGCTGCCCGACGGTCGGATCGGCCGCGCCCGTGATCCGCACTCCGTTGCCGTTGCCGATGGCCACGATGTCGGCACCGTCGCCCGCCCGGCCGCTCGCGTACTGCACCAGTGAGAAGTCGGCGCCGGGGAACGAGCTGTCGACCGTCCTGCCGACCTGCTGGGTGGCCTGGTTGTCGGCGAACCACAGCGAACCGGTGGGCCCGCAGTGGCCGGCCGTGAGGATGAAGTCGCTCTGCCCGTTGGTCACGTTGAAGCCCGCCGAGCAGCGGCCCCCGGTCGACAGGATCGGCTGGGCGCCGTTGAGCCGCGTGGTGAACGCGCCGGTGGTGCGCTCCATCCGGACGAAACTGCCGATCTTGCCCGCCACCTGTGTCATCGCCGACCAGTCGGCCGCGGAGACCGTGCGGTCGGCCAGCACCACGACCTGGTTGGTGCGGGGGTCCACCGACCATGCCGTGCCGGCCACCCGGGGCGCCGAACGCAGCGCCGTCGTGGCCGACTTCAACTCGTTCATGCTGTGCCCGACCATCTTGGCCTCGGCACCCGCCCTGCGGACCTCGGCCGCCGCGTCCTCGTCGGTCACCGCCACGACCGGCTTGCCGTCGGCGCCGATCCAACTGCCCGCCGTACGGGCGGTGCCCAGCCGCGACACGAGCTGCGACCCGGTGTCCGCGACGGACTGCGCGGAGCTGCGCGGGACGGCGGACGCGGCCGGCTTCTCGCTCGCCATGGCCTGCGTCACCATCACCCCTCCCAGGAGGAGTCCGCCGACGGCCGTCAGTTGTGTCGCCCGCCGGACGACCCGTCGTCGTGCGTGCCTCATGCATGGCTCCCGAACCCCGAACGCGCGGTGGTCACACCGCGGGGCCCTCCGGTCATCGAGCGCCCGGACTCCCATACGTACGCCGACCGGCGGGTGTTCACCGCGCGCGAGATCGGCGCCGAACGCCCGGGATCCCCCACCCGCGCCCCGGACGCCTCGTTCCGGCGCACCGGCCGGCGGCCTATCTTGTGCCCCATGACACGCATCCCGCACGTCACGCCCGCCGAGCCGAACCCCCTGCGCGCACTCGGTCTCGACCGCCTGCGACGTCGTACGAGCATGAAGTGGCGCACCTATCCGCAGGACGTGCTGCCGCTGTGGGTGGCCGAGATGGACGTACCGCTCGCCGAGCCGGTCGTGCGCGCCGTCACCGACGCGATGGAGCTCGGCGACACCGGCTACCCCGCGGGCACCGCCTACGCCGAGGCGCTCGCCGCCTTCGCCGCCGCACGGTGGGGCTGGGACGGACTCGCGGTGCCGCGCACCGCGATCGTGCCGGACGTGATGCTGGGCGTGGTGGAGATGCTGCGGCTGGTGACCGGGCCGGGTGACGCCGTCGTCGTCGACCCGCCCGTCTATCCGCCGTTCTTCCAGTTCGTCGGCCACATGGACCGGCGGCTGTGCGAGGCTCCGCTCGGCCCGGACCTGCGTCTGGACCTCGGCGCGCTGGAGGAGGCCTTCCGCGGGGCAGTGGCCGGCGGAAGGCCCGCCGCCTATCTGCTGTGCAGCCCGCACAACCCGACCGGCACGGTGCACACCGCCGACGAGCTCACCGCGGTGGCCGCGCTCGCCGAGCGGTACGGGGTGCGCGTGGTCGCCGACGAGATCCACGCCCCGCTGGTCGTCGCGGGCGTGGACTTCGTGCCGTACCTGAGCGTGCCGGGCGGGGAGAACGGTCTGTCGCTGATGTCGGCCTCCAAGGGCTGGAACCTCGCCGGACTCAAGGCCGCCCTGGCCGTGGCGGGCCCCGCGGCCGCGGCCGACCTGGCCCGGCTGCCCGAGGAGGTGAGCCACGGGCCGAGCCATGTCGGCGTCCTCGCCCACACCGCCGCCCTGCGCGAGGGCGCCGCCTGGCTGGACGCCCTGCTGACCGGGCTCGACGACAACCGGCGCCTGCTCGCCGGGCTCCTCGCCGAGCACCTGCCCGCGATCGGGTACCGGCCGAGCGAGGCCACCTACCTCGCCTGGCTCGACTGCCGGGCGCTCGGCCTCGGGGACGATCCGGCGGAGGTCTTCCTGAAGCGCGGCCGGGTGGCCCTCAACCCCGGGACGGACTTCGGCACGGGCGGCGCCGGCCACGTACGGCTGAACCTCGCGACCTCGCCCGAGGTGATCACGGAAGCCGTGCACAGGATGGCGAAGGCGGTGGCCTGAGGGCGGCGTCGCCGGGCGGACGGGACCTTCGGAACACGCCCTAGACTGCGCCGCATGGACGAGACGTCGGTGGCCCGGCTCGGTGCGGGCAAGTATCTGCTGATCACCAGTTACCGCAAGAACGGCACGGGTGTGCCGACCCCGGTGTGGGTGGTGCGGGACGGCGAGGCCCTCGGTGCCTGGACGGTCGCCGACTCCTGGAAGGTGAAGCGGATCCGCGCCCGCGGCGACGTCCTGGTCGGCCCGTGCGACGTGCGCGGCAACCCGACCGGCGACCCGGTCCCCGCCACCGCCGAGATCTGCGACGCCGGGACCACCGCCCGCTACCGGGACCTCATCGCCCGCAAGTACGGCATCGTCGGCCGGCTCACCCTCCTCGGCAGTCGCCTGCGGCGCGGGACGGACGGCACGGTCGGGATCCGGATCACCTTCCCCGGCTGAGCCGGGAGCGGGCCGGCCGTACGACACGGCCGGCCCGCACCGGATTCCCGCGCTACGACGCGTCCAGCACCGTGCCGGTCAGCACCGGCCCGCCGCCCGGTTCACCGGAGTCGTCGACCCACTGGAAGCGCACCGACTCCTCGGGCTCGGCCACCCGGTCGCGCACGGTGGGCAGGCTCAGGTCCGCCCCGGTCCGTCCCGCGGGGACGGTCACCCAGAGGTACAGGTGCTCCACCGCGGACAGCGGGCGCTCCGGGTCGGCGGACGCGCCGGTCGTTTCCATGAGCCAGGCCGGGTCGACGTCCTTGGTGGACAGCTCGGCGCCGCCGGACACCGGGCGCACCACGAAGGTGGCGTACGTGTCCGTGTCGGCGGCCTCCGACAGGGACAGGTGCCAGCGCAGCGGATGCCCCTCGGCCACCCGGTCCGCGACCGGGGTGACCGACAACTTCGGCATCGGGTCGTCGTTGCGCACCAGGATCCCCCCGTGCGGTGTGCCGACCACCGCGCCCCGGACGGCCTTCACGAACACGTCGTGCGAGACGTCGTAGGAGAAGCGCGTGTTGCCCCGCACCCGCACCCGTACGTCGATGCCGGGTCCGCCCGCCCGGACCGTCACCAGCCGGTCCTTCGACCTGCCGGTGACGGGGTCGACGACGTACACCCGCACCTGGCCGCTGCCGTGGCCCGACACCCGCACCGGCACCCGGTAGGTGCGCACTCCGGAGTCGCCCTCCCGCACGGTGGTGGTGCCGAGGTCGACGCGCGGCAGCGCGGACGTGCGCACGGCCGGGGTGCCGGGCCGCCAGGCCCAGGCGTCCATCAGCCAGGCCCGGCCCGACCGGGTCCGGGGGGTGAGGTCGAGGGACTTCACCCGGCGCAGGTCGAGACCGGCGCGGGCGGCGGCCGTGAGCGGGACCCGTATCTCACGGGCCCAGTACGAGGAGGTCCGTTCGGTGCCCGGCAGACCGTCGACGCCGACCCGGCCGAGCGTGGCCCGCCGGCCGGCGGTGTCGGTGACCGAGACGTCCAGCCGGGTGCCGTGGGTGCCGGGCGGCACGATCACGCGCAGCGTCAGCGCCTTCGCGCCGCTCAGCGGGACCGGCTTCGCGGGGCGCACCCGTACCGGACGGCCGGCCGACGACCAGCGCAGGGCCACGGCCCTGCGGTCCTGCTCCCGGTCGACGTACCAGGGGACGAAGTGCGGCGAGGACCCCTTCGTGGCCGAGCCGAGACAGGCCGCGGCCGGGTCGGGATCCACCGCCGAGCACAGCTTCGCGCCGGACACCGTCACCGGGCCGTCCGGCAGGAACCCGGCGCCCCGGTTCCCGCCCACCGCGTGGGTCAGGACCCGGGCGGGATCCGCCGAGGGGGCCCGCCGGCCCGTGCCGTCGAGCAGTTGGCGCGCGCGGTCGTCGCCGGCGACGAACAGCCGGGCCGCGGTGGCGATGTAGGTGGCACCGGCCCGGTGCTGCCGGTCGGCGGTCAGCCGGGTCCGGGTGCCCTTGGAGCACACCGGGTCCGGCTGCTCGGGGTCGTCCCAGAAGTCGTCCTCGGCGGGCGCCACGGCCTGCCCCGGGGTCCACTCGCTGTTGAAGAAGTTGTGGTCGGCGCCGACCACGTAGACGGCGCTGTGCAGCGCGGCGCCCCGGCCGACCCCGCGGGTGCCGTCGACGTACACCTCGCCCTGGAGGTCGGAGACGTCACCGTCGCAGCCCGGCAAAATCGTCGCCGAGGGCACGTCGGCCACCGGGTTGTGTCCGAAGACCGTCGGGCCGATCAGGACGGTGCCGCGGATGTGCCAGCGCACCGGTCCGCGATAGCCGTCCTGGGCGGCGGGCGGGGGATAAAGACTGTCCATCGTGGCGCGGTTGACGCCTTCGCCGCCGCGCGAGTGCCCGACGAGCAGGACCCGGGACAGGTCGGCCTTCGGCGCCCGGCGCACCACCGCGGGAGCGCCGGCCGGGTGGGCGGCCCAGTCGGCCCAGCGGGCCAGGTGCCGCCGGACCAGCGACGAACGGGCCTGTGCGCCGCCGTCGTCGGCGGCGAAGTCCTGGCCGTTGACGCCGTTCGCGGACACCGACACCGTCACATAGCCCTGGGAGGCGAGGAGTTGTTGGTCGCGCAGATAGCCGCGGTAGCTCGGGATCGGCTTCGCGCCGGTCCGGCAGGGCCAGTCACCGGTCACGTCCGCCCCGGCGTAGCAGGTGGCGTGGCGGCCGTGCAGGAACAGCGCCAGCGGACGCCTGCCCGTGGTGCCTTTCGGCGCCACCACCACGGCGCGCATCTCGACCGGTGCGGCGAACCCGGGCAGGCGCACCGGGGCGAGGTCGTACTCGCCGGTGAGCGTGCGGAACGGGCCCGGCCTGCCGGGGTCGACCGAACCGGCGGGGAGCGGGGCGGGCGGCTGCGCGGCGGTGACGGAGGGGAGCCCGCCCGGTCCGCCATCGGGTGCGGTGGGCGCGCCGGGCTGGTCCAACCGGCGCCCGCCGGCCTGGACCCGAAGGTTCGTCAGATCGGTGGCGCGGGCGTCGGCCAGCTCCAGCCGGAACGTTCTGCCGTCACGGTCGGCCGACGGCACGCCGAGCAGCCCGCCCGCGGCGTGGAACTCCACGCGCGCGTCCCCCATGGGCACGGGCACGGACGACCGCCAGACCAGGGCGCGTTCGGCACCCGCCCCGGTGAGCCGCCAGCCCGGTGGCAGCCCGTCGTCGGAGACGGCGGCCGACGGCCGACTCCCGTGGGTCGGTCGGGCCTGCGCCAGTCCTGGTGATCCTGCCAGTGCCGCGAGCACCGCCACGGCGGCGACTGCGGTTCGCCGGGCACGGAACAATGTTCCCCTCCTCCAGCCTCGTGCGCGGGCGCCCCGTCCGTAACGGGGGCCTCTCGCCTACCGGAGGAGGGCAAAGGGAATCTGTGGGTTGCCTGTGTTGTGCGATCCGATGCGGTAATGGATCGGAAATCGGCCATTCATGACCGTTTCGCGGCAACCCCTCAGTGCCAGGCCCGGAAGGGCTCGTCGACGAGCTGGAAGACGGGCTCGCCCCGGACCGGGTCCTTGGCCGTGGACAGCCGTACGCGGTCGCCGCTGTGGATGCCGATGAGCGGTCCCATCACCCGGCCGCGGACGACGAAGCCCTCGGCCATCTCGATGAGCGACACATTGCGCGCGGCGGGGGTGTTGCGGTGCACCACCGTGGCGTGGCGCACGGTACCCGTGCCCTCGCTGCGCTCGGTGCGCAGGTCGCCGCCCTGACACGCCGGACACAGCAGCCGGTGGTACATCGCGGTGCCGCACCAGGTGCAGCGCTGGTAGAGGATCGTCTCGGTGTTCGCGGCCGCCGGTTCGAGCACGCCCGTGGCGGAGCCGGTTCCCTGCTGAACTGCGCTTCCTGAGTGGTGGTACACGCTGTCAACTCCCTGCGCCGAGCCGGAAACCGCGTGCCCGGAACGCCCGGGCACGCCTGTGCCCGGTCAGCCGTGCCACCGTGCACGGCCACAGCGTATGGCACTGAGTGTCACTCGTAAAGGCACTCGGTACCCCAAAATTGCGGGGGTTCAGTCGCGGGCCAGCGTGGTCTCGATCTCCTGCACCACGCGCCACAGGGGTGCCCCGCGCCGGGAGACGACCACGACGACGTCCTCCTGGTCCCCGGCCGGGCGCTCGGCGGCCGCCCCCGACGGCCGGGCGAAGGTCTCCTGGACATGGCCGAGCGCGTGGTCGACCGCGGCCCCGGCGTCGTCCTTGCCGTCCGAACGCAGCCAGGAGCGCAGCGCGTTGTTGTGCGCCGCGACCACGGCGGCCGCGATCACGTCGGCCCGCAGGGTGCCGTCCGGGCGGCCGGCGAAGCGGGCGCGCAGATACGCGGCCAGGGCGCGCTCGTAGCGCCACACCACCGACAGCTCGTACGCCCGCAGCCCCGGCACCTGCTTGGTGAGGCGGTAGCGCTGCACGGAGAACGCCGGGTTCTCGGCGTACATCCGCAGCACGAGCCGGGCCGCGTCGCAGACCCGCCGCACGGGTTCGTCCTCGTCGCCGCTCGCGGCCAGGAAGGCCGTCATGTCGGCGACGCAGCGCTCGTGGTCGGGGAAGACCACGTCCTCCTTGGAGGGGAAGTAGCGGAAGAACGACCGCCGGCCCACCCCGGCCAGCGCCACGATGTCGTCGACCGTCGTCTGTTCGTAGCCACGCTCCAGGAACAACTGGAAGGCCGCCGCGACCAGGGCGTCCCGCATGGGCGGCTTCGCGGCCGCCTCCTCCGCCTTGTTACTGGAGCTCATGGAGGGGAACGTAGCACCTGGTCCACCGGGATGGCACTCAGTTCCCTCTCGTGGGGGAACTGAGTGTCCCCCGTGAAGGCTCCGCGACGCCCGGCGTAACCTTCCTGCACCGCAGGGCACTGGCTGCACTGCCGGCCACCCGCCGCACCGCGGTACGACCACTGCCCCGCAGTACACCCGCTTCCGAGGAGACCCCGGCATGCCCGCCGCCCGCCCCCGCGTCCTCTATGTCACCGATCTGGCGTACCCGGCCCGCGGGCGCCGCTACTGCGACGAGGACATCTTCCTCACCGCCCGGCTGCGCGCGGACTTCGACCTGGCCCTGTGCCACCCGCGGGACGCCGCCGCCCTGATGGACGCCTTCGACGCCGTCGTGGTCCGCAACAGCGGCCCCGTCCTGGCGTACCAGGAGCAGTACGACGCCTTCCGCGAGCGGGCGCTGCGCGACGGCACCCGGGTCTACAACCCGCTGACCGGCAGTGCGGACATGGCCGGCAAGCAGTACCTCCTCGACCTGAGCGCCGCGGGCCTGCCCGTGATCCCCACCGTCGACCGCCCGGCCGACCTGGGGCTGCTGCCCGAGGCCGAGCACTACATCGTCAAGCCCAGGCTCGGCGCCGACTCCATAGGCCTGCGCACGGCCACCGCCGACGAACTGCCGGGCCTCGCCGACGGCACGGTCCTGGTCCAGCCGCGGATCGACTTCACGTACGAGGTCTCCTTCTACTTCGTCGACCACGACTTCCAGTACGCCCTGTACGCCCCGGACCCCGACCGGCGCTGGGAGCTCCGGCCGTACGAACCCACCGGTGAGGACCTGGAGTTCGCCCACCGCTTCATCGCCTGGAACACCCTCGACGCCGGCATCCAGCGGGTCGACGCCTGCCGCGCTCCCGACGGCCGTCTGCTGCTGGTCGAGCTGGAGGACCTCAACCCCTATCTCTCCCTCGACGCCCTCGACGAGACCCGGCGGGACGCCTTCGTGACCGCGACGGCGCGATCCCTGCGCCGCTTCCTCGCGGGCTGAACCCGGGCACCGGCACGCGCGTATCACTCCCCGGGGACCCCGAGGTACCGAAGGAGACCAGCGTGCCGACACCGCCCGAGCCCGGCGAGCCGTACGACCGCCCGGTCCTCGAACCGATCCGGGTCCTGCGCCCCCGCCGCACCGACGCGCTCGCGGACCTCTTCCGCGAGATGACGCAGGACGCCGCCTACGAGTCCGTGCCGGTGCGCGACGCCCCGGCCGCGGCCGAGGAGGAGACCCAGGAGCTGCCGCCCTTCCACGACCGGCAGGCACCGGGGAACGGCGGTCCCGCACGGCGCGGCGCCGGGTGGGGCGGCAGCCCGGGGCAGCGACGTGCCGCCATCGCCCTGGGTGTCTGCGCGGCGGCCCTCGTCGGCTTCGCCGGCGCCCTCCTGCTGCCCCGCATGAACGACGCCACCGCGGCCGCGCCCGCCCCGTCCGCCCCCGCTCCCGCCCCGACCGCCGCGGCGTCGACCGACCCCGACGGCGCCGGCACCCTGCGGGAGGGCGACTCCGGCCCCGAGGTGACCGACCTCCAGCAGCGCCTGCTGCGCATCCCGAACGTGTACGACCACGGAGCCACCGACGGCCGCTACGGCGCCGACCTCACCGAGGCGGTGGCCCGCTTCCAGCTCTGGTACGGCATCCGGGGCGACGAGTCCGGCGTCTACGGCGACGACACCCGCCGTGACCTGGAGGCGCGCACGACGGCGGCTGACGGCCAGTGAATCGAACACCGGGCAACGACTGGGGAAAGAGCCGTGATCGGGAGGTGGGTACGGCCTCACGATGACCTCGGGGGCCGACGCGACGGGGCGGCCGGCCCGCCTCGGACGAAAGCCCTTGCGATGACCGGCTCCCGCATTCCGGGCCTGCTGCTGCCCACCGCCTTCCTGCTGGCCCTCGTCGTGGGCGCGTTCTGGTACTGGAGACACCGCGACGACGACTGATCGTCCGGCCGGCGTGGTCAGCGGCCGGCGGTGCCGTGCTCCGCGAGCGCCTCGGTGACCGCCCGGACGCTGCGCGCGATGTGCTGGAGCTGCATGACCTCGGCCGCGTACAGCTTGATCGTGTGCTCGATGACCGACTCCGGCAGGCCCAGCCGCGGCAGATCGGCGCGCGCGGTCTGGAGCGCGGTGCGGGCGACCCGGATCTCCTGCTGGACCTGGATCGACGCGTGCCGGGCCAGGAGCACGGGGTGGCGCAGCAGCACCGGGTAGCTCGCGTAGCGGGCCGGGACCAGTTCCCGCAGCCACTTGGCCGCCGAGCGTTCCCAGTCGTAGCTGCCGGGCGTCTTGACCTGGCAGGGCCAGTCCGGGCTGATGCGCGTCGTCGTGAGAGTCATGATCATCGCTTCCGGGTGTGCGGCGTCGGGACGGGTGGTCCGACGAGGTGGGGCGGCCCCGGTCCAGGGGATGACCGGAGCCGCCACGGGCGCGCGCAGGCGACGCCCGACCGCGCCCCGGCGCCGACGTGGGTAGGGACGGCGGGCTCGGGGCGGGTGCGGCCGTGAGCAGTATTTATATATGCCGTTCGCTTTGCAAGGTGCATGAAAACATTCATGCGCGATCTGCTCCGAATGATCCGGGTGTGACGCCGTTTGACCATGGCGGGCACCGAGCAGGGGCGGGTCGCCGTCACTCCCGCAGGAAGAACTGGTGCTGCTCGGAGATCTGTTCGTACTCCTCCAGCCGCGCCTGGGTCCGCTCGGGCCCGGCGTCCGTCATCGCCTGGAGCAGCGCGGCGGCCAGCACGCCGGGCGCCGCGTAGGAGTCGAAGACCAGCCGCGAACCGGTGCCGGTGGCGAAGGTGACGTCGGCCTCGTCGGCGAGAGCCCCCAGCGCCAGGTCGGTGATCAGCGCGACCCGCAGTCCGGCACCGCGCGCGACCCGCAGCGCGGCCAGGGTCTCCTGCGCGTGCCGGGGCATGGAGAAGGCCAGCACCCAGGTGCCGCCCGCCGCACGGGACTGGAGCAGAGCGTCGTAGGCGACGCTGCCGCCCAGGGTCACCAGCCGCACGTCCGGATGGACGCGGCGCGCCGCGTACGCGAAGTACTCGGCCAGCGACACCGAGATGCGCAGCCCGAGCACCGTCAACGGCGACGACTCCGACAGCGCGCGGCCGATCTCGATCACCCGGTCGGGATCCGCGAAGTCGCGCCGCAGGTTCTCCAGGTTCTCGATCTCGGCGTCCACCGCCGCCTGGAGCTCGTTGCCCCGGTTCACCTCGTCCGCCGCGGGACCCCCGGCCAGGGTGCCCAGGGCGATCGCCTGGAGCTTCTCCCGCAGCGCGGGGTAGCCGCTGAAGCCCACCGCGGCCGCGAACCGCGTCACCGAGGGCTGACTCACGCCGACCCGGTCGGCGAGGTCGGTGATCGACAGGAAGGCGGCCTCGGTGATGTGCTCGATCAGGTACTGCGCGATACGCCGTTGCCCGGGAGACAGATGAGGACCGTCGAAGAGCGCCCTGAGCCGGGAGGTGGGGGAGACCTCCGCCTGCGGGTCGGTCTTCCCCGACGTGATCGCCGATGCCTGTGCGCGCGCCTGCTGCAACGAGGGGGCCGGCGCGTCTTCTTTGTCTCCCACAGAGACTCAACATAGCTCACCCACCGTGGTGACCAGGGATTGTGGAGCAGGCTCCGGCGCTCAGGACACCGGTGGGGATATCCGGGCGCGCCCCGGGCACCCGACGCCGAGGAACACCGACCCCGAGCAGGCAGGTGAACACACATGGGTGCGCTCAGCGCATTGGAACTGACTCTGGAGCACCACTGGGAGGCCCTGTGGGCCCGCGTCGTCGGCAAGGAGCCGGTCGAGCTGCTCGCCGCGCTGCGCCGCGAGTGCGACGACCACGCCGTGGTGTGCAGCGAACGCCTCGTCGTGGTCCCCAACGCCTACGACGTCGAGCTGGACGCCACCGTCCACGACGAACTGACGCGCCGGGACAGCGCCGTGGGCCAGGCCCTGACCGACAGCCTGGCCCGGCACGCGGATCGCGAGGGCTACGCGTGGGCGGGACCGCTCACGGTCCGTGTCGTGCGGTCCCCGGACGTGCCCAACGGCCGCTACCGGGTGGCGAGTCGAGTGATGCCCCACGTCAGCGCGGAGGAGTTCGCCGCAGCCGCGCCCCGGGGCCGTCACCGCCGGTAGATAGTGATCGAGTGGCCGACCTCGTCGATCTCGCGGCTGCCGTGGATCAGCGCGGCCAGCCGCCCCGTCGCCTTGGCCACGGCCGAGTCGGACACGACCAGCAGCCCGCGCACCTCGGCGGTGGGCCGCCTGCGCGGATCGGCCGCGTGGATGCCGTAGTACGACGGCACCCCGCTGCCCTTGTACACCAGCCAGACCCGCTTGCCCCGGTAGTGATCGCGCAGCCGGTCGGCCAGCGCGCCCAGGTCCTGGCCCCAGTCCACGTTGGAGTCGTGCAGCCGCAGATGGGTTCTGGCGGGCCCGCCGAACGCCTCGTTGGAGTACGGCAGGTAGTACGGGAACGTGCGCATCGAGCTGATCGCCACGAACAGCACCAGCGTCCACGTCACCACCGGCGTCCACCGTCGGCGTACCGCCAGGGCACAGCCCGCCGCCACCGCCAGGAACACCGGCATGAACAGCGCGTAGCGGGTGCCGAAGTCCCGCGACCCCAGCATCGCCGCCGCGAGCAGCACGGCCGTCGGCGCGAGCAGATAGGGCGCGGCGGGCCGCAGCCGTCGTACCGTCACCAGCGCGAGCGCGCCCGCCGCCCACAGGGCCAGCATGCCCAGCGGCGTCTTCACCAGCAGCGCGGCGGGCAGGTAGTACCAGAGCGAGCCGGAGTACACATGCCCGAACAGGAAGCCCTGCCAGGGGGCGTTCTCGAAGGCGAACTGGATGCGCATGCCGTCCCGGTAGGCGTCCGGGAAGGGCATCAGGCGCACCAGGAGGCCGTGCAGCCCGTGCGCGGCGGGGATGTGCTGCTCGGGCGTCCACCGCAGCCGCGGGTCGACCGCCAGATACACCGCCCACACGACGGCCACGGCGGTCAGCGCCACCACGGCCGCGCCCGCCACGGCCCCCAGGAGCGCGCCACGCCGGTCCGCGCCGGTCCGCGACAGCGCGCCGATCCGCGACAGTGCGCCACGCCGGGCCGGGGGAGCGGCGGGGGCCGCGGGCGGCACGTCCCCCCGCCGACCGTGCCACACCCACACGGACCCGGCGGCCAGGGCCATCAGCACCGGAACCGCGGGCAGCGCGGACATCTTCGTGGCCAGCGCGGCGCCGAGCGCCACCCCGGACAGCGGCAGCCAGAGCCGCGGGCGCCGCCGGGCCCGCCACACCAGCCAGACCGAGGTGACCAGGAAGCCGGTCACCGGGAGATCGAGCGTGGCCAGCGAACCCTGCGCGATCACATCGGGGGAGAAGGCGTACAGCGCGAGCGCCGCGACCGCGCCCCGCGCCCCGACCAGGTCCCGGGCGAAACCGAACACGACCAGGCCGAACAGCAGGGTCAGCGTGATCACCGGCAGCCTGGCCCACAGCATCAGCCGCCAGGGGTCGTTCCCGGACTCGTACAGCAGATGGCGCCCGACCTGGCCCTGGTCACCGGTGAAGGCCAGGTCGACATGCGGATCGGCCAGCGCCACCCCGACCCCGACGATCAGCTTCCCGAGCGGCGGATGCTCGGGGTTGTAGCGCAGCCGGTGCTCGTGCAGGGAGACCGCGGCCGTGCCGACGTACACCGGTTCGTCGATGGTCGGGGTCTGCCGTAAGGCCGTGGTCACCATCGCCACGGCCATCTGGGCCAGCAGCACGACCACGACCAGCGGCAGCACCCGGCGCCGGTGCCGCCGCAGCCACTGTCGGGTCCGCCCCGCCGTCACGGCCGGTCCGGCGGCCGCCGGACCGGCCGGATCCTCACGGTCGAGCACGACCGTCGTCTCTTCGCTCGCCATCATCCGCCCCGGGGTCCGGCCCGCGTGGGCCGGCGGGAGCGATCCTGAGTCGCCTCATGGACGTACTCTGCCTCAGCTCCCGCCCCACGGGGCGGCACCGCTTCAGGAGTCGTACCGACAGACTTTCCGCCGTGTGGACAGGTACGGCCGGCGGCGGGCCGGGGTTCAGTTCCCCCGTGCGCGGACCGCCCGCGCGCCGGTCGGGTGCCGGGTCCGCGCCCCGTGCGACGGCGCGGCGACCGTGTGCCGGGACCGCGGGCCGGGCCCGGCGCACCCGCCACACGATGTTCGTCCGGTGGACGTCCGCACTCCCGCCCGTGCTCATCTGCTTCCCCGACCGTCCGACGAAGCCGGCCGGGAGCACGGCGACCGCCGCGACGAAGGGCCGAGCACACATGCACCTTCCCCACCAGCGCGGCCCGTTGCACGACCTGCCCGACAGCCCGCAGGCGTACGACGCCGTCCTCGCCGACGTCACCGAGCAGGCCCTGGCCCGGCTGACCCCGGACGGCAGCCTCGAACACCCCGCCGGGGGCGACGACATCGGCGACACCTCGCTCGGCGTCACCTCGCTGCTGGCGCTCGCCTGGCAGCGCTCCCGGGACCCGCGCCTGCCCGCCGCGGTGGGCCGCAGCCTCGCCTTCCACCTCCGCGAGCGCGTCCACCGCGAGGACAACCCCGGCTACCCCAACCTCCGGCGGCGCGACACCCGACTGCCGTACGCCCGCTATGTCCTGGAGACCGGCGCGCACCCGGTCGGCGACTGGCCGAGCACGGTGTGGGCGCTGCTCCAGGCGGTGAACGTGCTGGACGCGGCGGACGGGCTGGTCGCCGACGCCCAGCGCGCGCAACTGCGCGACACCGCGCACGGCTACTGGCACTGGCTGACCGAGGCGACCTTCTTCAACCCGCAGGAGGCGGGCAACCAGGCCATCGGCTGCGTCGTGGGCGGACTGATGCTGGCCCGCCATCTGCCGCCGCGGCAGGGGGAGTCGGTGCGTTCACGCGCGCTCACCCTCTACGCCGATGAGATCCGCGCCCACCGCGTCCGCGACCGGGGCGCGCTGCTGCCCCCCGAGCACCGCGGCGCGTACGACAACAACTACGGCCCGATCTCCCTCTCCTTCCTCGCCCAGGCCCACCGGGTCAGCGGCGAGGCGATGTTCGCCGAGGACGGGGACGCGCTGGCCCGCTACCTCGACGCCCGGCTGACCAACGGCGGCTTCGACATCGGCGGCCCCCGCTACAGCGAACAGCACTCCGGCTTCGAATCGGTCCTCGGGCTGCGCTACTTCGGCCGACGCATCGGCTCCGACCTGGGCCGCTACCGGGGCGACAGCCGCTGGGGCCGTCATGCGACCAGGGCCGACGGCGGTCTCGACGGCCACTTCGCGTTCATGCTGGTCTGGCAGATCCAGGACCCCACGCGCTGGCACCGCGCGCCCGCCGCCCCGACGACGCGGCACCAACTGCGCGCGGGCACCGTCTCGGTGGCCTTCGACGACCGGATGACCCCGGCGCTCGTCGAGGCGGCGGGCACGTACCTCCTCGCCGCCGCGGTGAACCGTCAGCACGGCTTCGGACCGGTGCTCGACGGCTTCCTGATGTGCCGTCCGACGGGCGAGGTCCGGGTCCGGGACGTGCGCGCGGACGGCCTGACGGCCAAACTGGTCACCAAGCCGGTCGTCGGCCGCGACCACGTCCTGCGCCATGTGCGGTCCCTGTACGTCACCGACGGCACGAGCCTGTGGACGACGGTCGTCGTGCAGCGGCTGGACGGCAGCCCGTACCTGCTGGCCGGACTGCCCTACGCCGCCGACGACGGCGACCGGGTACGCAGGACCGCGCGGGCACACGTGACGGGTGCGGGCCCGCTGCGGCTCACCCACCCCCGCTCCACCGGCGTCGACCACTTCGACGCCCGCGCCGACACCACGCAGGAGCAGGCCGCCTTCGCCCTGGCCGCCGACCCGCGGGTGTACGGCAACCCCGACGAGGGCTGGCGGCACCTGGTGTCCTCCAGCGCGCTGGAGGCGGACCCGGCACCCGGCGCCCCGGAGCACCTGCACGTGTTCGCCGTGCGCTACGGTCCCGAGGGCGGTCCGTTCGTCCCCGCCTTCGAGGACGGCGGTACGGGCCTGACGGTCCGCACGGAGGCCTTCACCGCACTGATCGGGCAGCCGGCGGGCGACGCGTCGGGGGAACCGGAGTTGACGCTGCACGCGTGAGCGGCGAGCGGCCCGCACCGGCGCCGGGGCGGGCCGCGGCCGGCCCGCACCGGGTCACGGACCCCCGCGTCCGCCCCGCACCGGGTCACGAACCCCCGCGGCCGCCCCGCACCCGGGTCAGGCGTCCGCCGGGGCCTGCGGCACGGCCGCCTCCGGTACCACCAGATCAGCCCGCTCCCGGGTCCCCGCGACCAGGTCGGCGTTGCGCTGGTCCGTGCCCAGCACCCACGCCACGGCCTCCTCGTGCCCCTTGCCGAACTCCTCGTGCCGGGCCACCAGTCGCCGGATCCGCTCCTGCTCGTCCACCTCGCAGAACCACACCTCGTCCAGCTCCGGCCGCACCCGCGCCCACGCACCCGACTCCAGCAGCAGGTAGTTGCCCTCCGTCACGACCAGTCGTGCCGTCGACGGCACCGGTACCGCCCCCGCGATCGGCTGTTCCAGCACCCGTTCGAACCCGGGCGCGTACACGATGTCGTCCCCGTCCGACTCCTCCCGCAACCGCCGCAGCAGCGCCGCGTAACCGGCGGCGTCGAAGGTGTCCGGCGCGCCCTTGCGGTCGCGGCGGCCGAGCCGGTCCAGCTCCACGTCGGCGAGATGGAAGCCGTCCATCGGGACGTGCGCGACCCAGGCGGGCCCGTCCCCGTTCAGCTCCCGGACCAGCCAGGCGGCGAGCGTGCTCTTGCCCGCTCCCGGGCTCCCGGCGACCCCGAGGACCGCCCGCCGCCCCGGCCGCACGAGCGCGGCGGCCCGGCGCAGCAGGTCGGCGGCGGTCAGGCGCGAGGCACCCGTCCCCGAAGGCGGATCGGACTCGGCGGGCGGTGCGTCATGGGACATGAGCCGATCATCCAGCCGATCAGCCGCCCTGACCAGGGAACGGGACAGCCGAACCGCCTCAGAGCGCGTTGATCGCCGACGGCGCGCGTTCCGCGCGGGTCAGGGCACGCAGCAGCGCCGTCCGGCCGTGCCGACGGGCGGCGAGTCTGGCCAGCAGGGCCAGCACGGGTTCGAACGCGGCGGCCGGGATCTCCGGTGCGCGGACGCCCACGCTGACCGCCAGATCGTCCATGTGCACGGCGAGTTCCGTCATGCGCGTCACGAGGAAGTCGTCGAGGCTCAGAGCCCAACCCGTCTGGGGCATGAAAACGGCCCGGTCGCCCCGGATCCCCGGCAGGGCGAACCGCTGTCCGGCGAGTTCCGCGCGGGCCTGGTCGAGCAGCGCCCGCGGACCCCCGGACGCGATCTGCTCCCCCTTCGCCCGGATACCGGTGTTCACCTCACCGTCGAGCGGCGCATCGATCCACGCGGCGCGCGCATAGTGCTCGAGCAGAGGGATCGGCGGCGTCTGCCCGGACGCGGATTCCCGCAGGGCCGGGGTCACGCTGAAGATCTGGTACGCGAGATGACCGGCCAGGGCGGCGACGGTCATCTCCGCCAGCGCGCTCGGCTTCTCCCAGGAAGCGGCGACTTCCGGCGCGCCCAGCAACGTCACCGCCTGGGCCGCGGCACCCAGATACGCGTCTGCGAGACCCATCACGCCCCCTGCGACCGGCTGTCCCCGGCAGCGGTCGGCGACCGGGCGGCACACCTGATGATAGGTGCGGGAACTCCGTCCGGGGCGGGATGCGGAACTTCCGGGCGCACCGCGGTCGCGGCCGTCGGGACGAGGAGGGGCTCGGCCCCGCGGCCGTGATGTGACAAGGTGTGACGAAGTCGACGGGGAGACAACGGGGAGGACGGCATGCCCGAGCTTCGCAAGGGTGAGAACACGGCGGTGGGCTCCGGGCTCGTCACCGTCGAACTGCGCGCGGTGGGTGACGCGGTCGACCTCAGTGCCCTGCTGGTCTCGGCGGACGGGAAGGTCAGGTCCGACGACGACCTGGTCTTCTACAACCAGCCCTCCGCCGAGTCCGGAGCCGTCCGGCACCTGGCCGCCGACGCCGAGGGGCCCGAGCGGATCGCCGTGGATCCGGCCGCGCTTCCCGCGGACGTGGACCGGGTCGTCCTGGTGGGCAGCTGCGACCCCGACGACACGACCCGCACCTTCCGTGAGGTCAAGGACGTGCTGGTACGTGCCGAGCAGGACGGCGCCGAACCGGTGCGGTTCTGTCAGCCCGCCCTCGTGGACGGCGAGCGTGCCGTGCTGCTGATGGAGCTCTACCGCCGGGGTCCGGTCTGGAAGCTGCGCGCCATCGGGCAGGGCTACGCCGACGGACTGGCCGGCCTCGCCACCGACTTCGGCATCCGGGTCGAGGAGCCGCAGCAGGTCTCGGCCGCGGAGGGCCGCGACACCGATCACGGCGGGCCCTCGCTCGACGCCCCGGCGACGGCGACGTGGCCGGAGCCCGGTCCGCAGGCCGTCGCCGCCGCGGGTCCGACGAGCCTGCGCAAGCCCCCGCTGGGCAGGGTCAGCCTCGACAAGGGCGGCCGGATCTCCATCGGATTGGACAAGGCGGACCGCGAGTCGGTGGTCACCGCCTCCCTGGAGTGGGACGGCGGCAGCGACCAGCGCCGCAGGATGGGCGCCGACCTCGACCTCTACGCCCTGTTCGTGCCCGCCGCCAAGGCCGTGCGCGGGGGGACGGCGCCCGGCACCCTCGTCAAGGCCGGTCATGTGGCGCAGGGCGAGCCGCTGCGGCCCGGGTCGGCGGTCGCCGGGACCGCCTCGGACACGGCGAAGAAGGACAAGGGCGCCGACGTCGTCTACTACAAGGACCTCGGTTCGGTGCAGAGCCCGCCCTACATCCGCCTCGACGGCGACGCACGCGCTCCGGGCCGTGAGTCGATCCGTATCGTCCGCCCCGACGAGCAGGGATACGTCCTGCTGTGCGCCTACTCCGCCGTCAGCAACGGCTTCGGCTCCTTCCGCAGTTTCGGCGCGCGGGTCGTCGTCGACGACGGGCGCGGTTCCACCGTCACCGTCCCGCTCTTCGAGAACACCAAGACCCGCTACTGGGTGGCGATCGCCCTCGTCGACTTCACCGGAGCCGACGGTGCGGCGATCCACCACATCGAGGCCTACAGCGGCCGGATGACGGAACGCCGTCCGGTCCTGCACCCGGACGGCACCATCACGATGAACGCGGGACCGGTGGAGTTCAAGCGGCGCTGACCGCCGGTCCACGGACCCAGGACGCCGGATCCGCGAGATGTGGCGCGCGCCACCCCGTGGACGGCGTCCGGCGGGGAACGGTGAAGGTATGACGGAGCTCGGTCTGCCCGAAAACATCCTGGCCTGCCTCTTCGACCTCGACGGGGTCGTCACCAAGACCGCCGTGGTGCACGCGGCCGCCTGGAAGGAGACGTTCGACGCGTTCCTGCGCGAGCGCGAGGGCGGGCGTTTCCGGCCGTTCGACGCCGTGGCCGACTACGCCGCGTACGTCGACGGCCGTCCGCGAGCCGACGGGGTACGCACCTTCCTCGCCTCCCGCGACATCGAACTGCCGGACGGCACGGCGGACGACCCGCCGGACGCCGGCACCGTCCACGGCCTCGGCAACCGCAAGAACGAAGTGCTCCTGGAGAAGATCCGCACCCAGGGCGTCGAGGCCTACGACGGCACCCTGCGCTACATCGACGCCGTCCGCGCGCGAGGCCTGCGGACCGCGATCGTCTCCTCCAGCGCCAACACCCTCGACGTCCTGCGCTCGATCGGCGCCGAGCACCTCTTCGACGTACGCGTGGACGGGGTGGTGGCCGCCGAGCGGAAGCTGCCGGGCAAGCCGCACCCCGACACGTTCCTCGCCGCCGCCCACGACCTCGGGGTGCCGCCCGGCCGCGCCGCCGTCTTCGAGGACGCGCTGGCCGGGGCGGAGGCGGGCCGCGCCGGGCACTTCGGATACGTCGTCGGCGTCGACCGGACCGGACAGGCCGACGCCCTGCGCGCACACGGCGCGGACGTCGTCGTGAAGGACCTCGCCGAACTGGGAGGCCGGGCGTGATCACCCACCGCTCGTACACCGTGGAGCCGTGGACCGTACGCGAGACGGCCCTCGACCTCGACGTGCTCGCCCAGAGCGAGTCGGTGTTCGCGCTGTCCAACGGCCATGTCGGCTGGCGCGGCAACCTCGACGAGGGCGAGCCGCACGGCCTGCCCGGCTCCTACCTCAACGGCGTGCACGAACTGCACCCGCTGCCCTACGCCGAGGCAGGCTATGGCTACCCCGAGTCCGGCCAGACCGTCATCAACGTCACCAACGGCAAGGTGCTGCGGCTGCTCGTCGACGACGAGCCCTTCGACCTGCGCTACGGACGGCTCGTCGCCCATGAACGCACCCTCGACCTGCGCGCGGGAGTGCTGGAACGGGTCTGCGAGTGGACCTCGCCCGCCGGGACGACCGTACGGGTGCGCTCGACGCGGCTGGTCTCGCTCACCCAGCGGGCGATCGCCGCCGTGGCGTACGAGGTGGAGGCCGTCGGCGGGCCGGCCCGGGTGGTGATCCAGTCGGAGCTGGTCGCCAACGAGAGCCTGCCCGAACCGGACGGCGACCCGCGCGCGGCCAGGGCGCTGCGCTCGCCGCTGGAACCGGAGGAGGACTTCGCCGTCGGCCGGCGGCTGCGCCTGGTGCACCGCACCCGGCGCAGCGGTCTGCGGGTGGCCGTCGCCGCCGACCACACCGTGACCGGCCCCGAGCGGACCACCACGAGCGCCGAGAGCAACGTCGACGTCGCCCGGCTCACGGTCACCGCCGTGCTGGAGCCCGGGGAGCGGCTGCGGGTGGCGAAGCTGGTCGCCCACGGCTGGTCCGGCGCCCGCTCCCGGCCCGCGATGAGCGACCAGGTCGAGGCAGCCCTGGCGGCGGCCGCGCACAGCGGCTGGCAGGGCCTCCTCGACGACCAGCGGGCCTACCTCGACGACTTCTGGGCGCGCGCGGACGTCGAGGTCGACGGCGACGAGGAGATCCAGCAGGCGGTCCGCTTCGCCCTCTTCCACGTCCTCCAGGCCGGAGCCCGGGCCGAACGGCGTGCGATACCCGCCAAGGGGCTCACCGGCTCCGGCTACGACGGCCACGCGTTCTGGGACACCGAGACCTTCGTCCTGCCCCTGCTCACCCACACCGCGCCGCAGGCCGTCGCGGAGGCGCTGCGCTGGCGGCAGAGCACCCTGCCCGCCGCCCGCGCCCGCGCCGCCCAACTCGGCCTGCGCGGCGCCGCGTTCCCCTGGCGGACCATCGAGGGCTCGGAGGGGTCCGCGTACTGGCCGGCGGGCACCGCCGCCTTCCACGTCAACGCCGACATCGCGGACGCGGCGGTGCGCTACACCCAGGCCACGGGCGACACCGACTTCGAACGCGAGACCGGGCTCGAACTGCTGGTGGAGACCGCCCGGTTGTGGCGTTCGCTGGGCCACCACGATCCGCGCGGCGCCTTCCACATCGACGGCGTGACCGGGCCCGACGAGTACAGCGCCGTCGCGGACGACAACACGTACACCAACCTCATGGCCCGTACGAACCTGCTGGCCGCCGCCGACACCGCCGAACGCCATCCCCGGGAGGCCGCCCGGCTCGGCGTCGACGCGGAGGAGAGCGCGGCCTGGCGGGACGCGGCGCAGGCGATGCACATCCCCTACAACCACGAACTCGGCGTGCACGAGCAGCACGAGGGCTTCACCCGCTACCAGCGCTGGGACTTCGCGGGCACCCGGCCCGACCAGTACCCGCTGCTGCTGCACTTCCCGTACTTCGACCTCTACCGCAAGCAGGTCGTCAAACAGGCGGACCTGGTCCTCGCCATGTACGTCTGCGGAGACCACTTCGACGACGAGCAGGTCGCCCGCAACTTCGCCTACTACGAACCGCTGACCGTACGGGACTCCTCGCTCTCGGCGTGCTGTCAGGCCGTGGTCGCCGCCCAGGCCGGCCATCTCGACCTCGCCCACGCCTACGCGGCCGAGGCGGCGCTGATGGACCTGGCGGACCTGGAGCACAACACCCGCGACGGACTGCACATCGCCTCGCTGGCCGGCACCTGGACGGCGCTGGTGGCGGGCTTCGGCGGGCTGCGCCGCGACGACGGCACCCTCCGGTTCGCGCCCCGACTGCCCGAGCGGCTGGGCCGGCTGGCCTTCACCCTCCAGCACCGCGGCCGTCGCCTGCGCGTGGAGATCGGGCAGAAGGCGGCCACGTACACCCTGCTGTCCGGGCCGCCGCTGACCCTGCGCCACCACGGCGAGTCCCTGGCCCTGAGCGGCGACGACCCGCAGGTCCGGCCGGTCCCTCCGCCGCCGTTCCGCCCGGCCCCCGAACAGCCCACCCACCGTTCCCCGAAGCCACGTTGACCCGCGGGGCACGGCCGGAGTCACACCGGTGATCCCAACTCCTTGTGCCACTTGGCGAGTTGCTGGTGCGGATCGCCGGTGTACGACCATGGCGTACGCGTCGCCCGGCGGCCGAGCATCCGCAGCAACGGACCCGCGACGTCCTCGGCACCCGCCAGACAGGCGGCGTGCGCGAGGTGGTTGAGGTCACGCAGGTCACTCGGTTCGACCGGGGCGTCCAGGTCGGCGCGGTCCGCCAGCCAGCGCTGCCAGGTGCGCCGTACGTCGCTCACCGCGCCGTCGTCGTCCCAGTGCCGGCCGAGCCGCATCGCGGCCCGGCTGCCTTGCGCCGCGTCCAGGGCGTAGCGGTACTCCTCCACCCGGGCGTACTGCACCAGGACCGGCAGCGCGCAGCCGGGCGGCGCCGAGCCCGCCGCGTCGCGGGCGAAGTCGTACATGACGCCGTGGGTGCCGTGCCAGCGCGCGGAGTAGTAGTGCAGCACCTGGAGGTGGCCCTCCACGCTGTACGGGTCTCGCTGGTGCAACTCGTCCCACCAGCGCGCCAGTTCCTGCCGCCGTACCCCCGACGGGTACAGCCGGGCCACGGAGATCAGGGAGACCCATGGCGTCGGATCCTGGGGCAGGGCCTCGGCCGCCCGCAGGCACGCCAGCACCGCGGTGTCGACCCGGTGCTGGTCGATGGGCACACCCCGGCCGGCGGCGATGGCCAGGGTGAAGGCCCGCACCGCCTCGGTGGCCGCCCGCAGCACCAGCGCGTCGGCGCTGTGCGGCTCGGCGGCCAGCCAGGTCTCGACCGCGGAACTGTCCATGCAGGCCTGCGCGAGCAGCCGGACCCGGTGTCCCCGGGCGGCCCAGTCGGGGCCGGTGGCCCGCAGCAGTTCCCGCAGCCCCTGCCAGCGGCCGATGACGATGTCGTGCCGGGCGGAGGTGACGGCCGTGTCCCCGCAGTCGGGGTCGAAGTCGGGAGCGAAACGGTCTCGCGCCATCGGATTCCCCCTCAGAAGTCGGTGGGGAGGCCCTCGTGGGCGGCCGAGGCCGCGGCGGCACGGTCGGCCGGGACGTACTCCGTCGCGACCGTGCGGCTGGCGTCCAGCCGGGCGGGCCGGTAGTAGTCGCTGCCCTGCCGCCAGTACCAGAACATCGGGACCAGTCCGACGGCCAGCCCGCCGACGCCGATCGCGACGGCCGCCGCGCTCAGCTCGCCCAGCGACTCGACGAAGATCCAGAACATGAACAGGGCGCCGAACAGCGGCCACACCCCGCCGAACACGAAGTTGGCGGGCGATCTCAGCAGCATCCTGCGGTAGGCGACGACCACCGCGAGGCCCGCGAGACCGTAGTACACCGCGATCAGGAGACCGATCGCCGAGATGGCGTCCGCGAGGATGTCGCCCACCGAGCCCAGCGCGTTGGCCGCCACGAACATCGCGAGCGCCACCGCGCCGACCACCGTGATCGCCACCCACGGGGTGTTCCAGGTGCGGTGCACCCGGCCCAGCGCGGCCGGCATCGTACGGTCCCGGCCCATCGCGAACAGCGAGCGGGTGACCTGGATGAGCGTGGTCTCCAGGGTGGCGATGGTGGACAGCATCACCGCCACGGTCAGCAGTCTGCCGCCCCAGCCCGGCCAGATCTCCTCACCCAGTGCCCCCAGCACGTTGGCGGCGTTGTCCTCGATCTGCTCGGTGGACAGGATCACGTTCACCACGATCGTGAACACCTCGAACAGCAGGAACACGGTCCCCACCCCGATCAGGCCCGCCAGTCCTGTCGTACGGCGGCTGTTGCGGGTCTCCTCGCTCAGATTGCTGGTGACGTCCCAGCCCCAGTAGTAGAACGCGGCGACCAGCGCGCCCGACGCGAACCCCGACACCCCGTCGAAGTGTCCGAACCCGAACCAGGACCAGTCGAAGGCGCGGGCGTTGCCCGAGTGGAAGAGCGCGAGCACCGCGAACAGGACCAGTATGGCCAACTCGACGCCGGACATGAGAAGTTGCGCGCGGACGGTGAGCCGCGCGCCGCCCAGCACCACGCCCAGCATCAGCAGGAACCAGGCGGCGCCGACGAGCGTGGACAGCGCGGTGTCGTCGGCGAGGCCCTCGTCGAAGAGCGCGAGCGTCATCGAACCGGCGGGCAGTGACCCGGCCACCATGAAGACGGTCGCCGAGACCACCAGCGCCCAGCCGCTGACGAACCCCAGGAAGGGATGGAGCGTGCGCCCCACCCACGAGTAACTGGCGCCGGCGTTCACGTCGATGCGGCTGAGATAGCTGAACGCCAGCGCTATGCCGAGCATGGGTATCACGCAGTACAGCAGAGCCGCGGGGCTGGCCACACCGACCGCGCCGACCAGTACCGCGGTGGTCGCGGCCAGCGAGTAGGCCGGAGCGCTGCCCGCGACCGCCATCACCACTGTGTCGAACGTACCGAGGGCGTTGGCCTGGAGTCCCCTGCCCCTGCTCTTGCTCATGGCTGTGCTGCTTTCCGTCGTGCACGACGCGAGGGCGGCCGGTCCGGCCCCGACGACGTCGGGGGGTGGGGCGCGGCCGCCGTGCGCCGGAGGGGGATGACCTCGGTTCAGGGGCGGCGAAGGAGCAGGTGGCCGCCGTTCAACCGCTGGATCGGCGAAAGATCACACCGAGTGTGCGAGTGATGATAGCCCCAAGATCCCCGGCCCGGTTTCCGGCCGGGCCCCGGTCCGGTCCCCGGATCAGTCCCCGATACGGTCCAGTTGACGCAGCTTGTTGGTGGCGTCCAGCGCCGCGACCTTGTAGGACTCGGCGAGCGTCGGGTAGTTGAACACCGCATTGACCAGGTAGTCGACCGTTCCGCCGCAGCCCATGACGGACTGTCCGATGTGGATCAGCTCCGTCGCCCCGGTGCCGAAGCAGTGCACACCGAGCAGCTTGCGGTCCTCCGGGGAGACCAGCAGCTTCAGCATCCCGTGCTGATCGCCGATGATCTGTCCGCGCGCCAGCTCCCGGTAGCGGGCTATGCCCACCTCGAACGGCACGCAGTCCTCGGTCAGCTGGTCCTCGGTCCGGCCCACGAAGCTGATCTCGGGGATGGTGTAGATGCCGATCGGCTGGAGGTGGTCCATCTGCCCGACCGGCTCCCCGAAGGCGTGGTACGCCGCCGAACGCCCCTGCTCCATCGAGGTGGCGGCCAGCGCCGGGAAACCGATGACGTCGCCGACGGCGTAGATGTGCGGCACCTCGGTGCGGTAGTGCTCGTCGACGGTGATCCGGCCACGCCGGTCGGCGGTCAACCCGGCCTTGTGCAGGTCGAGTTCGTCGGTCAGGCCCTGCCGGCCCGCCGAGTACATCACCGCGTCCGCCGGTATCTTCTTGCCGCTCTCCAGCACGGTCAGCGTGCCGCGCGCATGGCGTTCGACGGCGGCGACCGTCTCCCCGAACCTGAACGCGACGGCGAGGTCGCGCAGATGGTACTTCAGCGACTCGATGACCTCGACGTCGCACATGTCGAGCATCCCGGCCCGCTTCTCGACCACGGTGACCTTGCTGCCGAGCGCGGCGAACATGGAGGCGTACTCCATGCCGATCACCCCCGCGCCCACGATCACCATGGAACGCGGAACCCCTTCCAGGGTGAGGACGTTGTCCGAGTCGAGGATCGTCCGCCCGTCGAACTCCACGGTCTCGGGCCGGGCCGGCCGGGTGCCGGTCGCGATGACGATGTGCTCGGCCGTCAGCAACTGGTCCTGGCCGTCGGCCTCGCGCACGGCGACCGTGTGGGCGTCGACGAAGCGGCCGATACCGGCGTACAGGGAGATCTGGTTGCGGGAGAGCTGGTTGCGGATGACGTCGACCTCGCGGCCGACCACGTGCTGGGTGCGCGCGGTCAGATCGCCGACGGTGATGTCGTCCTTGAGGCGGTAGCTCTGCCCGTACAGATCGCGCTGGGTGAGTCCGGTCAGATAGAGCACCGCCTCCCTCAGCGTCTTGGAAGGGATGGTGCCGGTGTGTATGGAGACCCCACCGACCATGTCGGGGCGGTCGACGACGGCGACCCGGCGGCCGAGCTTGGCGGCGGCGATGGCGGCCTTCTGGCCACCGGGTCCTGAACCGAGGACGAGCATGTCGAAGTCTGGCACCCTCGGGAGTCTGTCAGCCCGAAGGTGCCTTTCGAAAGGGTGTACCGGCTAACGGGGAGCCGTTCCGCGTCCTACGGCAGCAGCTTCTCCATGGCGGCGGGGCCCTCCTTGTCCAGCTTCCGCCGGGCCCATTCCAGGTTGCTCGGGGTCACGTCCCGGCCGGTGGCGAGCACCAGGTCCTCCGGTGCCACCTCCGTGCCGGTGCGGGTGTGGAGCAGGTTGTCCGGGGTGACGCGCTCCCGGACCTGCCGGGACGCGTCGGTCTGTGACGTCTCCATGATCACTGCTCCTCGGGTCCGTGGGGACTGCTTCGGCCCGGTGCCTGCACCGGGGCCCACTATCACCATTCATCGCGCGGGCGCGGTGCGCATCCGGAAGACGCGGGTGCCCCGGTACGGGCGGGACTCACCCGGATGTCCGAGCCGATTCCGACCGGCCCGGACGACCGCTCGCTCTCCGGGAAATCCCCAGGTCAGCGTGATGCGGTGAGATCAGGGGCGAGGATGAGGCAGGTGACGTCGTCGTGGACCGTCGACGTGCCGCAGAACCGCAGGACGTCGGCCCACACCCGCTCGGCCAGGTCCTCGGGGTCGTCACCGTGCTCCGCGGCGAGCGCGGCGAGCCGCTCGGGCAGTGGGTAGAAGGCCCCGGTGGCGTCCCTGCTCTCCCAGACCCCGTCGGAGGCCAGGACGAGACGGTCGCCCGGGCACAGCCGTACCGTGCCCTCGCCGTGCGGTGAGGCGTCGGGCAGCCCGAGACCGAGCGGCGGCCAGGGGGCGCTGCCGACCTCGCGGGCCGTTCCGTCGTGCAGCAGCAGGGGCGGCGGATGGCCACAGGTCACGATCCGCACCATGTCCGCCTCCGGCGAGATGTCCAGCAGCACGGCCGTCGCGAACCGCTCGTCACGCCGGTTCTGCGCCGCGTCCACCAGCAGCCTGCGGTCCAGCCGGCCGACGATCGACTCCAGGTCGGGGTGGTCCAGCGCCGCCTCCCGGAACGTCCCCAGCAACAGGGCCACCGTCGCCACCGCCGCCAGCCCGTGCCCCTGCACGTCGCCGAGGACGGCCCGCACACCGTGCGGACCCTCGCGTACGTCGAAGAAGTCCCCGCCGACCAGCGTTCCGTGCTGCGCCGCGCGGTAGAGAGCCGCGCAGCGCACCGGGCCGACCCGCTCCGGCACCTCCGGCACGACCGCGCGCTGCGCCGCCTCGGCGACCGTGCGCTCCAGGTCGAGCTGGGCGTCCCGGCGGCTGCGCACGTACGACACGAAGATGCTCAGCAGGGCCACGAAGCAGACGGTCAGCAGGTCGGTGTTGCCCGGACGGTTCAGCTGGAACGCCGGGACCGTCAGCACCACGACCGCGACCAGACCGAGCAGGGCCGTCGCGAGCGGCCCGTACGACAGCACCGCCAGGGGCGGGATGGCGCCCAGCAGGAAGCCGATGTCGAGCGGATCCGGGCTCAGCAGCGTGACCACCGCCACGACGCAGATCAGGACGGGCGGCAGCGCCCGGACCCACCGGGGCGGCGGCGCGCCCCGCAGCCAGCCCCGGCGGTCCCGGCGGAGTGACCCGGCACGCACGCTTCCCACACCACCACGCTCCTACGTCGGCGCGCGCGCCGCACGTCCGGAGGCCGGCGTCCGGACGCGCGGCGCGCTGCCGAGCGGTGTGCGCGGTCGCTCGGCGTGCGCGGTCGCTCGGTGTGGACGGCCGTTTTCGCGTTGCCCGGTCCGCGTCGGCGGGTTCCCGTCGGCCGGTCCGTGTCGGTCAGTCCCTGTCGGTCAGTCCGTGTCGGCGGTCAGGAGCGTTTCGGCCGCGGTGAGGATCTCGGTGACCCGGAGGGCGAACACGGCGTCGCACGGGTGCGGGACGCCGGTGCGGGCGGCCTCGCGCAGGGCGTCGACGGCGCGGCCGAAGGCGGGCACGGCGCCCTCGGAGCGCTCGGGCAGCAGGGTCACTCCGTGCTCGCCCCGGAGCTCGACGACCGCCCCCGCCGCCGCGGCCGGTGCGGTGAGGCTGAGGGTCAGCGTGCTGGAGGCGCCGCCGATGTGCCGGAGGACCACGTGGACGGTGTCACCCGGACCGTGCGCCGCGGCGGTCACCCGCCGGACGTCGCCGAGCAGCGGGAGCAGCACGGACAGGGCGTGCGGACCCACGTCCCACAGCGCGCCCTTCTCCCGCCGCCAGGGCGAGGCCGCGAACGGGCTGTCGGAGGTGAACACCGCGCCGAGCCACTGCGCCCGCCCGGTGAACCAGCCGCCCACCCCCGCCTGCTCGTCGACCCAGGCCGCGGGGTCCGCCAGGAAGCGGGTGGTGAAGAAGACCACCGAGGCGACACCGGTCTCGCGCACGGCGTCGACCACGGCGCGTCCCCGTTCGACGTCGGTCGCGACGGGCTTGTCCAGCAGCAGATGGCACCCGGCCCGCGCGGCCCGCGCCGCCAGACCCGCCTGGATGTCCGGGGGAAGGGCCACGGCCACCGCGTCGACCTCGGCGAACAGCGCGTCCACGTCGTCGTACGGCCGGGTGCCGTGCTGTTCGGCCAGTTCCTTCGCCGCGTCGGCGCGACGGCCCCAGACACCCGCGAAGTCGACCTCGGGATGTGCGGCGAGGGCGGGAGCGTGGACCAGGTGTGCCCAGGGTCCGGTTCCGAGCAGTCCGATGCGCATGCCGCCGCCTTCCACCGTGCCGCACGGTCCTCCGGCCGGCGCCCTCGTGGCGGCCGGCCGTGGGCGAGCCTCGCACACGACCCGGCCGACGCGCACGCCTCCCGGTGCTCGGTGCTCGGTGCTCAGGCCGCGCGGGCCGCCGGGGCGGTCCCGGGCCCGCCCTCGGGTGCGGGGTGCTCGGCGGGGCGCTGCTCGGGGTCCTCCCGCGCGTCCCGGCGGCCGCCCCGCACCAGGCGCAGCTGCCGACGCCCACCGGCGTGCCGGCGTCTCGAGTCGGCGGGACGCAGCATGTGGTCCTCCACCCGGTCCATCACGATCAGCAGGGCGGACAGCAGCGGCAGCAGCAGAACGGCGACCACGATCACGACATCCCCTCCCGGCGATCCATCACCTGCGAGTGCTCAGGTCCCGACGCCTGATGCGTGTCCGAAAGGTGAAGAATCCGTGGTGGTCCGCGGCAGGTCGGCACGGCCGACGAGAAACGCCCTGCTGACAGGTTGCGCGAGCAACCTGGCTGTTCCACAGGGAGTTTGGCGCACAGGCTGGAACGGCAGAACGCCAAGTCCCTAGGATGTACCGTCAGTCGTGCAGGTGGCACGGTACGGAGCTGGGGGAGCGATGCACATGGAAAAGCAGCTGTCCACGAAGATCGATGCCAATGTGCCGACCGCCGCCCGGATGTACGACCACTATCTCGGCGGCAAGGACAACTACGCGGCGGACCGGGCGGCCTGCGAGGAGCTCGACAAGGTCGTCCCCAGCACCCGTCGGCTCGCCGTGAACAACCGCCGCTTCCTCCAGCGGGTGGTCAGGACCCTGGCGGCCGACTACGGGATCCGCCAGTTCCTCGACCACGGCTCAGGCCTGCCCACCCAGGACAACGTGCACCAGGTCGCCCAGCGCGTCGACCCCAGCGCGCACGTCGTCTACGTCGACAACGACCCGATGGTGCTGGTCCACGGCCGGGCACTGCTGGAGCAGGACGAGCGCACCACCGTCATCCACGCCGACCTGCGGGCCACCGACCAGATCTTCGACCACCCGGACACCCGGCGTCTGATCGACTTCTCGGAGCCGGTGGCGGTGCTGTTCAACTCGGTCTTCCACTGCATCCCGGACAGCGAGACCGACGGTCCGCAGGCCGTCGTACGCCGGGTGAGCGAGCGACTCGCGCCCGGCAGCTTCCTGGTGATGTGCCAGCTGGTCAGCGAGGACGCCGAGGTCCGCGCGTTCGTCACCGACTTCATGGACAAGGCCACGCAGGGGCACTGGGGCCGGGTTCGCCAGGAGAAGGACCTCGCCGCCCTGTTCGACGGCACGGAGATCCTGGAGCCGGGCCTGGTGGAGGTGTCCGGCTGGCGCCCGGACAACGAGGTGGCGCCGCGCCAGCTCACCCAGGAGTGGATCGAGTTCGGCGGCGTCGGCCGCCTCCGCTGACCCGGCCCCGGAACCCGGCCGCGCAACCCGACGCAGAACACGGCCGGGGTTCCGCGGTGTTCACGGGCAGGAACCGCGAGTGGTGCTCACGAGCGGCGTTCGCGAGCGGCGTTCGCGAGCAGGGATCGTGAGTGACGCTCAGGACCGCTGATAGCGCCCCGCCATCGTCGCGCGCAGCAACCGCAGCGACTCGCGCGGGCTGAGCGCCTCGTCCGCCAGCCGGTCCAGCGCGAGCCGGTACTCCTCGGTCTCGTCCCGGTCCTCCAGGAAGTTCGCGCTTCTTATGTGTTCGAGGTAGACGACGTCGGGCAGGTCGAGTCCGCCGAAACGCAGATAGGTGATCGGTATGGCGGGCGCCGACGCGTTCGTCACGTCCAGGGGCACGACCTGCACGGTCACATGGGGTCGCTGGGCCATCTCGACCAGGTGGGCGAGCTGTTCGCGCATCACCGTGGGACTGCCCAGCACCCGCAGCAGGACCGACTCGTCGACGACCGCCCACAGTTGAGGGGCGTCCTTGCGGGACAGCAGCTCCGCCCGGCGCATCCGCAGCTCGACCCGGCGCTGCACCTCGGCGGCCGACGCGTTGGGCAGACCCCGCTCCACCACGGCCCGGGTGTAGGCGGGCGTCTGCAACAGGCCCGGTACGTACTGGATCTCGAACGTACGGATGGTGGCGGCGGCCTCCTGCAACCCGACCAGACGGTCGAACCACTCCGGCATCAGCCGTTTGTCGTACCGCTGCCACCATCCGGGCTCGCCCGCCCGCCGGAGCAGCTTGAGCAGGACCGAGGTCGCGTATTCGTCCGTGCCGTAGAGCTCGAGCAGCGCACGGACGTCGTGCTCCGTCGGCGGCCTGCGGCCCTTGCCCGACTCGATACGGGAGAGCTTCGCCCCGCTGAACCCCAGGGTGCGCGCCGCCTGGTCCTGGGAGAGGCCCGCGTCCTCCCGGAAGCCGGCCAGCTGCACGCCGACCAGCATCTTGAGCAAAGTCGGGGCAGGCTCGGGTCTGTCCAGATAAGGTTCGAGACGGGAGATGCGATGCGACTCGGCGGACATCCTGACTCCCAGCTGACCGGCAGAAGTGCCAACCACCCTATCGCACGCTTCCGGTCTCCTTCATGTGTGGCCGGAAAGCAGGGGAGTTGGATTCCGCTCGCGCTCGCTGTCCGCTGTCGCGGCGGGTTCACAGCAGATGGTCGAACTCCCCCTCCTTCGCCCCGGCGAGGAACGCCGCCAACTCGGACGGCGTGTAGACGAGCGCGGGCCCGTCGGGATCACGGGAGTTGCGCACCGCGATGCCTCCGCCGGTCAGCGAGGCGACTTCGACACAGTTGCCCTCGGCGTTGCTGTGGCGGCTCTTGACCCAGGTGGCGTCCAGTGAACTGGCCCGCACACCGTTGTGTACTCCTGGCACCGACGTCTCCTCGCTGTTCGATCCTCGCCGTTGTTCACGTTCCTCGTCGAACCCCGCGTACGACCGTCGAATTTCGCGCAATTTCTCGTGCAATTGCACGCGGAGGCCTTCAGCGTGGATAATAGCCGTGGCGTCAACCCCCGTGTGGACGCCGCAACCTGACCTCACATCAGGGGGATGCCGTGTCGTCACCTGCACCCGGAGCGGTCCGGCCGGCGGGCGAGGCCGCGCTGTCGGCAGGTGGGACCGGTATCAGTGGGGCGCCGGTGCGAACCGTCCACTCCGCACATCCCGGGGAGCGGCCGCCGCCGGGAGCCGGCTCGTCCAGCGGCTCCCGTGCCGGCTGCGGCCACGGAGGACCCGTACCCGCCCGCCGTGCCGCCGGGACACCGGCCGGGCGCGGCCCACGCCCCGTCCGAGGACCTGCGCGACCACGGGAGCCGGACCGCCCGGCCCTCGCGAGCACCGCCGCCCGTGCCGAGCCGTCGCCCGGCCCCCTCCGCTGACACGACCGCCGTGGAAAGGCTCACCGCCATGCGTCCCGCTCCGACCGCACAGCCGAGCACGCAGCGCACCGACAGCGACACACCCGCGCGGGGCGTGGCCAGGACCGCGCCCCTGATGGCCCTGGGGCAGGTGCCCTGGCACGAGATCAAGGACTCCTCCGGTTCCGCGGCGGCCATCCCGCTGCTGCTCAACAGCGTCGCCTGGGGTGACGCCGAGACGGCCAGAAGCGCGCTCGACGACTTGAGGAAACGCATCTGCCAGTTCGGCTTCGTCGTGGAGCAGGCCACCGCCGCCACCGTCCCGTTCCTCTGGGAGCTCGCCCGGCTCCCGCAGGTCACCTGCCGGGCGCAGATCATCCAGTTGCTCGGCAACATCGCCGACGCCCGCCAGTGGGAGGCCACGGCCGCCGTCTACCCCAAACTGCTCAACCACCACGAGAACCACGTCGTCTGGGAGCGCAAGGCGCGGCAGGCCGTCCGGGCGCGCCGGGCCGAGCTGCGCCACCTGATGGCCGAGGACGACGCCGAGATCGCCCGCGCCACCACGGAACTCGCCCGCGCGCTGGAGGAGTGAACCCTCCGAACCGTCTCGCAGTCCCACCACGGCGTCCGGGGCGTGGCGGACGCCTGAACGCCCGCCGGGGCGCCGGTCAGGCCGCGCTGCTCCGGTGGGTGCGGTGACGGCACGCCGAGTCGTGGTCGGCGCCCAGGCTGGTCCACCAGCGCTCGCAGCACGCGGCGTCGAGCTGGGAGCGGACCGCCTGGTCCAGGGCGGTGCGGCCGGCGTGCGCGGCCGAGGTCGCGTGCAGCCGTCGCAGTCGGGCCGCGTCCCTGCGGTGGTCGCACAGGACGCTCTCACGCAGGACGGCGATCACCGGCACGAGACTCGCGGCCACGAACAGGCACCCGGCCCACGCGGGCCCGAAGCGGAACTCGAGGACGGCGGGCCAGGCCAGTCCGGAACCGGTGGCGAGGTAGAGGGCGCAGAGCAAGCGGCTGGAGCGGGACATCGGGGTACACCGTTCGTTCAGAGGGGCGTGCCCCTTGTTCAACTGCGTACGGCTGATTTGGAAGCGGGCGGTTTCGGATGCCGTGCATGTCCGGCGGCGGACCGGGCAGACGGAGCGCACATCCGAGAGAGGGGCGTCGCGTGCTGGTTCCGGACCCGAAGGTCGTCAGAAGACTGCTCGCCCGCTACGCGTCGTTGCAGATCGCCCGTGCCGAACGGGACGGCTCGGCCGCCGCGGCCCGGGAGCTGGAGGACGTCAGCTACACCCTGTGCGTCCTGATGGGAACCGAGGGGGTGCGTGAGGCGATCACCAGGGCCGATGCCCTGCTGGCGGCCACTGCGTACGGAAAGACCGGTGTGTCGGCGGCTGTCCGGTTCTCCCCCGTCTCTCCCGGAATTAACACCGAGGTGTGCGAGGGCGCCTAGACTCGGCAATCGTGCCGAGGCGCAGCAGCGCAAGAGGCGTACCAGACGAAAGGCACGTTGCCCGGTGTTCCACGATTCCCCCATCTACGACCGACTCATCGCGGAACGCGGAGACGTTCCCGGCCAGGTACGCCGGGAGGCCGAACGCGTCAGCAGGGAACTGGAGATAGTGCTGCGCCCGACGCAGGCGCTCGGCTATCCCGAGACCGCGCCGCGCGCCTCCTCGCCCGGTGCCGGTTGGCAGCGGACGGCCCTGATGCCGGGGCAGTCGCCGCGCTGACCGACCCTTCGGCCGGCCGAGGGCACGCCGGGGTGTGCGTGGGTCGGGACGGGGGCCCGGCGCACGGTACGGGCCGGGGAGGCCTGGGTGTGGGGGTGCGTGCGGGCCGGGGTTCACGGCATGGCGGTACCGGTGCAGTGGGCGTGTTCCGGGTGCGCGTCCGCCGCCGGCCGGCCCAGCCACTGCGCGATGACGTGGGCGATGGGCTGGCCGGTGTCCACCTCGACGAACCCGAACTGGCCCGACTGGTTGCACTCCAGGAACCACCAGGTGCCGTCGGCGTCCTCGGCGAAGTCGAAGGCGCCGTAGGCCAGTTCCGCCCCGCGGAGGTAGGCGCGTACCCCGTCGGCGACCCGTGGCGGCACCTCGACGGGGCGCCACGGCACGGCGGACGAGGCGTAGCGCACGTCCACCAGGTCGGGATCGGCGTCCGGGTCCGCCGCCTTGCGGGCCGCCAGCATCCGCTCGCCGACGACGGTCAACCGGATGTCGGCGCTCTTGGCGACCCGGCGTTGCAGCAGTGTCGGGCCGTACGCCACCGCCGTGAAGTCGGCGTCCGGTGCCACCCGGCTGGTCGGCACCGCCCGGGGCGGATCCTGCGGGTGCGCTCCCGAGACGGGCTTCACGACCAGATCCGGATAGCGTTCCGCGAACTCGCGGGCGGCCTGGGGGAAGGTCGTGATCAGCGTGGCCGGGACGGGCAGCCCGGTGCGCTGGGCGAGATGGAGCTGCCAGGGCTTGTGGCGGGCGCGCACGGCCGCGTCGGGATGGTTCATCCAGCGTGCGCCGCTGCCGCGGAGCATGCCGTAGAGGGCCTGTGAGGACTCCTCGGCCAGCCAGGCGGAGGCGCCGGCGGCGTGGGCGGCCGGGGCGCCGGGCCTGCGGACCCAGACGGAACGCAGGCCCTCGATGCTCACCAGGCGCCCCGCGGAGGACAGATGGCCGCGGAAGGCACCGTGGACGTACTCGCCGGACAGCGCGACGCCGTTGGTGAGATCCGCCGGGTCGAGCCGGACCACGGGGACGCCGGTCGCGTTCAGGTGGACGATCACCATGTCCGTGGTGACGTCTTCTTCACAGGTGAGGATCAGTACGGTCATGGTCGGCCGCTCGTGTTCAGTCGTCGAAGTGGGTCTTCGAGCCCGCCGTCGAGGTCGTGGTCCCGAGTTCTCTCAGCAGGGCGTGGTCGCGGGCGGCTATCCGACCGTCGAAGAGCACGTTCAACTGCCGTCCGGAGTCGTAGGCGTACGGAGTCACGAACTCCAACTCCGCCGCTGGGCGTGCGTAGTTGAGCGCGAACGGTTGCATGGTCTCTCCCTCTTCGGTACTGCCTCGATCAAGCGGTGTCGCCCGGCCGTGTCACTCGGCCCGTTGTCTTCGTGCGACCCCCAGGTACTTATACGAATCGAACGGGTGATTGGTTTCCTTACTCTCCGTGACATTTGGCGCGAGGAGCGCCGGTTGGTCAGCCCTCGGCACCGGAGCGGTCGGGAGAACGGTGCAGGGTGCGGAGGGCGAGCAGGAGCACTCCGATGTCGTCGAGATAGACGGGATCGGGCAACAGGTCGGTCGGCAGTACGAAATACAGGACCGCGCCCCAGAAGACCCAGCGCGGCCCGGTGGGGAGTCCCGCGCGGCGCAGGCCCTGCCGGGCCCGGACCAGCCGCACCAACACCCCGACGGCCAGGGCGAACAGAAGCACCGCCGCCACCACGGCGACGGTGATGAACGTGGTGGTCGAATCCACGGACCCTCCCTCGCGCGGTCTGCCGCGCAGCGTCTGGGCTACCCCGGTACTTTCCCCCGCCTTTGGTAGTCGAATGCCCGTTTTTGTCGGCGGAAAGCACGTTTGCTGAGGCCGCTTCACCCGGCTGCTCCACCCCGGCGGCGCGGAGATCGCGGGCGCCTGGTCATGGCCGGGGCCGAGTCGGCTGCCGCGCTTCGGGGATGCCCGACCCCGGTCCGGTCGCGTCCCCGGCCGTCGCCGAGCGCGCCACGGCGTCGGTCGCGCACTCTCCGTGACGGGCGGGGCTCCGGGTGCTGGTCCGCCGACCGGCTCCGCCGGACCGGCCGACGGCGCGTTTCCCGGTCCCGGGCGCTCGCCCGGAGCGGGAACGACCGCCGCGCTCAGCGATCGGCCGGAGGCTCCGCATGCGTCGTACCCGGCGTGCCCGCCGTACCTGCCACGCCTGCCGTACCCGTCGTGCTCGTCGTCCCGGCCGCTCCGGCGGGCTCGTCCGGGGTGGTGGGCGGGGGCGGGGTGTCCGTGGCGGCCGGGGCCGCCCAGGGGCGCCCGCCCTTCGGGCCGGCCTTGAAGCGTTCCAGCGTGCGCGTCAACTGCTGGAACGGGGAGCCGCCCGCGCGGGGGGCCGGGGGTCGACTTCCGGCGCCCTCGCGGTACGCGGCCAGCGCCTCGTTGGCCCGCTCGGCGGCCTCCCGGTACAGATCGCGGGACTGCGTCATGGCCTCGAGCGCCTCGGCGTACATCGCCACGAGCTTGCGCTCGCGGTCCAGTTCCTCCTCCAGCGTCAGCAGCCGCCAGTCCTCCCGCAGCCGGGTCAGGGCGGCCTCGGCGCCGGCCGGCAGCGGCCGGGGCGACGCGGCGAAACGTGTCACCGCGTCGAGCACCTCGGTCGGCTCCGAGCCGTCCAGGAAGACACTGCGTACGGCGAACGCGGACGCGTCGTGGTCGGGCGCGACCGGGGTCCCGGGCAGCACCACGGCGCCGCCGCGCGGCAGTTCCACCCCGAACTCGCGCAGCGCCCAGTTCACCGAGCGCAGCTGGTGCGGCGCGGCCCGGTGCTCCACCACCCGGTGGTGCAGACCGGGTCCGAGCAGCGGGGTCAGCGGGCGGCGCCCCCGCTGGTCGGGGGTCATGGCCTCGTGGACGACGAGATGGACGGCCCAGCTGCCGCGCACCGCGGAGCGCAGCAGACGCCGCAGCTCCTTGTCGTCCTCGGGGAGCGGGTTGGTGTCCAGGAACCGCAGGCGGGTGGTGGCCTCGTGGTCCCAGGCGGTGTCCCGCTCCTGCGGCCAGAACATGGTGGCCGGGGAGGGCCAGCGCTGGTCCCACGGCTGCTCGGCCTCCGCGACCAGCGTCCAGTCCTGCCCGAAGGCCGTGTCCTCGGTGAGCGTCAGCCGCGCCCGCACGGTCACCTGCGGCCCGACCAGCCAGCGGGCCTCGAAGATCCGCTCGTCCGGGGCACTGTCGGACTCCGGTACCTCCAGCCAGTCCAGGACCACCTCGGTGTCCTTGAGCGTACGGAGGTTCTTGCGCAGGGCGTCGGCCGCTGCCGGGCCGAGATGGCGGCCCCGGACGAGCCAGACCGTCGGGGGAAGGGTGGGCTGCGCGGTGGGAGAGGTCGGCATGAGTCCATCTGTGGTGCGGGGACGACGTGCGAGAACCAGTATCGTCGTCCCGGGGTGCGTACGGCCAGGCGGGGGTGGTCCGGCGCGTCGCACCCATGTGGTGCGCGAGGTTCTCGGTGTACCACCGGCGCACACCCGTGACCGGTCCCGCTCGGGCGCCTGGCGGTCGTGGACGGACGGGTCCCCTCCGGGCCGGGAGGGGCGGACCTGCGCGCTCCCTCAGGGCCGGTCCGGCCGGCGATCGTCCTCGGCCATAACTGCGCATGTTCCTTTGGAAAATGCCAAAGCCCTCACCCGCAGCCGACACATTCCGTAGTCTCAACATCACGTTCGCGATACATCCGTGCGGGGAGGGGGGTTCCTGCGTGCCCGGAATCGACGAGAGTCTGCTGGACGCCATGCGGGTGCCCGGTGCCCGAGGCGCCGCGGTGATCGACTGGGTCAGTGGGCTCGCCCTGGGCGTGGTCGGCGAGGCGTCCGGCGGGGACCACGAGGCCGCGGCCGCGGAGACCGCGGAGTTCGCGCGGGCCGCGCTGGAGAGCCGCTCCTTCGCACCCGAGGACGTCGGTGACGGGCCGGAGCCCGACCCGGGCACGGCACCGCCCGTCCAGGACGTGATCGTCACGACCCCCGACTCGTACCACGTGCTCACCTTCGTCTCCACCCCCTTCGACAGCAGCGTCTTCCTCCACCTCTGGCTGAACCGCGCCGACGGAAACCTGGCCCTGGCACGCATCCGACTGGCCGAGACGGCGAATCGGCTGGTGCTCGGATGACCCCGTTACCGCTGACGGACGCCACCGTCCTGAACTCGCTCGAAAGCCTCGCCGCCGACCGCGCGACCGGTGCCCTCAGCGGAGAGCGCGGCACCTTCTACCTGGTGGCCGGACGCGTCGCGCACGTGGACTCCCCGTTCGCCCCCGACCTGGGCCTGCTGCTCACCGGCAGCGGTGCCGTCGACCCCGACGGCTGGCAGGAGGCACTCGACCGGGGCGGCAGGCGCCGCAGCGTCGGCCGGCAACTCGTCGACAGCGGGCGGCTCGCCGCCGGAGCGCTGGAACTGTGCCACCTGGGCGTGCTGTTCGACGCCGCGTACTTCGCCCTCGGCCGTACCGGCCGCGCGCCGCGCTTCCGCCCCGACATCGGGCACTGGCTCGGTGCGGTCCGGCCCGTGCCGGTGGACACCGTCGTACGGGAGTCGCAGCGGCGGCGTGACCAGCTCCAGCGCATCTGGCCCGAGCCCGACATCGACAACGCCCCCCTCGTGCGGGTGCCCGGCGTCCGCGCGGCGGCGCTGCCCACCCGGCGCGGCCGCGCGCTGGCGCAGGTCGACGGAGTGCGCACGGCCGCCGAGATCGCCTCGGCGCTGGCCTGGCGGACGTTCCCCACGCTCGTCGAACTGCGGCGCCTGGCCGCCGACGGCCTCGTCACCACCGTATCCGCCCCGCCCGTGCCCCCCGCCCCGGCCCTTCCCTGGCAACCGGCGGCCCAGGACGAGATCGACACCGCCCTCCTGCGGCGGCTTCGAGACGCCCTGGAGGCCCTGTGATCCGCGCGCGACGACAGCGTGCCGAAAGGAGACTGGTCATGGCCGTCGAAGCCGACGTCCTGAGCGAACTACGCCGACTGCGCACCCGTATACCCCTGCTCGCGGGATCCCTGGCGGCCAGCGCCGACGGTCTCGTCCTCGCCCAGGACCTGCCGGACGCCGAGACGGAGGGGCTGGCGGCGCTCACCGCGGCAGCCCTCGGCGTCGCCCACCGCATGGTGGACACCGCCCGGCGCGGCGAGTTCTGCGAACTGCTGGTGCGCGGCACCGACGGCTACGTGGCGACGTACGCGGCGGGGCCGTCCGCCGTGCTCACCCTGCTCGCCGACGACCGAGCCAACGTCGGCCGGCTCCATCTGGAGGGCAGACGCAGCGGCGCGCGGATCGCCGAACTCGTCGCGGCCCAGGCCGATTCCGACGCGGGCGTGCGCCGCCCCCGGCGGGCGCTCCCGGACGATCCGCCGCCCCCCGCCGACCCGGGGCGCGCGCTCGGCACCCTTCCGCTGCGGATACCACAGCAGTCCCGGCACTGGCTGCGGCCCGAGGCCGGCAACTAGTGCCGCAACAGGCAACAGGCAACAGGCAACGGCTCAGGGCCCGAGGTCCGCGGCCGCCGGAACGCCGCCCCGAACCATCTCGCTCCTGTTCAACCCCCCTCGATCTGAAAGGACATGAGACATGGCCAACCTGGAAGTCTCCCTCAAGGAATGCCTCAGCTCCATCGACGGCGCGACCGCGGCAGCCCTCGTCGACTACACCAGCGGCATGGCGCTGGGCACGCTCGGCGGCGGCAAGGACTTCGACCTGGAGGTCGCGGCGGCGGGCAACACCGATGTCGTGCGCTCCAAGCTGCGCACGATGGAACACCTCGGTCTCCAGGGCGAGATCGAGGACATCCTGATCACCCTGAGCAGCCAGTACCACCTGATCCGGCTGCTGAAGGGGCGTGACGGGTCGGGGCTGTTCCTCTACCTCGTGCTGGAGTCCAACCGCGCCAACCTGGCGATGGCGCGGCACCAGCTGCGCAAGATCGAGAACGAGCTGGAGATCTGAGCAGGCCGTCCCGGGTCAGCGACGTCCGCGTCGGCCGCGCACCGCGCGGTCGGGCGCGCCGTCACCGGGCGGCCCGCTGAACCCACCGGGGACCAGGCGCGTCGCCGCCCGAGACCCCGGGGGCACGGGCTTTATGCCCGGCTCGGCCGGCCTCGCGAGCGGCGCGGCCCGGCCCAGCACCCGGGTGTGGGGCATCAAGGGGGCGCACGCGGAGCAGACCTCGCTGAGCGTCCACACCTGACCCACCGAGGGATCGTGGCGCAGGACGAGGAGCACCACGCCCCCGCAGGACACCCTGGTGTTCTCGTGCAGCACGCAGCGCTGCTGACGGCACGAACAGGCCGCGTCGGGACGCACCGACGCCGCCTTGGCGTGGGCGGCGGCGTGGGCTTCGGCGAACCGGCGCAGGGCGGCGATGTCGCGGGAACGGGGAGGCATGCTGCACGCCGAGGAGCAGCTCACGGTGGCGGTACGGTCGCGATGTCCCGTCACCCGGATCGTCCAGGACCTGCCGGGACGACGGGCTGAGGGTGCGTCGGGGTAGGTGAGAGCCAAGGCCTTGTGTCCTTCGCGGGAGGTGTCGGGCGGAAAGCCGCTGAAGGAGATCTACCCGCCCCGGCCGCACTCGCAGCATCTGCGCGACCACGGATTGGCCCACGTCGGCGCGGGCCGCCGCTCCGGCGCACAACCCGTCGCGCGGCGGCCGCGCGCTCCCTCCCCGCACGCGGCCCGCCGTGCGGCGCTCCGGTGCCCCGGCTCGCCCGCCCGGCGCAGCCGGCCTCGGGCGGCGCCCCGCGGCCGGCTGCGCCGTCCGTCCGGGGCCGGGTTCCGGGACGATACGGTCAGCCCATGTCCGACGCCCGGTTGACCACCTCCTCCTTCCTCGTCCTCGGCATCATCGACAAGCTCGGCGAGGCGAGTGCGTACGACGTGAAGGTGGAGGCGGCCCGTACGGTCGCGCCGTTCTGGTCCGTACCGCACGCCCAGGTGTACGCGCAGTGCGACCGTCTGCTGGCGGCTGGCCTGCTGGCCCAGGTGCGGCAGGAGAGCGGCCGCAACCGCCGGGTGCTGACGCTGACCGAGTCCGGCCGGAGCGCGCTGCGCGGCTGGCTCGACGACCCGGAGTTCGTGCCGGTGGAGGCCAGGGAACGCGGCATCCTCAAACTGTGGTTCGGCGGCAGCCCCGACGTGCTGGTCCCGGAACAGCTGGACGCCCATGCCCGCACCCTGCGCACCTACGAGGAACTCGCCGCGAGCGTGGGCGACCTGCTGACCCCCGGTCAGCGCGAGGCCCTGGAGTTCGGCCTGCGCTACGAACGGATGATGGCCGACTTCTGGGACTGGGTGGGCCGCCGTGAGGAACGTACGCGGGACCGTTGACGCGCGGCCGGGTCACCCCTACCTTCTCGATAGTCCAGAAGAGACTATCGGTGGCCGGGTCCGGCCGCGGGCAGGGAGCCGTCGTGCGTCGTCCGACGAGGGCCGGCCGGCGCCGTGGCGCCGTCGTCGCGGTGTCCGCGGTCTGCGTGGCCTACGCGCCGATCGCGATGACCGAGCTGTGGCCCTACGCCCGTCCCGGCGCGCCCGCCTTCGGCGAGTGGCTGCTCGGCCGCGCGGTCTCGCCCCGGTACGCGGCCGACGCGCTGGCGACCAGGATCGGTCCGTACCGGCACAGCCTGCTGCCGATGATCGTGCACTCCGTGCTCGGCGGCCTGCTCATGCTGCTGGGTCCCGCGCAGCTGCTGACGGCCGCCCGCGGGCGGGCGCGGGCGCACCGGATCCTCGGCGTGGTCTTCGCGGTGACCGTGTACGCCTCGATGGCGGGCGCCGGAGTGTACCTCGCCCGGACCGCGCCCGCGGACGCGTTCAGCGGCGCGGCGTTCTGGATCGTGCTCGCCGTCATCCTGGTCGGCACGGTGTTCAGCGTGACGTTCGGCGTCCTCGCGGCCGTCGGCGGCTTCCCCGACCTGCACCAGCGCTGGATGCTGCTGTGCTACGGCTTCCTGCTGACCGCTCCGCTGCTGCGGCTGGAGTGGGGCGCGCTGCCGTGGCTGCTGCCGGGGCTGCCCATGACGGACGTCAACCAGGTGGCGATCATGCACCTGGGCTCGGTGGTCGCCCTGGGCGCGCTCGTCGCCTCGCGCACCCTGGACCGGCGCGGGCGGCTGTCCGGCGCGGGCCGTTCGTGGGTACCGCTGCCGGTACTGGCCGCCGCCCATCTGGCCGGCGCGGCGGCCCTCGCCCGGATCACGCACACCTTCCTGGAGGCGGCGGGCCCGGGGCGGCGGCTGCTGTGGGCCTATCTGCTGCCGTACGCGGCCGCCTACGCCGTCATGGCCGTGGGCGCCCGACGCGCCGGACGGCAGGGACGCGCCTGGGCCCGGGAGGAGTGGCTGCTGCAACTGACGGGCCTGTGCCTGGCCCCGGTGCTGTCGGCCGGCACGGCCCCGCTGCTGGAACGGGGGCTGGGACTCGATCCGCACACGGCGCTCGTCGCCGGGGTGTCGATCGGCTGCGGCGTCCTGGCGTTCGCCGCGACGGCCGTGGTGAGCCTGCGGGTCGTGTACGCCCGCGAGGTGCTCAGGCGGGCGGCTCCCGGCGCGCTGCTAGGGCGTGTTTCGAAAGTAGCGTCGTCCGCCCGAAGGGCGGGCCCGGCGGCGTCTGGTGCGTGCGATCGCAAGGCGGAGGGTCGCCCCGATACTGGATGTATCGGGGTGATCCCGACAACGCGGCGAGCGCGCGTGCCAGGCGTCGCCGGGCAGACGGGACTTTCGAAACACGCCCTAGTCGCGTCGCCGGTCGGCGGAACGGTGGCGTAGCCCGGAACGGATCGACCGCGATCGCCCTCGCGATCGAACGCGGCGATCGAACACGTTGGTGCCGTCCAGCGAAGCCGACTCGAACGGATCGGAGGGACAACCTCATGCCGGACGCTCCCGCCACGCCCGCCCCGGACGGGGACGGCCGCTGACCGCCGGGGTGGCGGTCCTGGCCACGGCGGTGGCGGTGATCAGCGTCCTGGTCGGCGGACCGCTGGCCGCCGTCAGCCTCACCGGTCATGTCCTCGGCGCCTGGCCGTCGCCCGGCTCCCTCAGCCCCGGCCTGGTCGGCGCGGCGATGCCGGGCACCTCCCCGGGCCTGTTCGCCGTCGGCCGGGCCGCCCGCTGGCAGGACGTACGTACGCTCGTGTACGCCCTCGGCGTCGTGCTCGTCGGCCTGTTCGCCGTGACCCTGCTCAACGCCGGACGGCTGTACGTCGCCCGCGGCGGCGGCATCGTCCCGGTGCTGTTCAGCCTGGGCTGGCTGTTCGTGCTGGGAGTGCTGTGCGTGGCCGCGCTCGCCACCCTGACCCGGCAGCATCTCGGTGCCGCCCGCCCGGCGCGGCCCCGCGCGCTGCCGCTGCCCGGCTGGTCGAAGCCGCCGCTGGCCGTGCTCGGCTCGGCCTGGCTGGGCATCGGCACGGGCCTGCTGCTGCGACCGGGACTCTGGGCCGCCTTCGTCCCCTGGGACGTCGGCCGGCCCGACGCCCAGGCGCTCGGGGTGTGGGCCCTCGCCCTGGGCACCGGCGTGCTCGGCGCCCTCGCCGAGGACGATCTCGCCCGCACCCGCCCGGCCCTGCCGGCCCTGCCCGGGACCGCGCTCGCCGTGACGCTCGTCCTCGCCGTCCACGCGCGCTCCGTCGACTGGTCGTCCGGCCCCGCGCTGAGCCTGGTCTGCATGCTGGCGGGCCTGGCGGGCCTGGCGGGCGCGGGCGGCCTCGTACTGCTGTCGAGGTCGGCCCCGCTCAGTGCGGGAACACGCGCGGCGGGCGCAGGCTCGGCAGGTCGTCGCGGAACTCCGCTATGACGGAGCTGATCTGCCGGGTCAGGACGGTGTGCTCGATCCGGTCCAGATAAAGGTTGCGACGGGCCAGACCGACCGCGTCGACGCAGAAGTACACGGCCATCAGCGGGTTGACGAACAGCCGGCTGTTCCTCGTCCGCTCGGTGAACCGCACGTCGCCGAAATCGCCGCGCACGGCGGCGGCCACGGAGCCGTTCACGATGCTCGGGTGGTCCGGCGTGCTGTGCTGGGCGTGGGCGACCGCGTCGACGTAGAGGGCGCCCTCACTGCTGTCGTACGGCAGCGAGAACGCGCCCAGCCAGGCACCCTCGCGCTGGAGCGCGGCCAGGTTCTCCAGCACCAGCGCGTGGTTGACCCCGTGATGGGCGTCGACGCCGAAGCCGAGACACGCCACCAGTCGCTGCTCCACCTCGTCGAGACCGGCCACGGCGCCCAGGCTGGCCATGTCCTCCTCGGGGGTGCCGAGCCCGTCCTCGTCCCCGCGCATGAGGATGTCGGTGCCGCCGTCCACCAGCACGATCGCGTCGACCCCGCCGAGGTGGTCCAGGAGCGCGCGGTAGGCGGCGCGCAGCGGGGTGACGCCCGTACGGGACAGCGCGTACACCGTGGACGGCATGCCGTGCAGCTCCAGCCACCGGGCGAGGGTGCGCTCGGGGAAGTAGTCGCCGCGCGCGACGGTGTCCGGGCGGATCGCGGCCACGTCCTGCTCCAGCCACACGTCCAGGTCCAGTCCGTACAGGTCGGCGAAGGACAGGTTCGCCAGCTGGACCTCCTTGCCGGCCGCCCGTAGGGCGAGGGCCAGCGGCAGCCCGGCGTAGATGTCGAATCCGCCGCCCGCGCCGGCGACGAGGATCCGCCGTGCGTCACGCAGACGGGTGAACAGGGGCGGCTCGTGGAGGGTGAACACCGGGGGAAGCTAGCAGCCATCGGTGCGGACTTCACCCGGTTTCCCGCGGCGACCGCGACCGTTCCCGTACGACGGCCCGAGGGGCAGGCACGAGGCACGGGCCGGCGGGCGGCCCGGGCAAGCGGGCGACCCGGACGGACGGCGCGCGGGCCGGGCGGACGGCGGGCGGGCCGGGTAAAAGAGACGGGCGCGGGGGCCGGTAAGTGAGACGGGTGCGGGGCCCGGCGGCAGGTGTGCCGCCGGGCCCCGCGGGGCGGCCGGCCGTGGTCGCCCACGGGCCGGCCGGTGCGTCGTCTCAGGCGCCGCTCTCCCGGAGCATGTCCTCGCGCTCGACGAGCTTCACGCGCTCCCGGCCCTGGGGTTCGCCCAGCGCCTTCTCGGCGGCGTCCAGCTTGTACCAGCCCTCCCAGGTGGTGAAGCGGACACTGCGCTCCGCGAGGAACGCGTCCACGGCCTCGGGCTCGGGCGAGGCGGGCACGCCCAGGCGGCCGTTCGCGTGGTCGTCCAGGAGGTTGGCGACCGTCTCGTTGGCGTCGCCCTTGGTGTGGCCGATCAGGCCCACCGGGCCGCGCCGGATCCAGCCGGTGACGTAGACCGACTGAAGGTGCGCGCCGCTCTCCTCGACGACCCGGCCGCCCTGGTCCGGGACCGTGCCGGAGTCGACGTCCCACGGCAGCTTGGGCAGCTTGTCGGACAGGTAGCCGACGGCCCGGTAGACCGCGCTGACGTCCCAGTCCTTGAACTCGCCGGTGCCCTTGACGTTCCCCGTGCCGTCCAGGGCCGTGCGCTCGGTGCGCAGACCGACGACCTTGCCGTCCTCGCCGAGGACCTCGGCCGGCGACTCGAAGAAGTGCAGGAACAGTTTGTGGGGACGGTCGCCGATGTCGCGGATCGCCCAGTTCTCCAGCGTCTTGGCGACCATGTCGGCCTGCTTGTTGCCGCGCCGGGTGGCGATGGAGCCGTCGTCGTAGTCGATGTCCTCGGGGTCGACGATGACCTCGATGGTGGGGGAGTGGTCCAGCTCCCGCAGCTCCATCGGGCTGAACTTCGCCTGGGCCGGGCCGCGGCGGCCGAAGACGTGGATCTCCACCGCCTTGTTCGCCTTCAGACCCTCGTGGACGTTCGGCGGGATCTCGGTGGGCAACAGCTCGTCCGCCGTCTTGGCCAGGATGCGCGCCACGTCGAGCGCCACGTTGCCGACGCCGAGGACGGCGACCTTCTCGGCCTCCAGCGGCCAGGTGCGCGGGACGTCCGGGTGGCCGTCGTACCAGGACACGAAGTCGGCGGCGCCGTAGGAGCCGTCGAGCTCGATGCCGGGTATGCGCATCTCCCGGTCGGCCGTCGCGCCGGTGGAGAAGATCACGGCGTCGTAGAAGGCGCGCAGGTCGTCCAGGCTGATGTCGGTCGGGTAGTCGACGTTGCCGAAGAGGCGGATCTGCGGCTTGTCGAGCACCTGGTGCAGGGCGGTGATGATGCCCTTGATGCGGGGGTGGTCGGGCGCGACGCCGTAGCGGATCAGGCCGAACGGGGCCGGCATGCGCTCGAAGAGGTCGATCGAGACACCGGGTTCGGCGGCCACTTCGGACTTCAGCAGCGCGTCGGCGGCGTAGATCCCGGCGGGGCCGGCTCCGACGATGGCTACCCGCAGGGGGCGGGGCATGATCAGGTTCCCTTCGAGCGATGACAAGCGACTCGACGGGAAGCCTAAACTGAGGCAAACCTTAGTTGGTACGCGGGTCCGGTCTATGGACCCATAAGCCTCGTTTATGGGTAGACGGCGGGCGTCAGGGAAGCGGCTGCTCGGCCCAGATGACCTTGCCGTCGGACGTGTACCGGGTGCCCCAGCGTTCGGCCAGCTGCGCCACCAGGAACAGCCCGCGACCGCCCTCGTCCGTCGTCGCCGCGTGCCGCAGATGCGGCGAGGTGCTGCCGCTGTCGAAGACCTCGCAGATCAGACTGCGGTCGCGCAGCAGGCGGACGCGCAGGGGAGCGCCACCGTAGCGGATCGCGTTGGTGACCAGCTCACTGAGGATCAGCTCCGAGGCGAAGGTCAGCTCCGCCAGGCCCCACTCCGCCAGCCGGCGCGCCACCCGGGCCCGTACGTCCTGCACCGCCGCCGGATCCATCGGCACCTCCCACTCCGAGACCCGGTCGGCGCCGAGCACCCGGGTACGCGCCACGAGCAGCGCGATGTCGTCGCCCGGCCGGTCGGGGAGCAGCTCGTCGAGCACGGTCCGGCAGGTGGCCTCGGGGGAGTCCCCGGCCCGCCCCAGAGCGGTGCGCAGCAGCTCCAGACCCACGTCGATGTCCCGCGCCCGGTCCTCGATCAGCCCGTCGGTGTACAGCACCAGCCGACTGCCCTCCGCCAGCTCCACCTCGGCCGTCTCGAAGGGCATCCCGCCGATCCCGAGCGGCGGACCGGCCGGCACGTCGACGAAGTCCACCCGGCCGTCGGGCCGGATCACGGCCGGCGGCGGATGGCCCGCGCGGGCCAGCGCACAGCGCCCGGACACCGGGTCGTAGACCGCGTACAGACAGGTCGCGCCGCTGACCGGCGCGCCGGCCCCCTCCGCCGACTCGTCCTGGTCGATACGGCCGACCAGCTCGTCGAGCAGGGCGAGCAGCTCGGCGGGCGCCAGGTCCAGGGCGGAGAAGTTGTGCACCGCCGTGCGGAGCCGGCCCATCGTGGCCGCCGCGTGCAGCCCGTGGCCCACCACGTCGCCCACGACCAGCGCCACCCGGGCGCCGGACAGCGGCAGCACGTCGAACCAGTCGCCGCCGACGCCCGCCTGCGCGGGCAGATAGCGGTAGGCGACGTCCAGGGCGTCCTGCTCGGGCAGGCTGCGCGGCAGCAGACTGCGCTGCAACGCCTCCGCCGTACTGTGCTCGCGCGTGTAGCGGCGGGCGTTGTCGATGGACACCGCGGCGCGGGCGACCAGCTCCTCGGCGAGGGTCACCTCGTCCTCGTGGAACGGTTCGGGCCGCTGCGAACGCCAGAAGCTGACCACGCCCAGGATCAGCGACCCCGTCCGCACCGGAACGGTGATCAGCGAGTGGATGCCGTACTCCACCACCTGCTCGGTGCGCTCCCGGTCCTGCGCACGCCAGCCCGCCGCCCGGTCCAGCCACGGCTCCAGCACCGCCCGGCCGGTGGCGAGGCTGCGCGCCTGCGGCGAGGACGCGACGAACCTGATCCGGGAGCCGAGCGGGTAGAGCGGTGCGCCGCCGTGGATGCCGCCCGAGGCGATACGGTGCAGCGCGTCGCCCGGCTTCGGCTCGTCGCCGCCGACCACGGCGTCGAACAGGTCCACGGTGGCGAAGTCCGCGAACCGCGGCACGGCGATGACGGTCAGCTCCTCGGCGGTCCGGGTCACGTCCAGGCTCGTGCCGATGCCCACCCCGGCGGCGTAGACCATGTCGAGGCGTTCGCGCGCCGCCTCCGCCCGGCCGGACAGGGCCCGCAGCTCGGTGGAGTCGCGCAGCGTGGCCACGCTGCCGGCCGGCCCGCCCGCCAGGTCCGTGGGCCGGTGGTTGACCGCCAGCAGCCGGTCGCCGACCAGGAACACCTCGTCCGTCGCGACCCGGCCCGAGGCGAGCAGCTCGGCGGTGCCCGGATCGAGGCCGAGGTCGCGCACGTCGCGGCCCTCGGCGTCCGCCGGCAGGTCCAGCAGCCGGCGCGCCTCGTCGTTGGCGAGCAGCAGGTCGCCGTCGCCGCCGACGATGAGCACCCCCTCCCGTACGCAGTGCAGCACCGCGTCGTGGTGCTCGTACATCCGGGTCATCTCGTGCGGGCCGAGGCCGTGCGTCTGCCGCAGCAGCCGTCTGCTCACCAGCGCCGTGCCCGCCGTGGCCAGCCCGAGGCCCGCGGCCGCGGCGCCCAGCATCAGCGGCAGCTCCCGCTCCGCGGCACCGCCCACGTGCTCGGTGGTGATCCCGGCCGAGACCAGGCCCTCGACCTTTCCGTCCGGCGCCTTGACCGGCACCACGGCCTGCACCAGCCGCCCGATGGTCCCGTCGACCTCCTCGACCACCGTGCCACCGGCCTGCGCGGGTTGCAGCGTCCCGACGAACTGTTTGCCGATGCGGTCCGGTCTGGGGTGCGTGTAGCGGATCCCTTCGGCGTTCGTCACGACGATGAAGTCGACGTCCGCGGCCTTGCGGGCCGCCTCGGCGGACGGCTGGAGCACGGCCGTGGGATGCGCGCTGCGCAGCGCCGCGTGGATGCCGGGGGAGTGGGCGTAGGTCTCTGCGACGGCGAGCGAACGGCTGCGGGCCTCCGCGGTCGTGTCGTGCCGCACCTGGAGCACCAGCGCCACCACCGCGGCCACGGCCAGCAGCACCACGATGACCACGTTCAGTACGAACACCTGCGCGGCGAGGCTGCGTCCACCCAGCGCGGACCGCAGTCGCCCGGGTTTTTCGCGGCGCGGCCGCTCCCCGTCGGCGCGCGGTCCGTCCGGCGCGCCGGACGGCACCCGCGTCCGCCGCCCGCGCGCGTCGTCGGCGCGGTCCGGCGCGCGCGGCACGCCGCGACCGTCCGGACGGGTTGACTCAGCCCCCACTCGACCCAGGAGTCGGACCATGTGCCCTGTCTACACTGCCGGACTCCCCGAGGCGAGGGGCGTCACCGCGTGTGGCGTCCCCCTCACCCCTCGGGCTCCCCCGCGATGTCAGCCTCGGTGCCGGGGTGCGGTGTGGCGGGTGGCCAGGAGCAGCGCGATGTCGTCGGGCCGGTCGACGGCGTGCCGGGCGGTCGCGGTGAGCCGGTCGGCGAGATCCCCCAGGGACTGCTCGCCCCGCGGGGCGCCCGCGCCGGCGGCCCGGTCCAGCGCCTCGCGCAGCGTGTCGATGCCGTCGTCGATGTCGAAGCCGGGCCGCTCGACCAGCCCGTCGGTGTACAGGGCGAGGATCGCGCCGGGTTCCAGCCGCAGCTCCATCACCGGGTAGTGGGCGTCGGGGGTCACGCCGAGGACGACGCCGCCGGGGATGTCCACGACCTGCGCACACCCGTCGGCCTGGCGCAGCAGGGGAGGCGGGTGTCCCGCGCGGGCGACCCACAGCCGACCGGTCGCGGGGTCCAGCCGCAGGTAGCAGCAGCTGGCGAACTGGCCGGCGTCCAGGTCGACGAGAAGCCGGTTGGTCCCGCTCATGACCTCGTCGGGCGGATGACCGCCGAGGGCGAAGGCACGGACGGCGCTGCGCAGCTGCCCCATGGTGGCGGCCGCCTGCACCCCGTGCCCCTGGACGTCCCCGATCACCAGGGCCAGCCCGTCCCCCGCCTCGACGACGTCGTACCAGTCGCCGCCGACGTCCATGCCCTGGGTGCCGGGCAGGTACCGCCCGGCGGTCTCCAGCAGCGGATGCGAGGACAGCCGCCGGGGCAGCAGGGCCTGCTGGAGCCCACGGGCGAGCGCGGCCTCGGTGTCGTAGCGCTGCGCCTTCTCCATCGCGTGGGCGATCAGCCCGGCGAGCGCGGTGAGCACCGTGCGTTCCTCGGTGCTGAAGCTGTGCGGCCGGTCGAAGCCGAGGATGCAGGAGCCGACCGGGCGGCCGGAGGCGATCAGCGGCAGGAAGACCCGGGCGCCCTGCGTGGCGTCGACCGCCATCCCGGGGTACGCGGCCTGCATCTGCTGTATGGAGTCGAAGAACAGCGGGCGGCCGGTGGTGAGGGTCTCGACGCCCGGCAGCCGGGCGTCCAGACCCACCCCCTCGAAGGGGGCGAGGAAGCCCTCCGGGAAGCCGCTCTCCCAGGCCAGGTACAGATGCCGGTCCTGCAACAGGTAGATGGCGAGGCTGCGCCCGCCGAACGCGGGCAGCAGCTCCTGCATCACCACCGCGGACACCTGCCGGGCGGTCACCGCCTCGGTCAGCGCGATCGCGAGCACGATCGGCCGGTACTGCGGGGGCGTGGGGGCGGTGCCCGACAGCAGGCCGCCGATCCGGGGCAGGCCGGCGGCCGGAGGCTCCTCCGGTGCCGTCCGGCGCACGTCGACCGGTTCGGCGATCCGGTTCGACGGCATGACGGTGCAGGTCAGAATGTTGGAACCGGGGTAGACCGACACGGCGAGCCACTCGCCCTCGAAGGTCTGCTCGTCGTCCGCGGCCGGGCGCCGGACGTGGAAGTGCACGGGGTCGGGCGCCAGCAGGGCGCCGCGCAGATGCTCCTCGAACGCGGGCTGGCGCAGCCAGGGGGCGCTGTCCCACAGCGCACGGCCCAGCAGCCGGGTCCGGGACAGCCCCAGCAGGTGCGCGGCCCGCGGATTGGCGTACACGACCAGGCCCAGCCGGTCCAGACAGAACACACCCTCCGGCAGCAGACCGGCCGCCGCGTCGGCGGGCGAGTCGGCCCTCGGGTCGCGCAGCACGCCCCCGGCGCCCGCTCCGTCGGGCCCGGCACCCGGCTCGGGGGCCCGCAGCCGCAGCAGCCGGAGCGCGCCGTCCGCCGCCCTCACCGGCACGGACAGGGGCGGCGGTCTGCCCTCGGCGGTCTCCCGCAGCAGGGCCAGGAGCTGCGGGGAGTCGGTGGGGGCGAGGGTGCGGGCCAGGTCGCGCAGGGTGGCCGGGAACTCTCCCGGGGGCAGGCCCAGCAGGGCGTGCACCTCACGGTCGGGCGTGACCAGGTCCGTGGCCGGGTCCCAGGAGAAGCCCGCCGAGCGGTCCGAGGCCGGCCCGACGGCCGGTGTCCGCACGGACAGAGGCCGCTCGTCCCAGGCCAACGGTGGTCCCTCGCCCTCCAGCCGGTGCAGCGACCGGCCCAGGTCGGCGGCCAGACGGGTGAGCTGCTCCCGGTCCGCCCGCAACTCGGCGGCGTCGGCCGCGGCGGGGCGCAGCATCGTGAAGACGCCGAGCGGCCCGGCCCCGCCGACGACCGGCACGTAGAGGGAACCGAACTGGAAGGGCAGCCCCGCCGCGAACTGGGGGTAGCGCCGCATCGCCTCGGTCGCGTTGGGCAGGATCACCTGGACCCCGAGCCGGTAGGCGTCGGCCACCGGGAAGGGCCGGTTCACATGCAGCCGCCACCAGGGGTGGAACAGCGGCGCGGGCAGCCCGGCGAGGACGGCGAGCCGCAGCAGGCCGGGTGTGCCGGCCCGCAGGTAGACACCCGCGACCGGCCCTTCGGCCGTCCGGACCGCCTCCGCCGCGGCCTGGGTCAGCAGCCCGGCCAGCCGTCCGGTTCCTGCCCCGCTCCCGGCGCTCCCAGTCACATCGGCCCTACCTCGTCCCCGTTCTGGAGCCGCTCACGTGGGCGACACGCGGGCGACACAGAAAGAATGCGCCCCCCGGGCACCGGTGCGCATCCGCGCGGGGTGCGAGGCGTCCCGAGGGGTGCCCGGTCAGGCCCGCAGGAACGCGAGGACCGCCAGCACCCTGCGATGGGTCTCGTCCGTCTGCGGCAGGTCCAGCTTGCCGAGGATGCTGCCGATGTGCTTGCCGACGGCCGCCTCGGACACCACGAGTGCGCGGGCGATCGACCCGTTCGACCTGCCCTCCGCGATCAGGGCCAGGACCTCCCGCTCGCGCGGTGTGAGCCGTCGCAGCGGATCCCGGCGGCGGCGCAGCAACTGGCGTACGACCTCGGGGTCGACGACCGTGCCGCCGGCCGCGACCTCGCCCAGGGTGTCCATGAACTCCTCGACCTGGCCGACCCGGTCCTTGAGCAGGTAGCCGACCGCCGTTCCGTCGCCGGAGTCCAGCAGTTCGGCGGCGTACGTCCGCTGCACGTACTGGCTGAGCACCAGCACGGGCAGCCCCGGCCGCCGCTCCCGCAACCGGACCGCGGCGTGCAGTCCCTCGTCCTGGAACCCCGGGGGCATCCGCACGTCGGTCACGACGATGTCGGGGGCGTGCTTCTCGACCGCGTCGACCAGCGCCACCGCGTCGCCGACCGCCGCGACCACCTCGTGTCCGCAGCGGTCGAGCAGTCCGATGAGCCCTTCCCGCAACAGCACACTGTCCTCGGCCAGCACTACGCGCAGCGGTCGGTCGGCTCGCAAGGGAACTCCACAGACAAGAGGGTCGGTCCGCCCGGTGGACTGGACAGGGAGAGTCTGCCATCGAGCACCGACACCCGGTCCGCAAGTCCGGTGAGCCCACTGCCGTTCCCGGCGGCCGCGCCGCCCCGGCCGTCGTCGCGCACCCGCAGGAACAGGCGTCCGTCGCGATGCTCCCCGGTCACCTCCGCGCGATGGGCGCCACTGTGCCTGGCGATGTTGGCCAGGGCCTCGCAGACGACGAAGTACGCGGCGGCCTCGACGCTCTCGGGCAGCCGGACGGACAGGTCCAGGTCGACGTCCACGGGAACCGCGGAACGCTCCGCCGCGTCGGCGACCGCCGCCGGGAGGCCGTAGTCCGCCAGCACCCTGGGATGGATGCCGTGGACGAGCTCCCGCAGCTCCGCCAGTGCCTCGCCCGCCTGCTGATAGGCCTTCGCGAGCTGGTCGGCGAGCGGTCCCGGCGGCGCGTCCAGACGGGCCAGACCCAGCGTCATCGTCAGCGCCACCAGCCGTTGTTGCGCCCCGTCGTGCAGATCACGCTCGATCCGCCGGCGTTCCGACTCGAAGGCGTCCACCAGCCGGACGCGGGAGCGCGTCAGCTCCACGACCCGCTCGTCCGGATCGCCCTCGCGCGGCGCGATCAGCAACCGGGTCAGCTCGGCCCGGCCGCCGGCGACCGCCGCCAGGGCGTAGCCGCCCAGGAGCAGCAGGGCCAGCCCGAGCACGGCGAGCCCGGAGGCGGCCGGCCAGGTGGTGACCGTCCAGACCTTGAGCACCTTGGTCTCCCGGCCGTCGCCGACGGTCGCCAGCAGCAGCGGGGTCGCGATCACCGACAGGGGGACGAGCAGCCCGACCGTGAGCGCGAGGGCGTCGACCGGCCACAGCACGACGGCGAACAGCAGCGCGTATCCGAGCTCCCGCCAGGTGGCCCGTTCCCGCAGCCGCGTCGTCAGCCAGGGCCACAGACCCCGTGCGGCGGGCACCCGGTGACGGCCGGCGGCCGGGTCACGGTCGACCAGGCGCAGTCGGTGCCGCTCCGCCCACGCCACCGGAATCCCGGCCAGGGCCGCACAGCCGAGCAGGGGGAGCCCCACGAGCACGAGGGCGAGGGCGCAGCCGACCGCCGTCGTGCTCACGATCCCCACGAGGGCGAGCACCCCGGCCGGTACGCCGGTGAGCAGGTAGACGGCCGACCGCCACGGCCAGAGCGAGAGCAGGAAACCCGGTCCGGCCATGGCCTGCCATACGTTCCGAGGGCGCATGTGATCACCGTAGAAGCTCCGGTCCGGCCGGTGCCATCGGCCCAGGCGGAGCTCCTGGGGTAGTGCCTGCCCTACCCCAGGTCTCGCCCCTGCCGCACTGCGCGGGACCGCCGTCACGCGGTTTCGTGTGCTCACCGAACAGCACCGGCCACCGGGCAGCACCGGCCGGCGAACAGCACCGGCCACCGGGCAGCACGGACAGCGAGAAGCCGGGCAGCACGGACATCGACGACTGTGGGGACAGATGATCAAGGACGCCATCCGATTGCACTCCGTCAGCAGGCGGTACGGGGTGGGAGACGGCGAGGTGACGGCGCTCGACCAGGTCTCGTTCGCCGTCCCGCAGGGCACGTTCACCGCCGTCATGGGCCCCTCCGGCTCGGGCAAGTCGACCCTGTTGCAGTGCGCCGCCGGGCTGGACCGCCCCACCTCGGGTTCGGTCGTCGTGGGCGGGACCGACCTGACGCGGCTGACCGAGACCCGGCTGACCCTGCTGCGCCGTGAACGCATCGGGTTCGTGTTCCAGTCGTTCAACCTGCTGCCGTCCCTGACCGCCGAGCAGAACGTGGCGCTGCCCCTGCGGCTCGCCCGCCGCCGCCCGTCCCGGGCCCGGGTGCGGGAGGCGCTCGAACAGGTCGGCCTGGGGGACCGGGCGCGGCACCGGCCGGCGGAGCTGTCCGGCGGCCAGCAGCAGCGCGTCGCCCTGGCCCGTGCCCTGATCACCCGTCCCGAGGTGCTCTTCGGCGACGAGCCGACCGGCGCCCTCGACACGCACACCGGCCGTGAGGTGCTGAAGCTGCTGCGCGCCATGGTCGACGCCGAGGGCCGCACGGTCGTCATGGTCACGCACGACCCGGTCGCCGCCTCGTACGCCGACCGCGTCGTCTTCCTCGTCGACGGGCGGATCGAGAGCGATGTGGCCGGGGCCCGCGCCGACGACATCGCCACGCGTATGACGAAGCTGGAGGCAAGGCCGTGCTGACCGTCGCCCTGTGCACCCTGCGCAGCCGCTGGATCACCTTCGTCGGCAGCTTCGTCGCCCTCGCGCTCGGCGTCGCGCTGACCACCGTGATGGGTCTGGCCCTGGCCGCCACGCTGCACGCGCCCGACCGGAACCCGGAGCGGTTCGCCGCCGCGCCCGTCGTGGTGAAGGCCTCCGACACCCTGCGCGTGTCCACCCCGCACGGCGACCGGGTGCGCACGCTCGACCGGCCGCGCGCCCTGCCCGCCGACGTCCTCGCGCGGCTGAGGCGGCTCGGCACCGTCGTCGAGGACCGGTCGTTCGCCGTACGCGCCCGGGGCGGCCCCGGCGACCTGGTGGGCCACCCCTGGTCCACCGCCGCGTTCGCACCGTACGAGATCGACGCGGGACGCGGGCCCACCGCTGACGACGAGGTCGTCGTCAGCGGCCACTGGGCCCGGCCCGGCAAGCGCGTACGGACCGATCACGGCATCGTGCGCGTGGTCGGCACCGTCGCCGGACACGGCTTCGAGAACGCCGTGTTCTACACCGACCGGCGCGCGGCCCGGATCATGCCGGTCGGCACCCAGGCGGTGGTGGACGCCGAGGCGTCGGCCGTGCGTACGGCGGTGGGCGGCACCGGCGTCCAGGTCCTCACGGGCGACGCGCGCCGCCGGGCCGACGCCGACCTCGACCGGGATCGCGAGGCCCTCACCGCGATGAACGCCATGTTCGGCACCGCCGGCGGGGTGACCACCTTCGTGTCCGGGTTCGTGGTGGCGTCCACCTTCGCGTTCTCGGTCGCCCGACGGCGTCGCGAGTTCGGGCTGCTGCGCACGGCCGGGGCGACCCCGGGACAGATCCGCCGGACGGTCTTCGCCGAGGCCCTCCTGGTCGGCGTGCTCGCCTCCGCCGCAGGCTGCCTGCTCGGCGGCCACGAGGCACCCCGGCTGGCCGCCTGGGTGGTCGGCGGGGGTCTGGCCCCGGACTGGTTCACCGTGGGCGACGCCGGCTGGCCGTACGGCGCGGCCTTCGCGACCGGCCTGCTCGTCGCGCTGGGCGGTGCGACGGCCGCGTCCTGGCGGGCCGGCCGCACCGGTCCCGCCCAGGCGCTGCGCGAGGCCTCCGTCGACACCCGGACGATGACGTGGGGCCGATGGCTGTCCGGCGCCGCACTGCTGCTGACCGCCGTGGTGACCTGCGCCGTCGCCCTGCTCACCGACCCGGCCGACCTGTTGCACCGCAAGACCTATGTGAGCCGGCCGATGCTGCTGATCAGCGCGGTGGCGCTGCTCGCCCCGGCCGTGGTGCGCCCGCTGACCCGGCTGCTCGCCTGGCTGCCGGCCCGGCTGCCCGGCGCGGGCGGCATGCTCGTACGGGAGAACGCCGCCGCGGGCGTGCGCCGTACCGCCGCGATCGCCGCGCCGGTCCTGGTGACCGTCGCCCTCACCGGCTCGCTCCTCGGGGCCACCGCGACCCTGGACCGGGCGAAGGCCGCCGAGATCGGGGAACGGACGACCGCCGCCTTCGTCGTCGTCCCCGCGAGCGACGCGGGTTTCGACGCGACGACGCTGCGCGGGCTGCGCGGGGTGTCCGGCGCCGAGGTGTCCGCGACCTCGGCGAGCGCCGTGCACGTCCTGGAGGACGGTGTGTCGCTCCGCAGGGACGAGGCCCGGGCAGCCGATCCCCGGCTGCTGGCCGCCACCACCGAGCTTCCGGTCGTGGCCGGGAGCGTGCGCGCCCTCGACGACGACTCGATCGTCGTCGACGAGGAGTGGGAACGGCACACCGTGGGGCAGCTGGTGCGGATCTGGCTCGGTGACGGCACGCCCAGGACGCTGCGGATCGCCGCCGTGCTGCGGCAGGGCACGGGCGGCGACGGCGTCTACGTCACCCCGCGCAACGCCCCGGGCGCGAGCGTCGACCGGGTCGACGTCGCCCTCGCGGACGGCGCCGACCCGGCCGCCGTGGCCGACGGACTGCGGACGGCGGTGCGCGCCTCGGGCGGCCGGGTCCTGACCGGGTCGCAGTGGGTGCGGGCGAGTGTCCCGAAAACCAACCGGACGACCCGGACCGGCCTGCTGCTGGTCCTCGGCATCGCCCTCCTCTATACGGGTATCTCGCTGGCCAACACCATGATCATGGCGACCGCCGACCGGGTCCGTGAGCTGGCCCTGCTGCGGCTCGCCGGAGCGACCCGGCGGCAGGTGCTGAGGCTGGTGGCCGCCGAGTCGCTGCTGGTCGTCGTGGTCGGCGCCGTGCTGGGACTCCTGGTCGCGGGCGCCGGCCCGGCGGGCATGTGGTGCGCTCTGCACGTGCTGTCGGTGCCGGCCGTGCTCGAGCTCCCCTGGACGGCCCTCGGCCGGGCCGTCGGCGCCTGCGCGGCGCTCGCCGTGGTCTCGTCCGTGGTCCCCGCGTGGATCGCGCTGCGCCGGGAGGCGGTGGGTCCTGCGGGGGTTCGGCAGTGAGGTTCGGCGGTGAGCTCGGCGGGGGCCGGCGGTGAGGTCGTTCGGCGGTGAGCTCGGCGGGCGGCGAGCTTCGTCGGCCGGTGAGTCCGTCGGGCAGTGAGTCCGTCGGGCAGTGAGTCTGATGGGCAGTGAGTCTGATGGGCAGTGAGTCTGATGGGCAGTGAGTCTGCCGGGTGGTCACGGTCATCGGGCGGTGACGGTCGTCGGGTGGTGGCGGTCCGGCGAGGTTCACTCGTGGTGTCCGTAGATCTCCGCCGTGATCCCGGCGCGGGCGCAGGCCTCGGCCGCGCGCTCACGGGCCCCGGCCGCCTCGTCGTCCAGGCCCGCGGTCCGCAGGGCGAGAGCGAGGTTGTTCCAGGTCTGCCCGGTGGCGTACCAGTTGTCGTACGTCTGGCGGATGCGTACGGAGTCCCGTAGCGCGGTGAGAGCCTCGGCGGTCCGGCCGGATCTGAGCAAGGCGCAGCCGAGGCTGTTGAGCGAGTCGCCGTACAGCACGTGGTCGGTGGTCCGGTGCAGGGCGCAGGCCTGCTCGAAGGCGGCGGCGGCCTCCGGGTGGCGGCCGCCGGCGGCCAGCGCGAGACCGAAGTTGTGCCAGGCGCGGCCCTCGTGGGACGCGTACCCCGTGGCACGGAAGCGGTCGCGGGCCCGCAGGTGATTGGCGAGGGACTGCTCGATCCGGCCCGCCCTTCGCTGTGCGAGGCCGAGGTTGTTCCACGCCCTGCCCTCGCCGGCCGCGTCCCCGACCAGGTGGTACAGGCGGGCGGCGCGGTCGAGCGGTTCGAGCGCCTCGTCGGGGCGTTCGGCGCGCAGCAGCGCGCCGCCCAGGTCGTTGCAGACGGTCGCCTCCGCCGGCCGGTCCCGCAGCCGGTGCGCGATGTCCCGGGCGGTGCGGCCGACGGTGACCCAGTCCTCGAAGTAGCGGCGCCAGCGCAGGTACTCGGCCAGGTGCAGGGCGATACCGACGCAGACGTCCGCGTCGCCCTCCGCGGGCCACTGGGGGGCGGCGACGAGGTTCGCCCGCTCGGTGTCGAACCAGGCCAGCGCGGCTGCCTGGTCGGCGAGCGTCCGGGGCAGCGGGTCGTGGGTACGGACCTGGAGGCGCCGGTCCGCGTCGGCGGCCAGGGCGTGGAAGTGGCGCCGGGTGCGGGCCCGTGACTCCCGTCCGGCCGCGGCGAGCCGGGGGTCGCCGACGGCGCGGGCGGCCGCGTAGTCCCGGACCAGGTCGTGGATGCGCCAGCGTTCCGGCAGGTCGTCCGCGAGCCGTTCCCCGGTGACCAGGTGGGCGGACGCGAGGTCGTCTAGCACGTCCAGCACCGCCGGTTCGTCGAGCCCGGTGACGACCGCCGCCGTGTCGGTGCCGTAGTCCACACAGGGGACCTGGGCCAGCAGACACAGCGCCCGTGCCCGGTCCGGTGCCAGGCGCCGCAAGGAGACCTCGAAGACCGGCGCCAGGGTCAGCGTCCTGCCGTACTGGTCGACGCCACGGCTGGAAAGGGCGTCGGTACGGTCGGCGCAGGTGCGCAACTCCGCGACGAGCGAGGCGACCGGGCGCCGGGGCCGACGGCGGCGCAGCAGGGCGGCGGCGATCTGGAGCGCGAGCGGCAGATGACCGCACAGGCGGGTCAGTTCGTCCACGGACCCGGCCTCGCGCAGCGGCCGGTCGTCGTCCGGGTCGCGCAGCCGCAGCGCCCTGGCGACCAGCGCGGCGGAGTCGCCGGGGCTCATCGGCTCCAGGGGGAGTTCGCGGGCGGGCAGCGAGTCGTGCGACTCGCGGGAGGTGAACAGGACCCGGTGCAGGTCGCTGCCCGGCAGCAGGGGCAGGAGCTGGGCGGGGTCGCACACGTTGTCCAGGAGCAGCAGCACCCGCTCCCCGCGGTCGGCGAGCCCGGCCAGCCGGCTGCGGTACAGACTGCGGTACAGGGTGTACTGGTCGACCTCGTCGGCGGGCAGTTGGACGCCTCCGACGCCGAGGGCGTGCAGCAGTGAGGTGACGGCGTGGGCGGGTGTCACGGGGGTGTCGTCATAGCCGGCGAGGTCGAGGAAGAGGGTGCCGCCGGTGAACCAGCCCCGCTTGCGCGCGAGGTGCGCGGCGCGCAGCGCGAGCGCCGTCTTGCCGATGCCGCCCAGCCCGGTCACGGCCCACATGACCGGCGGGTCGGCGGGCGCCGACGCGTCGGGCGGACGCAGTCCGTCGAGGAGCACGGCGAGCTCCGCCTCCCGGCCGGCGAATCCCGCGGGGGCGGCCGGCAGGGCGGACAGCGCGCTGGGCACGGCGTGGGAGCAGCCGTTCACGATCACTTTGCCGGCCACGGGACCGTGGAACGTACCGGACCGGAAGTCGATGTGCTGCGGCTCGGACCCGGGGTCCTGCCCCGAGTCCCGGACGAGGCCGGGTGCCGGGTCCGGAGGGCGGTCCCCGCCTCGTGTCTCCACCCGTCCTCCCGTGTGCGTCCGCGCCTTCCACCCGCACCCCGCCACCCCGGTGACACGGGTCCGGCAGGCGCGCTCGGGAGCGCTTCACGGTAGGGCATCACCGGACGCCCGCGGTGCGGAATCGGGCGATTCGCCTACGGAGTCCCGGGTGCGCCGCGCATGTCCGGTGCGAGGACACGCCGGGAATGCGCCGGGGAGGTCTCCTGTTGTAGCCCTCGTGACTGGCATGCACCGATCAGTGGGTGCGCTGCCGGTGAGAGGAGAGTCCATGGCCCGCAACGAGGTCCGTCCCGTCGTGACACTGAAGTCGACGGCCGGGACCGGTGTGACCTATGTGACGCGCAAGAACCGCCGCAACGACCCCGACCGGCTGGTCCTGCGCAAGTACGACCCGGTGGCGGGGGCGCACGTCGCCTTCCGCGAGGAGCGATGACCACGGTCCTCGCTCCGGCGCGCCGCTGACCGCGGCCACCGACGCCCGACCGAACCGAAGGAGAACGCAGCCATGAAGGTGCGTACGTCGTTGCGCGCGCTCAAGTCCAAGCCGGGGGCGCAGGTCGTCCGGCGACGGGGCGTGACGTTCGTCGTCAACAGGAAGAACCCCCGCTTCAAGGCCCGTCAGGGCTGACCCGGGCTCACCCCCGGGTGTCCGTGCGGGCCGCCGCCGCGGTCCGCCTGCGGGCCATGCGTTCGTCGTGCACGAACAGCGCCAGGCCGCAGGTCAGCACCGCGGCGGCGGCCCACACCGCGCGCACGCCCACGGCCACGGTGAGGGCCGCACCGCCCAGCGCGCCGGCCAGGAACGCCAGGATGACGGCCGTGAACTGCCCGGCCCGGCGCGCCGCCTCCCGGTCGCCGTCGACGAGCGCCTCGTACGCGCTCTGCGTCGCGGTACGCAGGTTCCCCGTCGTCATCGTGCTGTTGTAGGCGGTGTCCACGAGCTTGCGGAACGCGGTGATCTGCACGGACGCGGTGAACGAGATCAGTACGACGACCAGGGCGTCCGGAGCGCCGACGGGCAGCAGCCCGACGCCCGCCAGCACCACGATCTCCAGCACCAGCGCCGCCACGGGGGGCCACCGCACGGCGTCGGCCAGCCGGGGACGCTTGAGCGTCTCCGCCGTCACGACACCCGCGATGAACGCCAGGATCGGCGGGACGTGGCGCCACGCCTGCACCCACTGCCCATGGGCCGCCTCGATGCCGAGCAGGACCACGTTCCCCGTCTGCGCGTTGGCGAAGACACCGTCCAGGCTGACGAAGGTGTAGGCGTCGAGCGCCCCGCCGACCATCGCCAGGAGCACGCCCAGTCGCACCGACTGCGACGTCGGCAGCGGTTCCGGGACGTTCACCTTCCACCTCCGGCGGCCGGCTGCGCAGCGGCCTTCGCCCTACGCTCTCACCCGCCCCGTGCCGCCACGGCGCACGACACGAGCGGCAGCCGTACGGCGCGGGTGGGTCCCGGTCCCCGCCGGGGGCCGCTCAGGCGCGGAGCGTGCCCAGTGCCGCGAGCAGCCGGTCGACGTCGTTCTCGTCGGAGTACGGCGCCAGGCCGACCCGCACCGCGCCCGCACTGCCGAGGCCGAGGCGCTCCGAGGCCTCCAGCGCGTAGAAGGAGCCGGCCGGGGCGTCGACGCCGTGGTCCGCGAGACGGCGCGAGACGTCCGCCGACCGATGGCCGGCCACGGAGAACAGCAGGGTCGGAGTGCGGTGCGCGGCACGGGAGTACACCGTCACGCCGCCGAGGTCCGCCAGTCCGCGCTCGATCCGGTCCCGCAGGGCGTCCTCGTGGGCCTCGACGGCGGTGAAGGCGGCGCGCAGTCGCTCCGGCCGCGTGCCCTGCGCATCGGGCGCCAGGTCGGCTAGGAGGTCCACAGCGGCCCGGGCTCCCGCGAGCAACTCGTAGGGCAGCGTGCCCAGTTCGAACCGCTCCGGCACGGCGTCCGAGGACGGCAGCAGCTTGTCGGGCCGCAGCGTCTCCAGCAGTTCGGGGCGGCTCACCAGCACGCCCAGGTGCGGCCCGAGGAACTTGTAGGGGGAGCACACCAGGGTGTCCGCGCCGAGCCCGGCGAGGTCCACGGTCGCGTGGGCCGCGTAGTGCACCGCGTCCACGTGCAGGAGCGCCCCGGCCTCGTGTGCGAGTCGGGCGACGGCGGGCATGTCGGGACGGGTGCCGATCAGGTTGGACGCGGCGGTCACGGCGACCAGCCGGGTGCGCGACGACAGCACCGCCGCGATGTGCTCGGGCAGCAGTTCGCCCGTGGCCGGGTCGAAGTCCGCCTCCCGGACCCGCGCGCCCACGGCCTCCGCCGCCTGGATCCAGGGACGGATGTTGGAGTCGTGGTCGAGCCGGGTGACGACCACCTCGTCGCCCGGGTTCCAGGTCTTGGCGAGGGTACGTGCCAGGTCGTAGGTGAGCTGGGTGGCGCTGCGGCCGAAGACGACGCCGCGCGCCGGGACGCCGGTCAGGTCCCCCAACGCGGCGCGGGCGGCGGCGACGACCGCCTCCGCGTTGCGCTCGCCCTCGGTGGTCTGCCCCCGGTTGGCCAGGGGCGCGGTCAGCGTCTCCACCATGGCGTCGATGACGGGCTGCGGCGTCTGGGTGCCGCCGGGTGCGTCGAATCGGGCGGATCCGGACTTCAGGGCGGGGATCCGGGCGCGGAGCGCTGCGACGTCGAAGGCCATGCCAACTCCCTGGGACAAGGGGGTGAGGTGCGTGCATCCCGCCCGTACCGGACGGTTACCGCACATGATCGCAGTTCGGGTGCCCGGCCTCGGGGCCGGGTCCGCCTCACCGGCGGTTTCGAGGCCTCGACGGCTTCGGAACGCGAGGCTCCATGTCAGGCACTCCCTGTGACGGCGTCGGTACGCGATAAGAAAATGCTGTGAATTCCTGAGGCGCCTGAACGCACCCGGGCCCGGCTCCGTATGGGACGAGGGATTTTCATACCCGGAGCCTCGTCACGACGCGTAGGAGTTTTCCGTGGGACGCAACACGCGCAGACGCCCAACAGGCGCACGACGCGCGACCTTTGCCGCAGCCGCTCTGATCCTGGGCGGCGGAGGACTGGTCGTGGCGAACGTGTACGCCTCCGCGACCGAGAGCGGTCAGGGCGGCGACACGCAGCAGTCGGGCGGGGCGTGGGGTCCCGGCACGATCGACTGCCCGGACGTCGGCGACAAGCTGACGGACGTGCCCGACGCGGCCCGCGCGGACGTCGACAAGGAACTCGCGCTGCTCGACCAGCAGATCGCCGAGGCCTACAAGAAGCTCCAGGAGTCGGCGCAGGCCGTCCAGGACGACAGCGGCTTCGCCGACAACAAGATCATGGATCCGCTGAAGGAGACGCGGACCGCGACCATCGAGCGCATCGCGGTCGCCATCGGCCAGGCGGGCAATCGCCCGGAGGGCCTGGAGGCGCTGGCCGCCTGCACGCTGCGCCAGCAGACGCAGGATCAGGGGCAGGGCCAGCAGGGCCAGGAGCAGAACCAGCAGGGCCAGGGCCAGGAGCAGGGTCAGCAGAACCAGGGCCAAGGCCAGGGCCAGGGTCAGACCGGAAACGGCGGGCAGGCCGGAAACGGCCCGGTCGCCGCCGACTACGCGGACATCAACTCGGTCCAGCCCAACGCGCAGAGCCCCGCACTCCAGGCGGACGCCTCCCGCGGCACCTTCGCCACGAGCTGCGGCGTGAACGCCAACGGGCTGTTCAACTCCGACAACGTCATCGTCGCGCCGGGTGTCAGCAACGGCGCCCACCACTTCCACGACTACGTCGGCAACCAGTCCAACAGCGCCTTCGCCAGCGACGACGACCTGGCGAAGGCACAGACCAGCTGCCAGGACCAGGGCGACAAGTCGTCCTACTTCTGGCCCGTGGTGCGCCTGCAGAACGGCACCCAGGAGCGGGACGCCGGATCGCCCGGTGGCGGTACCGAGGGCAACGCCGGTCAGATCGTCACGCCCAAGCAGGTGACGATGACCTTCGTGGGCAACCCCCGGAGCAAGGTCACCGCGATGCCGCGGCTGCTGCGCATCATCACCGGCGACGCCAAGGCGTTCGTCAACGGCCCCGCCAACGCCAACGCGTCCTGGAGCTGCACGGGCCTGGAGGACCGGCAGTTGAAGGACAAGTACCCGCTCTGCCCGAGCGGCAGCGACGTCGTGCGCACGTTCAAGTTCCAGAGCTGCTGGGACGGTCGGAACATCGACAGCGCCAACCACCGTACGCACGTGGCGTTCGCCGCCGCCGACGGCTCCTGCCCGAGCGGCTTCCAGGCCATTCCGCAGCTGGTGCAGCGCATCGTGTACGACGTGGACGCGCCGAGCCTGCAGGACGGCGGCCGCACGACCCCGCTGTTCGCGGTGGACTCCTTCCCCGAGAACCTGCACAAGCCGATCACGGACCACGGCGACTTCATCAACGTCTTCGACGAGAAGCTGATGAACGAGATGGTCGACTGCATCAACGGCGGCCGGCAGTGCGGCGTGGGCGCCAACGGCGGCGGCAACGGCGGCGGTGACAACGGGGCCGGCAACGGCGGCGGTGACAACGGCGGCGGCAACGGCGGCGGCGACAACGGCGCGGGCAACGGCGGCGGCGACAACGGCGCGGGCAACGGCGACCAGGGCCAGCAGACGCAGACCCCCGAGCCCCCGAAGGACGGGAACGGCGCGCAGGGGCAGACCGGCGGCAACACGGGCAACGGCGGCAACGCCGGTGACGGAGGCAACGCGGGCAACGGTGGCGACGCGGGTCAGGCGACCACGGCGCCGCCCGCCGCCACGGCCACCGCCACCCGTCCCGGCAACACCCAGCCCAAGCCCTACTCCTCCCCCTCGGCGACCAACCGCCCGAAGGACGACTCGGGACAGGAGGGTTCGGGCGGCAACGGCTCCGGCCTGGTCACCACCGCCCCCCAGGCCGATGACACGGCAGCCGCCGGATCCGGCTCGGCGGCCGGTGCCGAGCAGACCCAGGCCGCGGACGACGGCGGCCAGGCCACCTCCGCCGCGCAGCCGGCCCCCCAGACCGTGCCGCAGACCGAACCGCAGGCGGTCCAGGGCGGTCTCGCCGAGACCGGCGCGCAGCTGTGGCCCGCGGCGCTCGGCGGAGTGCTCGCCGTCGCCGGTGTCGTCCTGCTCATCCGCACCAGGCGACGCCCCGTGTGACGACGCCTGGCTGAGACCCCACGGCGCGACGCCCGGACCGGTACCGGTCCGGGCGTCGCGCCGTCTCATGCCGTCGTACCGTGCGGCCGCAACGCGCGAACTGCCCGGACGGATCATTCCGTCCGGGCAGTTCGCGGTTCGTGGGTCGGGTTCGGGTGGGTCCTCGGCGTGTGAGGGTCAGGCGGGGCGTGCGGCGCTGTGGATCGCCGCCTGCCCGGCGAAGAAGATCGACTCCTCGCGGATCAGGGCGCCGGGCCCCGGCGCGTGGATCATCGTGCCGGGTCCGGCGCAGACGCCGACATGACTGGTGTCGCCGTGGAAGAAGATGAGATCGCCGGGCTGGAGGTCGGTGAGCGGGATCGCCGAGACGGTGCGGGCCTGGTCGAGCGCCGCGCGGGGGAGCTCGACCCCGGCGGCCCGCCAGGCGGCCTGCGTGAGACTGGCACAGTCGTACGACTCGGGGCCGGTCGCGCCCCACAGGCACGGCCTGCCGATCTGGGCGCGCGCGAACTCCAGGGCCTTCGCGGCCTTGCCGCCGTACCCCGCCGGCTCCGGCACGCCGACCGGGGCGGGCGCGGCGGACATGGCGGGCATAGCCGGCACGGCGGGTGCCGGGGGGACGGGGGGCATGGCAGGTACGGCCGGCGCGGCGGGCATGGCGGGCACGGCGAACTGTCCGGTGTCCATCGGGGCGAACCGGCCCGTGTCGGCCGGAGCGGCCGGGTAGGCGGGGCTCGCGGGGGCGCTCGGATAGGCAGCGTTCACGGGGGAGCCCTGGTACGCCGTGTCGGCGGGGGCGCCCGGGTAGCCGACGTTCGCGGGGGCGCCGGGGTAGGGAGGGCTCGCGGGAGCACTCGGGTAGCCGGCGGCCGCCGGGGTGCTCGGGTAGACGGCTCCCATGTTCGGGACGGCGCTGAACTGACCGGTGTCGGCGGGAGGGTTGGTGAACCCGACGTCGACGGGAAGGCTGAACTGGCCGGTGTTGACCGGGGTGTTCGGGTAGACAGCTCCCATGTTCGGGACGGCGCTGAACTGCCCGGTGTCGGCGGGAGGGTTGGTGAGGCCGACGTCGACGGGAAGGCTGAACTGGCCCGTGTCGACCGGGGTGTTCGGGTAGGCGGCGACGCTCGGGATGGCGCTGAACTGCCCGGTGTCGGCCGGAGGGTTCGTGACGGCGCCATCGAGGGGAAGGCTGAACTGCCCGGTGTCGATGGGGGTGTTCGGGTATCCCGCGACACTGGGAACGGTGCCGTACTGCCCGGTGGCGCCGGGAGCCCCCGGGTACTCGCCGCTCCCGGCGAGAGGGTCGGGGCCGGGTGACGGCTGGGTGAGCCACCCGGTGCCCTGGCCGAACAGCGGATCCTGCTCGGGGACCGGCCAGCGCGGCGCGGCGGTCGGCGCGCTCTCCGGGGCCGGCGGAGTGCTGCGCAGGGCGACCTGCCGGGTCAGCAGTCTGCGGGCCTGGGTGAGCTTCTCCTGGTTCCGCCCCTTGACCGACCGCCGCGCGGTCTGCCGTGCCGCGGTGTCGGCCACGGGCGTGGCCGCGGGCGCAGGTGCGGGCGCGGCCGCGAGCGGTCCCGCCGGGAGCGCGGAGGGGATGGAAGGGGCAGAGGGTGCGGAGGCGGCGGGCAGAGCCGGGAAGGCGTCCCGTCGGCCCTCCGGCGCGGTCGCGGCCGGGAGGGCGGCGACGGGTCCGGCGGTGAGCTCCGGGACGCGCCGGGCGGGAGCCTCCAGTTCGGGGCGGGGGGCCGGAATGGCGGCCGGGAGCTCCGGCGCGGGCGACGCCGCGGGGCGGGCCGCGGCCGGCGGCGCGGGCATCCTGTCGGCGGGCAGCACCGCCGCGACGGTCGGGCCTATCTTGGCGCGCGCTCCGTCGAACCACTTCCGGGCGACGTCGTCGAGGGCGGGGTCGGACGGCTTGCGCTGAGCGGGACGCACCGGTCGGGTGGGCCTGCGGTTGCCGGCTGACATCGCGCGGGTGGCGTTGTAGGTCCCCGAGTCGGTCTCCGCGCGGTCGTAGAGGGTGTTGACCCGCTGCCGGATCTCCTCGCCGCTGACCGCGTCCGACATACCGGGGAGGCCGAGACCTTCGGGGCGCTTGTCGCGTCCTGGCGCCATCGGCGACGTACTCCTTCCGTGCTCCGCCTACCGAGTTAGCTGTCGGGTTCGGGCGGAGGTTCCGGAAGGCGTGCCCTACGGCCCTTGCCCCGCAGGGCGGTTGGGCCGATTCACCCCAGAGGATCGGTTGGGTCCCCGGCTCCGGCGGCCGCAGTGGTGCACCGGACTCGGCGGAGGCAGCGCGGCCCGGCGGGATTCGCCGGAGGAACCGAGCGGCCTGGCGCCAACTTAGCTAATTTGTGCGGCTCGTGTGAAGGTTGAAGTGCGGTATGTCCGATACGTAATTGTGACCTTCATTTCCTTCTGCCGTTCCCCGGGTCGCGGGTGAACGGGATGCGGAGGGGGTGGCTGCCGCGTCCCGCGTTCCGTCGGCTCGACCGGCGCACGTGGATCAGTCATCGTCTCGATCGCCGTGGCGCGTGAATCAATCGTCGCAACGATCGATTCGATCGTCGAATCTTGAATTTGCTTACGATTCGGTCATATTCTCTGTGCATTCATCCGCCGTCGCTCTACGAGGTAGTCATGGACCGCACCCGCCTTCAGCACCTCCTGGCCCGCGAGAGCGCCGAGGCCGACCGCCGCAACCCCCGCTCGAAGGCCGCCTACGCGCGGTCCGAGCACCTCTTCGGCCGGGTGCCGATGACCTGGATGAACAAGACCGCCGGTGCCTTCCCGCGTTATCTGGACACCGCGCGCGGCGCCAGGGTGACCGACATCGACGGACACGAGTACATCGACTTCTGCCTCGGCGACACCGGCGCGATGGCCGGCCACTCGCCGGCGGTGGTGGCCGAAGCCGTCCGGCACCGGTTCGCCGAACTGGGCGGGGCGACCGCGATGCTGCCCACCGAGGACGCCGAATGGGTCGGCGCGGAGCTGACCCGCCGTTTCGGGCTGACCCGGTGGAGCTTCTCGCTGACGGCGACGGACGCCAACCGCTGGGCCATCCGGCTCGCCCGCGCCGTCACCGGCCGCTCCAAGATCCTCGTGAACGGCTACAGCTACCACGGCAGCGTCGACGAGTCGCTCATCGTCGTCGGCCCCGACGGTCTGGGCGCCCCCCGCCCCGGAAACGTCGGAGCGCCCTGCGACGTCACGCTGACCAGCCGGGTCGCCGAGTTCAACGACCTGGAGCGGCTGGAGCGCGAACTCGCCCACGGCGACGTCGCCGCCGTCCTGATGGAGCCCGCGCTGACCAACATCGGCATCGTGCTGCCCGAACCCGGCTACCTGGCCGGGGTCCGCGCGCTGACGCGGCAGTACGGCACCCTCCTCGTCAACGACGAGACGCACACCTTCTCCGCCGGTCCGGGCGGCTGCACCGCGGCCTGGGACCTGGAGCCGGACGTCCTGACCATCGGCAAGGCGATCGGCGGCGGCATTCCCGCCGGCGCCTACGGTCTCTCCGCCGACCTGGCCGACCGGCTGCTGTCCCGCGCCGATCTCGACCTGGTGGACATGGGCGGCGTCGGCGGCACCCTCGCGGGCAACGCGCTCTCCGTCGCCGCGATGCGCGCCACCCTGGAACACGTCCTGACCGACGACGCCTTCGCCCACATGTCGAAGCTGTCCGAGCGCTTCGAGGCGGGGGTGCGCGCGGGTATCGCCGCCCACGACCTGCCGTGGTCGGTCAGCCGCCTCGGGGCGCGCACCGAGTACCGCTTCGCCGACCCCGCCCCGCGCACCGGCGCCGAGTCCGCGGCGGCCGGCGACCCGGAGCTGGAGGACTTCCTCCACCTCTATCTCGCCAACCGCGGCATCCTGCTGACCCCGTTCCACAACATGGCGCTCATGTGCCCCGACACCACGGAACAGGACGTGGACACCCACACCGGGCTGTTCGCCGCCGCCCTCGCCGAACTCGTCGGCTGACGTGCGCCGATAGGGTGGGTTCGAACCGCCGGGAAGGAAAGGGAACCAGCAGACGTGGACGAGATCGACCGGGCCATCCTGCGGGAACTCCAGACCGACGGCCGTATCGCGTACGCCGACCTCGGCCCCAAGGTCGGCCTGTCCGCCTCCGCAGCCCGGCAGCGGCTGCAACGCCTGCTGGACTCCCGGGCCGTCCAGGTCGTCGGCGTGACCGACCCGATGGCCATGGGCGGCCAGGCCATGGCACTGCTCGGCATCGGCGTGGACGGCGACCCGCGCGGGGTCGCCGACGCGCTCGCGGAACGCCCCGAGGTGGTCTACTCCGTACTCACCTCGGGCGGATTCGACCTGTTCGCCGAGGTGGTCGCGCCCGGCCCGAAGGACCTCCTGGACTTCGTCAACGACGTCGTCAGACCGATCGACGGGGTCCGGCAGGTGCAGTCCTTCCCGTACTTCGGGATCCACACCCACCGGTTCCTGTGGGACGTCGGCTGACCCACCGTCGACGGGCCGTGCGCCGAGTGGCCGCGTACCGGGCTCAGATACGACGCACGGTGTGCAGCTTCGTGGCGTACGTGCCCGTGCCGTCGAGCAGCGACGCCCCGCCCAGGTCGGACATGGTGGGCCCGCCGACCGTCTTGCGGCTGGAGAGGAAACGGCGCTTGCCGGCCGCGTCCTTGCCGAGGTAGATGCCGACGTGGTCGACGACCGTGGCGTTCGCCTCGGCGTCGTCGCCCGAGTCTGCGTTGAACAGCACCAGGTCGCCGGGCTGGAGCAGGGTCGCGGCGGGCGGACCGGTGCCGTCGGTGCGGTCGACGACCACCCCGGGCGCGTAGTCGACGATGTCCCGCGACTTGCGCGGGATCCGCTGGCCCGAGGTGTCCGCGCCGGCGGCCAGCGGCACGCCCATGTGGTAGCCGTACACCATCCGCGTGTAGCCCGAGCAGTCGATGTTGCCCACCTGCTTGCTGGACGGCTTGACGTAGGTGCCGTCCGGGAAGGTCCAGCCCGTGTTCATGTACTCGTGGAAGTCGGCGCCCTCGAGGCGGTAGCCCTGCGGGTCCAGGTAGCCGTACCCGGCCTCGCCCAGCACCTGCCTGCCCGCGGCCGGTCCGGCCCCGGCGGTGACCGCCGGCGCGCCGCCGAGGAACATCGCGGCGTGGGCCAGGACGTCGGGAGCACAGGAACCGGCCCAGCCGCGGATCGTCTGCTCCAGCTGCGTCGTCCAGGTTCCGTCGAACGGCTCCGGCAGCACCCGCACCCAGTCCCCGTGGGTCACGGTCGGCGGCGTCTCCCAGTTCGCGGCGTCCACCTCGAAGCGGCTGACGGACAGGGTGACCGGCAGGTTCGTGCAGCCGGTGTTGGCCAGGGCGCGCAGGCCCACCCGGCCCTTGCCGAAGGTGGGGTCGACGACGTCGGCGGACCACGTGGTCGGCTCGGCCGAAGCCGAACGCCATGCCTTGGCCCGGATCCGGGTGCCCTCCCGCCGGACCCGGATCGTCCAGTCGGTCCCCGCGGGTACGCCCGTGGCGAGGGTGACGGCGGGGACCAGCTGGGTCACCGTGTCGTCGACCTCCTTCTCGACGCGCAGCTCCACCGCGCCCGAGGTCAGGAAGGACAACCGGGCCCGGTAGTTGCTGTGGGTGGTCTGGTAGCCGAACGTCAGACCGACGGAACAGGCCTGGCCGGTGGGCACCTTGTCGAACCGGACCGTGCAGCGGGCGTCGACGTCGGTGATCTCCTCGTCGTGCAGGTTGGCGTGCCGGCTGGCGCCCTCGGTGGTCAGGCTGATGAGACCGCTGCCCGGCACCACCGCGTAGTCGGTCTCCGCCGGTCCCAGCGTGTACCAGCTGCCACCACTGGGAGACGTACCCCAGTACTTCCGGTTCTTTATGTCCAGCGAGAGATCGGGCAGCGTGCGCTGGAAGTCGTCCGCGAAGGGCCGCTTGTTCTCCGCGAACGTGCGCTGCGGTCCGGGCAGGACGACCGTCCGCGCGCCCTGGGTGAGCAGCGCGATCCGCTTGCCGCCGGAGGTGACCTCGGTACGGGCCGGAGTGCCCGCGAGCACCGACGTGGTGAGCGGGGTGGTGAGCGTCGCCGCGGTGAAGTAGGAGGCGTCCAGCGGGGCCAGGGTCACCGAGGAGCGGGCCGAGGACAGTCCGGCCGGACCCGCGAACGGATCGACGTCCGCGAGGGCGCCGCTGCCGGCGGCCCGCGCCGGGGCCGCGGCCGCTCCGGCGAGCGGTACGGAGGCGGCGGAGGCCGCGAGGACGGCGAGGAGTCTTCGTCGAGAGGTATGAGACATGGGGATCATGATCCCGGGTGGCCCCGACGCCTGTACGGCGCACCCCCGTTGACGTCCGCGGCCCCCGCCGGGACGTCCGTCGCGGACGCCCGTCTCACGCCCGCCGCTGCCGCAGCCACGCCTCGTAGTGCTCCAGCACCGTCTCCTCGATCGGCCGGTAGACGATGCCCAGTTCGTGCACGCTGCGGCTGTTGTCGACCCGGAACCGGATGCCGAGGTGCTTGCGGATGTAGTCCTGCGTCAGCCCGAACGCCGGACCCAGTATCCGCACCGGCCAGTGCGGCAGGGCCGTACGGGGCAGTCGGAGACCGCGCGGATGACGGGTGCGGATGATGCGGGACATCTCGTGGAACGACGTCATCGTCTCCGCGGCGACGATGTAGCGGCCCTTCGCACCGGGGTTCTCCGCCGCGGCGATGTGCGCGTCGGCCACGTCGCGCACATCGACGGTGGTGAAGCTGAAGTCCGGTGCGCCGTACCAGAAATAGCCCTTGAACAGTTCGTCGAGCAGGAACAGGCTGCCGGAGCGCGACGCCGGGGTGAGCGAGGGACCGAGCACCAGACCGGGGTTGACCGACACCATGCGCCAGCGGTCCTGCGCGGCCTCCGCGTCCCATGCCGCCCGCTCGGCGAGCGTCTTGGCGTAGTGGTACGGGTTGTTGTCCACGGTGCTCGTGGTGTTGAAGTACTTCTCCGTCAACACCTCGTTCTCCATGTCCCGTACATCGGCGTAGTCACCGAAGATCGCGCCGACGGTCGAGGTGAGGACGAGCCGCTCGACCTCCGCGGTCCGCTCGATGCTCCCGAGCACATTGCGCGTGCCCAACAGGGCCGGGTCGACCATGTCCCGGCGGCCGTCCCTGATCTTCTCCGGCATGAAAAACGGCGAGGCGACATGGAAAACCACCCGGCAGCCGCGCATCGCCTCGTCGAACGAGTTCTCCACGAGCAGATCCGCCTCGAACAGTTCCAACTGCCCGGGGAAGGCATCCCGCATCGCCGTGAGGGGCCCCGCCTTGGCGGCGTCCGCGGTGCTGCGGACCGTGGTGCGCACCCGGTAGCCGCGTTCGAGGAGCCGCCGCACGAGATGGCTGCCCACGAAACCGCTTCCGCCGGTGACCAGAACGCTCGCCGCCGCTGTGCCCACGTGCCGTCTCCTCGTTCCAGGTTCCCGGTGTGTGCCGGGAGACGGCATGGATCATCGCCCGGCACGCGCCGCGAGAACAGAGGTGCGACCGGATCACGTCTCCCGCAGCGGCGCGTACGCCTCGGCGCCCAGACCGAACGTCCACGCGACGCCCTCCCTGGCCTCCCGGGTCGCCGGCGGCACCCGCAACCAGTACGTGCGGTGCGTGCCGTCCGGCTCCGGTGTGGAGTTGACGACCTCCACCATCACGACCGGCTCGTCACCCTCCAGTTCGACCCGCCAGAGCGTGCCCGTCTCGTCGCGGTGCACCGGACGGGCTCCGGAGTCGCTCAGATAGCGGTCGTAGCCGTAGTACTCCAGCATGACCCGGCGCAGTTCGGCGTTCTCCTCCGCGCGGATCCGCTCCGGCGTCAGCGTGCGCAGCTCCTCGAGGAACGCGGCCGGCACCGGCATGCCACGCCAGGCGTGCAGGGCGAAGCCGTCGGGGAACGCCAGCGCCGGGCCGTCACCCCGGTCGAGCCGGCCGGCCTCGTCGCGGTGCAGGGCGACGGGACGCTCGCACACCACCACGACCTTCTCGAACGGCCACCACCAGCCGGCGCTGCGGCACACCCGGGCCGGCCCGTCCAGCGCCGGTCCGTCCGCGCTCAGGGCGGCGAGCCACGGCGCGTCGTGCTGGCCGAGCAGCGCGTCCAGCAGGATCAGCCGGATCTCCGTCTCCACCTGCCGGTCCTCGCCGGCGAGGTCGTCCAGCACACCCCGGCGGATCCGCTCGACGAGCGCCTGCGTGGTGTCCCAGAGCCGGCCTCCGGTCGCCGACCAGTGGGCCGACCACCCCGCCGCCCCCAACCGCTCGTGCGCGGCACGGCGGGCGGCCGCCCAGGGCGCGTTGCGCACCGCCTCCCGTACGCTCGCCCCCCGGTCCGCCTCGGACAGGGCCCGCACCAGGGTCACGCCCTCGCGCGGCGAACCCGCCCACACCACCCGCTCCGGCGCGGCCAGTCCGGCCTGCCGGTACGCCAGCAGGATGCCCGCCTCCGCCTCGGCGCGGTCCGCGGGCTCGGCCGCGGCGGCGTACGCACGCCACCCCCGGAGGGCGTCCACCGGCACCCCGCCCGTCCCGTCCACGTCCCCCGCCACCAGGTCTGCCGTCGCTGCCGCCACTGCCGTCTCTCCCACCACGCGCACGTCCGTCATCCGCTCCCGCTCCCCGCTCGCCCTGCCCACCGCGCCGCTCAGTCGGCCACGAGCCGCACGGAACCCGGTACGTACTCCCGCTGCCGGATCACCCGGAACCACCCCTTGGGCAGCGTGATCGCCGCATGCTCCTCGTGCACGACCCGGCCGCCCTCCGGCAGATGCAGCAGCAGCGGCCCGAACGGTCCCGGCTCACGCACCAGTTCGCCCGGACCGACCACCGCGTGGGCATGGCCGGTCACCTCGCCCAGGGCCAGCACGAGCCGCCCCCGCGTGTCCCGCGCCTCCTTCGGCGCCTGCGGCACATGGGCCGGCACGGCCCCCTCCGCGACGGGCACGATCAGCACGTCTCCCTGCCGGTACACGGCTCTCCCCTCCGTCCCGGTGCGCGGCGCACCGGACTCCATGCACAGACCGTACGGACCACCACTGACAACGGGCCGCGGCCGACCCTGCCGAGGCGTGCTGTCAGTGCCTGTTGGTAGAACTGCTGCGCACCGCCCACCGCATCCGTTGCACGTCAGGAGCAGCCCGTATGACCATCGGCCACCACCTGCAGGAATTCCACGGCCTGCCCGCCTTCGACTTCCCCGAGGCCGATGCGACGACGGCGCTGCCCGAACCCGACTCCGTGGCCTGGCGGATCAGCGGCAGCGTCTACGACGCCGAGGAGGAGTGGACGGCGGCCTTCGAGCGCTTCCGCGCCGCGGTGGACACGACCCGGGTGCGCGCGCTGATCGTCGGTGCCTGGACGGAGGCGTACGACAGCGCCCCCACCGACGTCGTGGAGGCACTGCTGGCCGCCCGTGACCGGCTGCCCGCCCTGCGGGGGCTGTTCTTCGGCGACATCGTCTACGAGGAGTGCGAGATCTCCTGGATCAACCAGACCGACGTGAGCGGGCTGTTGACCGGCTTCCCCGACCTGGAGGAGTTCGGCGTGCGCGGCGGAACCGGCCTGCGGTTCGAGGCGCTGAGCCACACCGCGCTGCGCAGACTGACGGTGGAGACCGGCGGACTTCCCGTCGGCGTGGTGCGCGGCATCGGCGGCAGCGACCTGCCCGCGCTGGAGCACCTCGACCTCTGGCTGGGCACGTCCTGGTACGGGGCCGACACCGAGGCCGCCGACCTGGAGCCGATCCTGTCCGGGGCCCGGCTGCCGAGTCTGCGGCACCTGGCGCTGCGCAACAGCGAGATCCAGGACGAGGTCGCCGCGGCCGTGGCGGCCGCCCCGGTGGTCGCCCGCCTGGAGGTGCTGGACCTGTCCATGGGCACCCTGGGCGACGACGGCGCGGCCGCGCTGCTCGGCGGGCAGCCGCTCACCCATCTGAAGCGGCTCGACCTCTACCACCACTACGTGAGCGAGCCCGTCCAGCAGCGGATTCGGGAGACGCTCGAACCCGCGGGCGTCGAGCTGGACCTGGACAGCCAGCACCCCGACGAGGACCGTGACGAGGACGGCACGGTGCACCGCTATGTCGCCGTCGGTGAGTGAGCACGAAGCGCCATGGGCTACTACCCCTCACACCTGACGCGCTTTCGCGGCCTGCCCGTCCACACCTACTCCCCGGTCGGCGACTCCCGTCCCGGCCGCCTGCCGGAAGCCGACTCGGCCGCCTGGAAGCTGGCCGCCGACTGGGACACGCCGTTCGAGCGGATCTGGCGCGGCTTCCTGGACGAGGTCCGCACCGAGGACGTCGTCGCCGTCGTCGTCGGACCCTGGTGGCAGGAGTGGGACGAGGACGGCATCGACCCCGTCCTCGACCTGCTCGCGGCCGAGGCCCACCGGTTCCCGCGGCTGCGGGCGCTGTTCCTCGCGGACGTGGAGTCCGAGGAGTCGGAGATCTCCTGGATCAAGCAGGGCACCGTCACCCGTGTGCTGCGCGCCTGGCCCGAACTGGAGGAGCTGGGCGTGCGCGGCGCCGAGGACCTGGTGATCGAACCGCTGCGCCACGACGCGCTGCGCACCCTGCGGATCGAGTCCGGCGGCCTCGCCCCGGATCCCGTACGCGCCCTGGGCGGCTGCGAGTTCCCGGCCCTGCGCAACCTCGAACTCTGGCTCGGCACCACCTGGTACGGCGGCGACTGCGAGGTGGCGGACGTCGAATCGCTCCTGGCCGCCCTGGGCCGCTGCCCGGACCTGCGTCACCTGGGCCTGCAGAACAGCGACATCCAGGACGGGATAGCGGCGGCGGTGTCGGCCGCTCCGGTCGTCGCCGGACTCGACTCCCTCGACCTCAGCATGGGAGCACTCGGCGACGAGGGCGGTGCCGCCCTGCTGTCCGGGCAGCCGCTCTCGCACCTGCGCTCGCTCGATCTCAGCCACCACTTCATGAGCGCCGAACTGGTCCGGCGGCTGCGCGAGTCGCTGGAGCCGCACGGTACGGACCTCGTCCTCACCCCGGCCGATCGCCGAAGCCGTGGGGTGGAGGGACGCTATGTCGCCGTCGGCGAATGAGGCGGGACCGGCGCACCGCGCCGGTCCCCGCTTCGCGGTCGTCGGCAACCCGGAGAACCGCCGGGCCGCGCTGTTCGGCGCGGCGGTGCGCGGGTTCGGGCTGCCCGAGCCGCGCGTCGTCTCCTGGGAGGAGGTGCTGCGTTCGGGCGGGGCCGACTTCGCCGCCGACGAGGTGGTCCGCATCGACTCGCCCGGTGAGAACCCGGTCGTCGACCGCCTGCTCCGGGGCACCGGGGACCCGACCCGGGTCGAGGGCTCGGCACGCTGGTACGCGGGCCTGATGAGCGCGGTCCGCACGCTGCGCGGCGGTCGCCGCCTCGACGACCCGGACGAACTGGCGGTCCTGTTCGACAAGCGGCGCTGCCACGCCGTCCTGACCGCGGCGGGAGTCCCGGTCCCCGCTTCGCCCACCTCGGCGGCGGAGGGAGCGGCGGGGGAGGGGGCGGCGGTGCGCGGCTGGGACGACGTACGGGCGCTGATGCGCGCGCACCGGATGCCGAGGCTCTTCGTCAAGCCCGCGCACGGCTCGTCGGCGTCCGGGGTGCTCGCCGTCGAGACGTCCGGCGCGGGGCGGATCAGGGCCACCACCTCCGTCGAACTCACCCCGGACGGGCGGCTGTTCAACTCCCTCAGGATCCGCCGCTACGAACGGGAGCGGGACATCGCCGCGATCGTGGACGCGCTGGCCCCGGACGGCCTGCACCTCGAACGCTGGTTCCCCAAGGCCTCCCAGCGGGGCCGGGCCGCCGATCTGCGGGTCGTCGTGGTGGCCGGCCGGGCCACCCACGCCGTGGTCCGCACCAGCGCCTCGCCGCTGACCAATCTGCACCTCGGCGGCAGCCGCGGCGACCTGGACGAGGCCCGTGCGGCCGTCGAGGCGGCCGGAGCCCGCTGGCCGCAGGTCCTCGACGTGTGCGAACGGGCCGCGGCCTGCTTCCCGAACACCCTGTGCGTGGGCGTCGACCTCCTGCCGGCCGTCGGCTGGCGGCGGTTCGCGGTCGGCGAGGTCAACGCCTTCGGCGACCTGCTGCCCCGGCTGACCGGCCTGCCGGGCAGCGGAGCGGAGGGCCTCGACACCTACGCGGCCCAGGTGGCCGCGATCCTGCGCCGACCGCCCCCCGCCCGCCCAGGGGTCTCGGCCCGCACGGCCACGGTCCCGCCCCCGAGGCAGACCGCATCGCTCGACCCGCTCGACCCGCACGACCCGTACAGAACAGGAACCACCGATGTCAGCGCCTGAACCGACGTCCCCGCCGCACCGCACGGCCGCGAGCGACCCCGACATGAACGAGATCGTCGGCAGCCACGACATCCTGCTCGTCACGCTGGACACCCTGCGCCACGACGTCGCCGCCGAACTGGCCGCGGCCGGCCGCATCCCGAACCTGGCCCGCCATCTCCCCGACGGCCGCTGGCAGCGCCGGCACGCCCCGGGAAGCTTCACCTACGCCTCCCACCAGGCGATGTTCGCCGGCTTCCTGCCGACGCCCGCCGAACCCGGCCCGCACCCCCGGCTGTTCGCGGCGAGCTTCGCGGGCAGCGAGACCACCGCCGAGCGCACCTTCGTCTACGACACCCCGGACTTCGTCTCCGGCCTGGCCGAGGCCGGCTACCGCACGGCGTGCGTCGGGGGAGTCGGCTTCTTCAACAAGCAGGGCCCGCTGGGCTCGGTCCTGCCCGGACTCTTCCAGGAGTCCCACTGGGAGCCGGAGTTCGGCGTCGCGTCACCCACGTCCTTCGAGAACCAGGTGGCCTGCGCCGAACGGCTGATCCGTGAACTGCCCCACGAAAAGCGCCTGTTCCTGTTCGTCAACGTGGCCGCCCTGCACCAGCCCAACTGGTTCCACCTGCCCGGCGCCACCAAGGAGGCGGGCGACTCCCGCGAGACACACGCCGCCGCCCTGGAGTACGTGGACCGCCACATCGGCCGCCTGTTCGCCGCCGCGAGCAGCAGACGCCCCTGCTTCGCGATCGTCTGCTCCGACCACGGCACCGCGTACGGCGAGGACGGCTACACCGGTCACCGCATCGGCCACCCGTCCGTCTGGACCGTGCCCTACGCCCACTTCCTGCTCGACCCGAAGCACGACCCGAAGCACGACCCGAAGTCCGCCCCGGCGACGTCCGCCGCGGAGACGCCCGCCCCGACGGAGGCCACCCGATGACCGCCGTGACCGACCCCCGCCCGCTCCCCGAACCCGCGCGGCAGGTCAGCCCGTACCAGAGCTACGTCTACGCCTACCCGCACAAGACGGCCTACCGGAGACTGACCGACCGCCCCCGGCTGCGCACGCTCTGGGCGGCGGAGCCGAAGGACACCCTCTCGCTCTACCTCCACATACCGTTCTGCGAGGTCCGCTGCGGCTTCTGCAACCTGTTCACCCGCATCGGCGCCCCGGACGGCCTGACCGGCGCCTACCTGGACGCCCTCGACCGGCAGGCGACCGCCGTGCGGGACGCGCTCGGCGACGCGGAGCCCGTCCGGTTCGCCACCGCGGCCTTCGGCGGCGGCACCCCCACCTTCCTCACCGCCGCCGAGCTGGAGCGGCTGTGCGACATCGCCGAACACCGCATGGGCGCCGACCTGCGGGCCGTACCGCTCTCGGTGGAGGCCTCGCCCGCCACGGCGAGCGCCGACCGGCTGGAGGTACTGGCCGCCCGCGGCACCACCCGCCTCAGCCTGGGTGTGCAGAGCTTCGACGACACCGAGGCCCGAGCGGCCGTACGCCCGCAGCGCCGGGCCGACGTCGAGGCGGCGCTCGGCCGGGTCCGCGACGCCCGGATACCCGTGCTCAACATCGACCTGATCTACGGCATCGACGGCCAGACGGACGCCTCCTGGCTGCGATCCCTGGACGCGGCCCTGGCCTGGCGGCCGGAGGAGCTGTACCTCTACCCGCTCTACATCCGCCCGCTCACCGGCCTCGGCCGCCGCGCGGGCGACACCGACCCGGCCTGGGACGCCCAGCGCCTGCGGCTGTACCGGGTGGGCCGTGACCACCTGCTCGCACACGGGTACGAGCAGCAGTCGATGCGCATGTTCCGGCGCGCGGACGCCCCGCCCCAGGGCACCGACGACTACGCCTGCCAGACCGACGGCATGATCGGTCTGGGCTGCGGCGCCCGCTCCTACACCGCGGGCCTGCACTACTCCTTCGACTACGCCGTCGGCATGCACGAGATCCGCTCGATCATCGACGACTACGTCTCGCGGCCCGCCGCCGACTTCGCCCACGCCGAGTACGGCCGCCCCATGGACTCCGCCGAGGCCCGCCGGCGTCACCTGCTCCAGTCCCTCCTCCAGGCGGAAGGACTGCGGCTCGCCGACTACGCCGACCGGTTCGACGGGCGCACCCCCGTCGACGACTTCGGACCCGAGCTGGAGCGCTTCGCGTCCCTGGGCTGGCTGGAACCCGTCGACCCGCGCACGTCCGCGACGCTGCGCCTGACCCCCGAGGGCCTGGCCCACTCCGACGCGATCGGCCCCGAGCTGTTCTCCCCGGCCGTGCGGGCCGCCATGGCCGGCTACGAGCGGAAGTGAGCGCGCACCCGATGGACCTGACCCTGCTCTACCGCGGCCCGCTGGCCTCCTGCGACTACGACTGCCCGTACTGCCCCTTCGCCAAGCGCCGCGACAGCCGGGAGCAGCTGCGCGCGGACCGGGCCGCGCTGGAGCGGTTCGCCGCCTGGGCCGCGGACCGCACCACCGACCGCCTCTCGCTCCTGTTCACCCCGTGGGGCGAGGGCCTGGTCCGGTCCTGGTACCGGCGCACCCTGACCGAGCTCTCCCACCAGCCGCACATCCGCCGCGTGGCCATCCAGACCAACCTGAGCTGCCGCACCGACTGGCTGGCGGACGCCGACCCCGACACCCTCGCCCTGTGGTGCACCTACCACCCCGGCCAGACCCCGTACGACCGCTTTCTGGCCAAGTGCCGTGAACTGGTCCGGCTCGGCGTGCGCTTCAGCGTCGGCATCGTCGGGCTGCCCGAGCACCTGGAGGCCGCCCGGCGGCTGCGCGCAGAACTGCCCCCGCACGTGTACCTGTGGGTCAACGCCGCGGAGGGGCACACCTACGACGACGCGCAGGCCGACCTGTGGACCGCGCTGGACCCGCTCTTCCCCTACAGCCGCCGTCCGCACGCCAGCGCGGGGCTGCCGTGCCGCACCGGGGAGTCCGTGATCTCCGTCGACGGCGACGGCACGGTCCGCCGCTGCCACTTCGTCCGCGCCGAACTGGGCAACCTCTACGACGGCTCCTACCGTGCGGCCCTGCGCCCGCGCCCCTGCCCCCTCACCGCCTGCGACTGCCACATCGGCTACGTCCACCTGGAGACCCTGCCGCTGTACGACGTGTTCGCGGGCGGCGTCCTGGAACGCATCCCGGCGGTCACCACCGCCGCCGGGTAGCACCCGGAGCGTGCGCACCCCGGGCGGTCCGGCTTGCGGTCCGGGCCGCCCGGACGGCAGGGTTCGGGGGTGTGCCCACCTTGCTGATCGTGCATCACACGCCGTCGCCCCACTGCCAGGCCATGTTCGAGGCCGTCGTCTCCGGCGCGAGCGACCCGGAGATCGAGAACGTCGACGTCGTACGGCGGGCGGCGCTGTCCGCCACGGCCTCCGACGTGCTCGCCGCCGACGGGTTCCTGCTCGGCACCCCGGCGAACCTCGGGTACATGTCCGGTGCGCTGAAGCACTTCTTCGACCAGGTCTACTACCCCTGCCTCGACGCCACCCGGGGCCGGCCGTTCGGCTTCTACGTGCACGGCGGCAACGACGTCACGGGCGCGGTACGCGGCATCGAGACGATCACGACGGGTCTCGGCTGGCGCCGTGCCGCCGAACCGGTGACCGTGACCGGCGAACCGGCCAAGGCCGATGTGCAGGCGTGCTGGGAACTGGGCGCGACCCTGGCCGCGGGACTGATGGAGTGACGCCCGTACGGAGTGCCGCCGGCGCGGACCGGCCGGTGTTCCGGGTTTCGGCCGCCGCCACCGCTCGCCTCCGTGCCGTGTTCCGGCGGCGCGCGGGCAGCGGTGATGCCAGACTTCCCGTAGGGCGAGCCTGCCAGGCAGGGCGAGAGGGCCCGGCGGGGCCTGCCATGGGAGGTAGTGCGCGGTGACGGAGGAACCGGTCGGTCCGGCGGACGACACGGAGGCACTCACCGGCGTGTTCCTCTTCCGGGTGCCCGAGGAGGCCTGGTGGTGGTCCGACGACATGTACCGCCTGCTGGGCTACGACTCCGACGAGATCCCGGCGAGCGGCGCCATGCTGGACCGGCACGTGCACCCCGACGACCAGGAGGGCATCCGCCGGCTGTGGGACCGCGGACTGCGCACGGGGACGCCGTTCAGCACGTACTACCGGCTCCTGACCCGTGACGGGCAGGAGCGGCACGCCGTGCTCGTGGGCGACGGCCGGGCCGACGACGACTCCGTGGTCGTCCTGCGGGGCTTCGTCGTCGACGTCACCGAACCGGTCCACAAGCACGCGCAGGAGTCGGCGGACGCGGACATCGCGCGCGCCCGTGCCTCGCAGGAGGACGTGGACGTGGCCCGCGGTGTCCTGATGGCGCTGTACGGCGTGGACGAGAGCGTGGCCCTCCGGGTGCTGCGCCGCCACAGCCAGCAGACGAACGTGAAGCTGCGCACCGTCGCCCGCGCCGTCGTCGAGGCCGCGCCCACCCCGCCCGGGGAGGGCCAGCACGACCTCCATCAGCGCATCGCGCAGGCCCTCTACCCGGAGGACTGACGACGGCGACGGACGACGGCGACCGACGACGGCGGCCACGGGGTCCGCGGGCCGTCCGGGAGCGGTCCTGGAGCGGCCCTGGAGCGGTGCCGAGGGCCATTGTCAGTGGTGGCCCGTATGTTCTGCCGTGTCCCGCCGATCCGGGGTGACAGTCCCCTGGGCGCAAAGGAGATGGCGCGTTGTCAGATTGGGAGAGGTCGAGCACGGCACGGGTGATCCCACCCGCCATGCCACGCAAGCTCGCCAAGGTCCCGTTCGTCGAACTGGCCGACGGACGCCTCCAGGGAGTGGTGTCCAGCGGCTCGGACATCGAGCGGGTCTACGTCTCGTCGATCGCGGCCCGGACGTACGCGTTCGCCTGCAGCACCAACAACAACCGGCCCTGCGGCGGCGCACGCGGCTCGTTCTGCAACCACATACGGGCCCTGGTCAACGAGGCGGTGCTCCAGTACGGCGCCGAGCGCGTCGCCCGATATCTGCGGATCGAGTCCGCCGGGGCCGACGGGCAGCCCAGCGCGCAGAGCATCACCGTCGACATGATCGGCACCCGTCCCGCGCAGGCGGACTCGACGGCCGCCGCCCCGGTCTTCAGCCGGTTCCTGCGCCACCTGGCCTACCTCGAACTCGCCCACACCAGCAGCCCGTTGCCGGAGATGCAGTGGTTCCCGCCGACCAGGAGGACCGTGCCGGGAGCGCCCGCGCACACCTCCCGTCCCGGCCCGGCGGAGGGCACCGGTCCGCTCACCGAGGAGATCAGCGGGCTCGACGAGGCACTGGCCGCCGTCGACGCCTTCGACCACGCCCTCGTCGGCGGTCTGCTGCGTCCCCGGCCCGACCAGGCCGCGGCCCTCGCGGAGTTCGCGCAGGCCGTCGCCGGTTCCCCGCTGGCCGCCCGAGTCGCCGAAGCCGCCGAGAAGGCGGCGGCCGGAGCCGCGGGCGAGGACCACCTCGTCGCCCTCGCGGCGGCCCGCACCGCACTGCTGGGTTCCGTGCACGACGCCCTGGTGGCCCGCGTCGAGGAGCTGACCGGCCGGCCGCACGGCGGGGACCCGGCCCCGGCGTCCGCCGGACCGCAGGCCGCGAACCTGCTCGCCGCCGCCCGCTCCTGGCTGGCCGACCTGGCGCGCGCCGGATGGCAGGGCATCGACCACGACGTGGTCGCCGGATCGGCACAGATCGTCTCCGCGATGCTGCCCGACCCGTCCCTGCGCCGACTGGCGACGCTCCTCGACGGCTTCGCCGCCGAACTCGCCGCGTCCTGCCCCGGAGCGGCCCTGGACCACGTCCCGGTCCGCCGCTGGGCCGACCTGTGGTCACGGGCGATGCTCCTGACCCTGCCCGGCGCCACCGACACGCCCGCCGTCGCCACGGTCACCGGACGCCTGCTGCCCCTCGGCGTCGACGTGCACGAACACGCCACCGCCGCGCAGGCCCAGGTCCACGCGGTGCTCGAACCCGCCGACGGGACCCCGCCGCGCCTGGTGCGGGCCGGTGTGGCGGTCCCCAAGCCGGACACGGTCGTCGGCGCCGGTGTGTGGCAACTGCTGCGCCCGCACATGTCGTTGCTGGCCGCCGTCGGCGAGGGCCGCTCGATGGACGTCACCGACATGCCGCTCACCGCCGAGGGCGACCTGATCTGGAGCGACGAGCACGCCCGGCCGGGCGAGCCCGCCGACGCCTTCGCCACCGCCCGGGTCGCCCTGCCGACCGCGACGGCCGCGGCGACCGTGCCGCTGGACCGGCATCCGGCCCGCATCGCCGTCCCCGTGTTCCTGGAGGGGTACACCGTACGGAAGGCCGAGCCGCAGGCGGCGCCGGGGGAGGCCGCGCAGGACGGCCAACCGGGCGGCGAGGTACTGACGTTCACCGTCGCCGGGCAGCCCCTGGTCGTCGACACCGACCGCATTCCGGTCGCCGGACCGCTCACGCCCGAGGCCGTCGAGGCCTCCGGCGCGTGCATCGGGCTGCTCCGCTGGGACGCCGGGACGTTCGGCGTCCAGCCGCTCGCCGTCGAGACGACCGTGCGGAAGAAGGCCGTCGCGATCCACGCCGGCGGCTGGGTCGGCGGCACGGCCGACAAGGCGGGCGCCCGGGCGGAGAAGGCCGCCGCCGACGCCGTGGTGGTGCTGCGCGAGCGCGCCGGAAGGCTGCTGCGCAAATGACCGAGCCGACGCATGGACACCACCCGGAAGCGAACCCGTACGACAACCGTCGCCAAGTGCTGTACTGGCGGCTGCTCGCCAGGCTGTTCGACCACGAGGAGCAGCCGGCCCTGGAGTCGTCGAGTCTCGCCGTCGTCGAGGACATCGGCCTGCCGCCCGCGCTCCTCGACCCGCAGACCTCCGTCGACTCGATCGTGCAGCGCCACCCGGAACTGGCCGCCGAGCTGGACGGACTGATGGCCCCTCGGCCGGAGGGCCGGAGCGAGGGCGAACCGGCGAGCGCCACCGACGCCGAGGCCGGGTCGGAGGCCGAGGCCGCGGACGCCGGGCGGGACCGGGACGCCGAGGTCCGCCGTGCCGCGCTGGTGTCGAAGGTGCTGCTCAACGTGTTCGCCTCGCCCTCCGGCACGGTCACCGCGGGACAGCTCTCGCGCTGGCAGTCCGACGCGGGCTGGCTGGAGCGCGCCCTCGGCTGCAAACCTGGCGAGCTGCGCGGCGGCCGGTCCGGCCGGGCCGCCGGCGGACCGGGCGTCAGCCCCGCCGGCTCCGGAGGCGGCGCGGGCACGCCCGACCTCAGCCGGCTCATCCCGGCGATCGGGCCGGAACTCGGCGCCATCGAGGCCGAACTCGTCCGGCGGATGCGGCTGCGCGAGGTGCTCGCCGATCCCCGGCTGGCGGCCCAGCTCACACCGAGCATGTCGCTGATAGAGCAGCTGCTGCGGGACAAGGACAACCTGTCCGGGGTGGCCCTCGCCAACGCCAAGGATTTGATCCGGCGCTTCGTCGAGGAGGTCTCCGAGGTCCTGCGGACCCAGGTGGAGAAGGCGTCCGTCGGCGCCCTGGACCGCTCGGTGCCGCCCAAGCGGGTGTTCCGCAACCTCGACCTCGACCGCACCATCTGGAAGAACCTCACCAACTGGAGCCCGGAGGAGGAGCGGCTGTACGTCGACCGCCTCTACTACCGGCACACCGCCCGCAGGACGACGCCCCAGCGGCTGATCGTGGTCGTGGACCAGTCGGGTTCGATGGTCGACTCGATGGTGAACTGCACCATCCTCGCGTCGATCTTCGCCGGGCTGCCGAAGGTGGACGTCCACCTCATCGCGTACGACACCCAGGCGCTCGATCTCACCCCGTGGGTGCACGACCCGTTCGAGACCCTGCTGCGCACCAACCTAGGCGGCGGCACCGACGGAACGGTCGCGATGGCCCTGGCCCAGCCGAAGATCGCCGAGCCCCGCAACACCGTCGTGGTGTGGATCTCCGACTTCTACGAATGGCGCGCCGAGCCGCTGTTCGCGAGCATGGTCGCCATCCACCGCTCCGGCGCGAAGTTCATTCCCGTCGGCTCGGTCACCAGTTCCGGCCGCGCCAGCGTCAACCCCTGGTTCCGGGAGCGCTTCAAGGACATGGGTACACCGGTCATCTCCGGTCACATCCGCAAGCTCGTCCACGAGCTCAAGACGTTCCTCGCCTGAGGCGTCTGCGCACATCGACCGTTCCGCCCTCAAGGGCTCGCTTCCCCCTTCCTCCTTTTACTTCTCTCCCTGCTGAGACCTGTTCAGAAAGGCACCGATATGTCCGAGCTGTTGCGCGCACCCGCCGAGCTGAAGTACGCCGAGGAGCTGGACTGGCTGGAGTCGATCGACGACGGCCCCAAGCCCTTCTCCTGGCGGCTGTCCCCGAAGATGGTGCGCCTGTTCATCCTCGGCTCCGAGCGCGCAGACGGGCTCGACCGCCCGGTCGCGCAGAAGTGGTTCGGCGACCGCAGCTTCGTCGAGCGTTCCATCGTCACCCTGGCCTCCGACCGCGGTCTGCTGCTCATCGGTGACCCCGGCACCGGCAAGAGCTGGCTCGCCGAACTGCTGTCCGCCGCGATCAGCCGCAACTCCACGCTCGTGGTGCAGGGCACGGCCGGTACCACCGAGGACCACATCAAGTACTCGTGGAACGTGTCCATGGTGATCGCCAAGGGCCAGTCGAGGGAGTCGATGATCCCCTCGCCGATCATGACCGCGATGGAGACCGGCGCGATCGGCCGCTTCGAGGAGCTCACCCGCTCCACCAGCGACGTCCAGGACGCGCTGATCTCGATCCTGTCCGAGAAGTACATCTCCGTACCGGAACTGGCCGGTGACGACAACGGCAACATCGTCTTCGCCAAGCCCGGGTTCTCGGTCATCGCCACCGCCAACAGCCGCGACCGGGGCGTCAACGACCTCTCCTCGGCGCTCAAGCGCCGCTTCAACTTCGTACGCATCCCGGTGGTCACGAACAAGAAGAGCGAGGCGGAGATCGTCCGCTTCCGCACCGAGGAACTGCTGCGCCGGCACCAGATCGAGCTGGACGTCCCGCCGACCCTGCTGGACGTGCTGCTCCAGAGCTTCGCCGACCTGCGCGCCTCCGCGGCCGCGGCCGGCAGCGACGACGAGAAGCTGGAGTCCGCCCTGTCCACCGCCGAGCAGATCGGTGTGCTGGAGGACGCGATCCTGCACGGCAACTTCTTCGGCGAGCGCGCGCTGAGCGCGCACACCCTCGCCTCCTCGCTCGTCGGGTCGCTGGCCCGGCGCGATCCGGAGGACCTGGCCATCCTCAACAAGTACCTGCACGGTGTGGTGGAGCCGCGCAGCAAGGAGGAGGGCGGTTCCTGGGCGGAGTTCCTGGAGGGCGGCCGCGACGCGATCGCCACCCTGTCATGAGCGGCCCGGACGAGAGCGCGTTCGGCGCGCTGCGCGGTCAACTCCAGGAAGCCGCAACCGCGTTCGCGGACGGGCCGGGGGCGCTGGAGGGCATCCTCCTCGGCATCGTCGACGACGTCGACCGCGCGGTGCGCGAGCCGCTGGAGATCTTCCCGGTCTGCCACCACTCGCCCGCCTCGGCGATCGCGATGGCCCGCAGACTGCGCGAGAAGCGGCCGAAGGTCGTGTACCTCGAACTGTGCGAGGACATGGCGCCGCTGCTGACCGAACTGCGCAACTGCCGGCTCCCGGTGGCGGTGCAGTCCTTCGCGACCGAGACCGAGGGCTTCCCGGCCGAGTGGGCGCCGCTGTCGGTGGTCGCGCCGATCACCGAGGCGTCGGCCGAGTACCAGGCCATCGCCTACGCCCTCGACACCCCCGGAGTGGAACTGGTCCTCGTCGACCGCTCGTCGGACCACGTGTACCAGTGGGACGAACGAGGACCGCAGACCGCCGCACCGGCCGACCCGGACGCCCCGCCGGCCGAGGAGGAGGCCGCGCTGCACGGCGACGCGGTCGGCGTGGAGATCGGTGACCTGCGGCCCCGCTTCGCCGAACTGGAGGAGCACCTGCTGCGCCACGGCCGGGTGCGGCACTGGTCGGAGTGGTGGCACCAGTACGTCGAACTGCCGCTCGGCGACAGCGACCACGACACCTACCGGCAGGTCATGCTGCTGATCGGCAGCCTCTTCCGGCGTCTGGCCCCCGGCGACGAGCACCGGGTGCGCGTGGACGAGGACCGCGAGCGCTACATGTGGACCAGGATGCGGGAGCACCTGGCCGCGACCGGTACGGACCCGGCGGACTGCCTGTACGTCTGCGGCGCGTTCCACGCGGCCAGCCGGGTGGCCGAGTTCGGCGTGCGGGGCGCCGACACGTTCGAGATCGCTCCGCGCACCGCGACCAAGTGGCAGCACGGACTGATCCCGTCCAGCCATGCGGCGATCGAGGCGCAGTTCGGCCTCGCCGCCGGTTCGGTCTCGATCGCCGCGACGGTGTGGGCGAAGAACCTGCGGCGCACCCGGGTGCAGCCGTTCCGCCTCGCCGGACAGAACGGCGCGAAGAGCGGCCGGGCCACGAAGGCCGTGGCCGCCGCGGCCCCGACCGCGACCGCCGCGGGGAGCGGGGAGACCGGCGCGGCCGCGGACCGGCTGTCCGGCTTCCTGCGGCGGCCGCCCGTCCTCGACCCGCTGGACGAGGCGGAACTGCTCGGCTGGTCGGTGGAGATCGTGCGCGCCGCGCGTCGCAACGGCTATCTCGCCTCCACCGCCGACGCCATCGCGGTGTTCGAGACGTCGATCCTGCTCGCGGGCATGCGCGACCGGGCCAAGCCGACGCCGTACGACTTCCAGGACGCGGCCGTCACCTGTATCGAGAAGGACACCGTGCCGGGCCGGCGTGACGTGCGCCGCCTGGTCGAGATCATGATGGGCGGCGACCGGATCGGGCAGGTCGGCTACGACGCCCTGCCGCCCCTGGCCCGCGACGTGCACGACCGGCTGAAGCCGCTGGCCCTGCGGCTCGAACAGCGCGGTGTGCAGCGGGCGTTGCTGGACATCGTCGCCCGGCCCGAGCTGGAGCGATGCTCCGATGTGCTGTGGATGCTGCGCTGTCTGCTGCCGCAGGGCGCCGCGCGCCCGATCATGGGGGAGCGGCGCCTGGGCGAGCGGCCGATCCAGGAGTCGTGGGACCTGGCGCTGGGCACCCACCAGCGCGCCCTCATCGAGCTCGGCTACGAGGGCATCAGCATCGAGCAGGTCCTGGAGCAGCGGTTGCGGCGCACGGCGTACGCTCCGCAGGCGACCACGGCGACCGTCCTGGAGACCGTCGAGGACGCGACCCTCTATCTGCGCAGCCGCCGGCTCGCCGACGAGCTCGGCGCCCGCGCACTGGAGACCCTGGCGGCCGAGCGCAGTGTCGACGGCGCGCCGGAGGTGCTGCGCCGGGTCCGCAGGCTCCTGGCGTTCTACCGCACCAGCGAGCCGGTGCTGCCGCCGTGGATCGAGCGCTTCGTCAAGACGGGCTACGCGCACTACTGCACCCTGCTGCCGACGGCGTTCACCGACGAGGACGCCGGTGTCCGTCAGGTCGCCGCGATGCTCGGCTTCCTGTTCAGCATGGAGAGTCTGGCGCTGTCGCTGGGCTGTGACCGCACCCAGCTCGAACTGGCGGTCGCGCAGTCCCATCCGGAGGACCCGCCGAAGACCGCGCTGCTGTGGGCGGCCCGGACCCAGCTCGGCCATCTGACCCGCGCGGACCTGCGGGCGCGGTGCGACGAACTGCTGGGCAACCCTCTGGTGGTGCCCGCCTACCCGCGCTACCTCAGCGGCTTCGTCCAGGCCCTGGAGCCGGTGCCGGGCCTCACCGACTTCGTCGTGGAAGCGGTGTCGAACGCGTTCGCGCGCCTGCCGGACGCCGTGCTGCTGCCCTGGCTGCCGACCCTGATCACCACCCTGCGGGACGGCGGCGCCGAACTGGCGCCCCTGCTGATCCGCGAGGCGGGCCGGATCTTCCCGGGCCGGCTGACGGCGCTGGACGCGTGGGTGCCACCGTGGCGGGAGGCGCCGGACCCGGGCGCCCTGGCGTCCGCGCGCCCGGCGGAGGGCGGCCGGGGCGTCGCGCTGCTCGCCGCGCACCCCGTGGTCTGCGACGCGGTGGCCGGCCTGCTGGGCTGCGACGGGACCTGGGCGACGACGGCCGCCGGTCCGCGCGGGGCGGCGCTGGTGGACCGTCACCCCGCCACGGCGACGGCACTGGCGGTGCTCCTGGCGGCCGGCTGACCCCGCCCGGCCCCACCGGCCGGCCCCACCGGCCGGCCCCACCGCCCGGGCCCACCGGCCGGGAGCGGGCGCACCGGTCCGGCGCCGGGGCGCGGGCCGGCGACCGGACGGGGCGCAGGGTAACCCGACTGAGCGCCCCGGATGGTGCGACGCCGTGGCGTGGCTGACGGTAGATCACGTCAAGGTCGGGTCACTTCAGCTGACAAAGCCCAGCTGCCCGGCTGTGACGGAAGGACCCTCACATGCGATCAGCCCGCATGTTGCTCGCCACGGCAGCGGCCACGGCCGCTCTCGCGATCGGCACCCCCGGCGCCCACGCGGCCGGCGACGACTGGAACAACGATCAGGGCTCGTCCTACAGCAAGGAGCAGGGCAAGGACAGCGACGAGGACTCGTCCTCCGACAGGGAGCGCGACGGCGGCGGCTACGACTCGCCGCGCGGGGGAATCCACGCCGGTGGCGGCGCGCTGGCCGCCGTGCGGACCGACGACTGGGTTCCCAAGGTGGACCCGAAGCAGGACCCGGAGACCTACCGGAACGACAACAACGGCTCCGGCGGCCGCGACGGGAACAACGGCCGCGACGGGAACAACGGCCGTGACGGCAACAACGGGCGCGGCGACAACGACGACGAAGGCGGCGGCCGCGGCAACAACGACGGCGGCGGGCGCGGCAACGACTTCGGGAACGACGAGCGGGACCGTCCCAGCGGCGGCGTGCACGCCGGCGGGGGCGCACTGGCCTCTCCGGGCGTCTCCACCGGCGGTGTGGCGGTCCTGGGGGTCGCGGCGGCGGGCATGTACGCGTGGCGGCGGAAGAAGGCGGCCGAGGGCGCGGCCTGACCGTGCCCGACGCGGAGAGCAGCCGGGTCGCCACCGGCTGCACCCCGGGGCGGCCCGGCCTGCCGCCCTTGTGCCGTTCCCGCTCAGCTGCCGAGCCGTAGTGAGGTGGTATCCGATGGCAGCCCCTCCTTCTTCCTCCGGGACCCGTTCGACGAGCACGTGGCTGTGGGGCACGGCCTTCCTGGTGCTGGCGATGATCCTGGCCGGCGGCCGGCACGCGCCGGCCGATTCCGCGTATCCGCCGCGCACCCTCCAGAGCGGGGCGTCGGCGTCGGGGGCCGCGGCCGCGGTGGGCAAGCACCTGCCGCGAGCCCGGCCCGAGCGGCTGCTCATCCCCAAGATCTCCGTCGACGCGCCCTTCTCCGACCTCGTCATCGGTCCGACGGGACACCTGCAGCCTCCGGCCGCGGACGACACCAACCTCGTCGGCTGGTACGCCCACGGGGCCTCGCCGGGCGAGACCGGTACCGCGATCATCGCCGGACACGTCGACACCAAGACGTCGGCGGCCGTGTTCGCGGAGCTCTCCGAGCTCGAGAAGGGCGACACGTTCTATGTCACCCGCGCCGACGGGCGCAAGGCGTCCTTCGTGGTGGACGACACCGAGAAGTTCGAGAAGGACGACTTCCCCGACCAGCGCGTCTACGCCGACACCGCGCAGGCCCAGGCACGCCTGATCACCTGTGCAGGGGACTACGACCACAAGGCCAAGGACTACACCGAGAACCTGGTCGTCTTCGCCCACCTCGTCTGACCGGGGGCGCGGCGGCCGGTCGGACAGGCCGCCCGGCCCCTGGACCGGCGGCCGCGGCCCGCCGGGGAGACGGTGCCGGACTGCGCGCGGAGCCCGATCGGGCACGGGGCGGTCCAGGTCCCCGGCCCGTGACCGGAACGACGCGGTCGGCGGCTCCGGTCTGCATCACCGACGCGGGGTCCGGGTCCTCTCGGTAGGGGAGCGTCGGAGAGGCCGGGGGGTCGTGCTCATGACCAGTACCAGGGAAGAGCCGTACGGCGGGGGACCGTGGCCCGGGGCGCACCGCCCCGGCGGGGTCCTGAGGCGGCGCGTGTGGGGAGCGCTCGCCGTGCTCGTCGGAGTCCTGCTCGTGGTGTTCGGGGCGATGACCCTGCACAGCCCGGGGGACGTTCCGGAGCTCTCCGTCGGCGTCGCGCTCGCCCTGCTGGCCCCGGGGGTCTACGGGGTGTGCGCGGGCGCGGTCGTCGTGCGCCGCGCACGGGAGCGGCTGCCCGAGTCGCTCAGCATGTGGGGACTGATGACCTGGTTCGCCATGGTCGCCGCGATCCCGGCGGTCGCCTACGGCTCCACGGTGGGCGGGCCCGCTCTCGTGGCGGGTGTGTGGGGAGCGCTGGTGTTCCTCGGCTGCTGGTTCGTGCGCCACGAGAGCGAAGACTGACCACGGGCGGCGCGCTACGGCGCTACGGTGACGGACGGGTGCCGAGACCGGCCGTGAACGGGGTGACCGGGCGCTCCAGGCGTTCACCGTCCACCGTGGTGTCGACCGCCTCGTCGAAGAAGGCGAGCAGCCCCGCGACGGCCGCCACCGCGGGCAGCGGCTCGGGGTAGCTCCAGAGGATGTTCTGCGGTACGGCACCGCCGCCCCGCCACGACCAGTACCGGGCGGTGCCCTTGTACGGGCAGCCGGTGCTGTGCCCGGTGGCGTCGAACAGATCCAGCCGGACGTCCTCGCGCGGCAGGTAGTGGCGCACCGGCAGACCGGTCTCGAACAGCAGCACCGGGCGGCGGGAGTCGGCGACGACCGTGCCCTCGATCTCGACGACGACGTGCCGGCTGCTGGGCAGCGCGTCGACCCGTTTGTGCGGGTCGCGAGGGTGGACGAAGATCTCTTCCTCCTCCTCGAACCAGCGGTCGAGGCCGCGGCCCGAGCGCGTGGACCACTCGAAGGCGATGTGACCGGCCAGGTCGGCGGCGGGATAGGTCCAGGCGGCGTTCTCCAGGAGTTCGCCGCCCACCTCCAGGTCGTAGAAGATCCGCGACCCGGCGTGCGGGCCCGGCGCGAGGCTTCCGTCCGGGGGGCCCGGCTCGGGCGGGACCGGCGGGTTGCGGGCGGTGCGCAGCAGGTCCGTGCGGACCTCCGCGCGGGGGAAGGCGTACCGCGGCACGGGCAGTCCGGGTTCCCAGACGAGCACGGGACGGCGGCTGTCGACGACGGTGACCTCGCCCTTGCGGCCGCGTACCCAGCGTTCGCCGGGCTCCCACAGCAGGCCCTCGGGGGTCGTCCGGACGGCCTGCGCGGTGCGGAACGTGACCATGAACGGTTCTCCTTCGCTGCCGAATCGCTGCCGAATCGCTGCCGATGCGCTGCCGATGCGCTGCCAAGAGCTTCCCCCCGTCACGTTCCCACCCTGGCACGGACGCGCGGCGGCAGCCGTCCACGGGCGGTGCGTACTCGCGGACCGCCGCCGGGCCGGGGGAGGATGGGGCCCGGAACCCGATGGTCAACCGATACGGAGGAACGGGCAGATGCCGCACGAGCGAGCGGGCAGGCAGGCCGGACCCGAGGACCTCATCGACGTCGCCCGGCTGGTCACGGCGTACTACGCGTTGCACCCCGACCCGGCCGACCCGGGACAGCGCGTGGCGTTCGGTACCTCCGGGCACCGCGGATCGTCCCTGGCGACGGCCTTCAACGAGGACCACATCGCCGCGACCAGCCAGGCCATCTGCGAGTACCGCACGTCCCAGGGCACCGACGGCCCGTTGTTCCTCGGCGCCGACACCCACGCCCTGTCGGAACCCGCCAGGGTCACCGCCCTGGAGGTGTTCGCGGCCAACGACGTCACCGTGCTCATCGACAGTGCCGACGGCTACACGCCCACCCCGGCCGTCTCGCACGCCATCCTCACCCACAACCGGGGCCGCACCTCGGGTCTCGCGGACGGGGTCGTGGTCACCCCCTCGCACAACCCGCCCGCCGACGGCGGCTTCAAGTACAACCCGCCGAGCGGTGGACCGGCGGGTTCCGACGCGACCTCCTGGATCCAGGACCGGGCCAACGAGATCATCACCGGCGGACTCAAGGACGTACGGCGGGTGCCCTACCCGCGGGCCCTCACCGCCCCCGGCACCGGCCGCTACGACTTCCTGGGCGCCTATGTCGCCGATCTGCCCGGCGTGCTGGACCTGGACGCGATCCGCGCGGCCGGCGTGCGCATCGGCGCCGACCCGCTCGGCGGGGCCTCGGTCGCCTACTGGGGCCGCATCGCCGAGCAGCACCGGATCGACCTGACCGTGGTCAACCCGCTCACCGACCCCACCTGGCGGTTCATGACGCTGGACTGGGACGGGAAGATCCGTATGGACTGCTCGTCGCCGTACGCCATGGCCTCGCTCATCGGGCAGCGCGACCGCTTCCGGATCGCCACCGGCAACGACGCCGACGCCGACCGGCACGGCATCGTCACACCGGACGCCGGGCTGATGAACCCCAACCACTACCTGGCCACCGCCATCGCCTACCTGTTCGCCCACCGCGAGCAGTGGCCCGCCGACGCGGGGGTCGGCAAGACGCTGGTGTCGTCCGGGATGATCGACCGGGTCGCCGCCGACCTCGGCCGTCAACTGGTCGAGGTGCCCGTGGGGTTCAAGTGGTTCGTCGACGGACTGGTGGACGGTTCGCTGGGTTTCGGCGGCGAGGAGTCGGCCGGCGCGTCGTTCCTGCGCCGGGACGGCTCGGTGTGGACCACCGACAAGGACGGCATCCTGCTGGCGCTGCTCGCCTCCGAGATCACCGCGGTGACGGAGAAGACGCCGTCGGAGCACTACGCCGAGCTCACCGAGCGCTTCGGCGAACCGGCCTACGCGCGCATCGACGCCCCGGCGACCCGGGAGGAGAAGGCGCTGCTCGCCAAGCTCTCCCCGGCACAGGTCCGCGCCGACACGCTCGCCGGGGAGCCGGTCACCTCGGTGCTCACCCGGGCGCCGGGCAACGACGCGCCCATCGGCGGCATCAAGGTGACCACCGCCAACGCCTGGTTCGCGGCCCGTCCTTCGGGCACCGAGGACGTCTACAAGATCTACGCGGAGTCGTTCCTCGGCGCCGATCACCTCGCCCGGGTGCAGGACGAGGCGAAAGACGTGGTGCTGGCGGCGCTCGGCGGCTGACCCGGACCCGGCGGTGACGGAGTGTGCACGGCCGACCGCCCGTTTGAGGTGCGCCGGTCCGGGTCACCCGGTGCGGGAGCAATCGCACGCCGACAGCGGTTTGGAGTGATCGTCAGTGGCTCAGGAACAGAAGGGCAAGGCCAAGAAGGAACAGATGAAGGGCAAGGCGAAGGCGGCGGTCGGCCGCACGCTGGGCAACGAGGAAATGGCCGCCGAGGGGCAGATGGAGAAGTCCAAGGGCGACGCCCGTCAGGCGAAGGAGAAGGCCAAGGACGTCTTCAAGCACTGACGGAGCACGCGAGTGGTGCGTCACGGCCCGGCCGGCCCGGCGGGCCGTGACGCACGCACGCCTGTCCGCTCCGGCGGGCCGTGACGCACGCCTGCGCAGGTCGCGCGGACGGTTCGGCCGTCCGCCCGGCCCTCTCGTGGCGGCAGCCGTGGCTGTCCGCCCGGCATCGGCGCATTCTGGAGAGAGGCACAGACACCGGTGCCGGTACCGGCAATGGGTACAGGCACCGGCCGCCACCCGGACGGTGGCGCTCGGCCCGGACCCCATCGCGTAGGCAGGAGACTCCATGCCCGCCCAGGAACCCGCCGGCAGCCCGACCTCTCCGGGCGGCGTCACCGATCACCGCCGTACGGCCGTCGTCACGGGCGGCTCCCGCGGCATCGGCCGCGAGGTCGCCAAACGGCTCGCCGCGGCCGGTCACGCCGTCGTGGTCAACTACGCGGGCAACCGCGACCAGGCCGAGGCCACCGTGAAGGACATCACCGCCGCGGGAGGCCAGGCCCTCGCCTTCCAGGCCGACATCGCCGACGAGGAGCAGGCGGCCACCTTGTTCGACGTCGCCGAGACCCAGTTCGGCCACGGTGTCGACATCGTCGTCCACGCCGCCGGCCGGATGCATCTCGCCCCGGTCGCCGAGCTGGACCTGACGGAACTGGACAGAATGCACCGCACCAACATCCGCGGCACCTTCGTCGTGGCGCAGCAGGCGGCGCGCAGGATCGGACCGGGCGGGGCGTTCGTCATGTTCTCCACCTCCGTGGTGGGGCTGGCCTTCCCCGGCTACGGCGCCTATACCGCCAGCAAGGGCGCCGTCGAGGCGCTCACCCTGATCCTCGCCCGTGAACTGCGCGGCCGGGACGTCACCGTGAACACCGTCGCCCCCGGCCTGACGGCCACCGAGCTCTTCCTCGACGGCAAGGACGAGGAGACCATCGCCGCGCTGGCGGCGCAGCCCCCGCTGGAGCGGCTCGGCACGCCGGCCGACATCGCCGAGGTCGTCGCCTTCCTCGCCTCGCCGGCCGGACACTGGGTCAACGGCCAGGTCGTGCGGGCCAACGGAGGTATCGTCTGACCCGGTCGGGGCCGGTCCCGCCGTGCGGGGCCCGACCGGTCAGGATCCGGGCGTCCAGCGACCGAACGGAGCAGGACCATGCGTGACTTCCTGGTGGAGATCACCACCACCGTCCCCGAGGGCACCAGCCAGGACGAGGTGGACCGGCGGCGTGCCGCCGAGGCCGCCCGGGCGAAGGAACTGGCCGCCACCGGTCATCTGGCGCGGCTGTGGCGGCCGATCGGCGAGCTGCGCAGCATCGGCCTGTGGCGGGCCGCCGACGAGACCGAACTGCTGGAGAAGGTCCTCGGCACGCTGCCGCTGCGTCCGTGGATGACGCTCGTCGTCACCGCGCTCGAGCCCCACCCCAACGACCCGGGGCCGTCCGTCTCATGACCACCTCCACGGATCTGATGATCGTCGCCATGGATGTGCGGTCGGTGCGTCCGGTGGAGCCGGGCGATCTGTCGCTGGCCCTCGCGGGAGCCGAGGTCATCGACCTCATCGGCAAGGAGGCCGTCACCCTGCGCGGCGACCGGATCGTGCCCGGCCTGCTGCCGGCCACCGGGGACGACCTGCTGGACGAGGCCGCGTCGACGTTCGTCCGCGAGGAGCCGTACGAGCAGGTCGAGGAGTGGCTGTGGCGCCGGGGCCGCGGTCTGTCCCGGGCCTACCTCGCGGCCCTGGAGCGGGACGGGGAGGTCACCTGGGAGCGCCGGCGCTGGAATCCGCTGCGGGTCACCCGTACCGCCCCGGCCGACTCGCCGGTGCGCCGCGGGGCCACCGAGCGCTGGGAGGCGCGGGAACCGGTCCTCACCAACCTCGCGGCCGCCGTGGGGATCGTCGACCAGCCGGCCGACGGCTCCCTCGACGTGGCGGACGAGCCGGTGGTGACCGTGCTGGCCGCCGTCCACGACGCGGTGATGGAACTGGAGGCGGTACGGCAGCGCCGGGCGATCGAGGACGCGGCCTTCGACAACGTCTGGCGCGGCGAATGACCGGGCGCACCCCCGAAGTGCGCCCGGGATCCGTCCCGGAGGTCCTCGCCCGCTACGTCAGCTCCGCAGTTCCTCCAGGGTGGACTTCGTGTCCGACTTCAGCCAGTCGGTCACTTCGTCGAGCTGCGGTGGATCGCTGTCGGTGCTGTACGAGGTGAGGTAGGCGCTGTACGTCATCGTGTAGGTGACCCAGCCGTCCCGCACGGCGAGCGTGGCGTACAGCGAGCCGCTGGAGGAGCCGCTGGTGGTGTCCTGGCTGACGAGATAGGCCTCGTCCCCGATGCCGCCGACGGTGTCGACGTCGTAACCCTCGTGGTTGTCGGGGTAGTTCTTCCAGGCGGCCGTGAACTCCGCCCCGGGATCGGTCTTCTTGTGCAGTTGCACGTCGATCGTGAGGTAGGCGTCCGCGTAGGTCGAGCCGCTCTTCTTCAGGTCGACGTTGCAGGAGGACTGGTCGAACGCGCCGTCCCGCAGCGAGGAGTGAGTGGGGGACGTGTCGGCGAGCGGGTATTCGCTGCTGAAGGACGAGTGGTCGGAGCTGGTGCAGAGGTTGGCCGGGGCGTCGTAGCCGCGCAGGTCCGCGGTGGTGCCCAGGCCGTGGAACGCGACGAGGCCGACCGCCCACAGGGCGGAGGCGGCCAGTGCGCCGACCACGGCCCACAGCAGCGCCCGTCCGGCGCCGCCGGTGCCGGCCGGGCGGGCGGCGGGGTAGGGGCCGTAGGGGCCCGGCGGAGCGTACGGATTGCCCGGTGGGGGCTGCGGCCCGCGGGACAGGGTGGGCTGGGAGTAGAGGGTCGGCGGACC
>NZ_JBVJMD010000011.1:0-200360 GCF_055584385.1 Streptomyces sp. NPDC104096
GGGGGGGGCTCGGCCCGCCGTCGGGGGGTACCGGGGGGGGGGTGTGGGGGTTTTTCGGCCTCTTCGGTTGGGGGCGCCTTTGGCGCGGCGGGGGGGGCCCCCCCGGGTGGGCCGCCGCCTGCCTGACAGGACTCGGTACCTGGAAAAAGGGCCGGGGCTATTTCGTCGGCTTCTTGCCGGTCACGCCCAGGTGCACCAACAGCGCGAGATTGGGCTTGAGTTCGGCCTGCTTGACGCCCCAGGACGTGAAGCCCTTCTGATGGGAGGCGACCGCCGCGAGCATCGCGACCAGCGAACCGGCGACCGCGGCCGGATTGACGTCCTTGTCGACCTTGCCCTTGGACTGGAGCTCGGCGACCGAGTCGGACAGGGAGTTGTTCACCGAGTTCAGGATCTTCATCCGGAGCTTGTAGAACCGTTTGTCCCCCTCGGCCGCCCCGAGGTCGACGACCCTGAGGATCGCGTCGTTGCGGCGCCAGAACTCCAGGAAACCGTCGACGAGTTCCTGCGCGGTCTGCCAGCCGGCCTTGCCGACCCAGGAGCGTCCGGCGACCAGATCGGCCAACTCGGCCCCCTCGGCGGCCATTTGCTCGGCGATCTCCAGGACGGCGCCTTCGACGTCCGGGAAGTACTGGTAGAAGGTGGCGGGCGAAGTGCCCGCCTTCCGGGCGACATCAATGACTTTGACGTCCCGGTAGGGGGAGGAGCTGAGCATCTCGCTGAGGCAGTCGAGCAGCTTCTGCCGGGTCGCCTGCCCACGCCGGCCGGCCACGCGGCCGTCGACGGTACGCACTTGTCCTGTCATGCCGTCAGCTTACCGAGGGGTGATCGGAGCGCGATTCGGCCGACTGCAAATGGGGTGCGCGAGGGTATGGGGGCTGATGTGCTGGTCTGCGGGGTGCGTGCGGCCCGGTTACTTTGGCGGTATGGCCGAAAACTGGGCAGCGGGGTACGGAGGGGGCGTCCGGGAGGGTGTTCCCTGCTGGGTGGACGCGCAGCTTCCCGACGTGGAGGCGGGCAAGCGGTTCTACGGCGAGCTCTTCGGGTGGACGTACGAGGACGCGTACGGCTCCTCGGTGTGGGCCCGCAAGGACGGTGATCCCGTCGCCGCGCTGTCGCACAAGACGGACGGCCGGATGCCCACGGTGTGGACGGTGCACTTCTCGACCCCGGACGTGCGGGCGCTGCTGGGGCGGGTGGAGCAGGCCGGCGGGCAGGCGGTCAGGGCGCCGCTGCCGGACGGGGACCTGGGCGTCGCCGCGCTCGCCGCCGACCCCGAGGGCGCGGTGTTCGGTCTGTGGCAGCCCGGCACCTACCCGGGTTTCGGCACCCGCGGCACCCCCGGCACCTTCGCCTGGGTCCAGCTCTACGCCCGCGACACGGCCGCCGCCAACGCCTTCTACGGCGCCCTCTTCCACGAGGCCCTGTTCGCTCCCGGGGTCGAGCCCGAGTTCGGCCGGGCCGCGGTGGCCGACGTCTTCCCGGCCGAGATGCCGCCGCACTTCCTCGTCCACTTCCGGGCCGAGGACTGCGCGGCCGCGACCGGGACCGTCCGGCGGCTCGGCGGCCGGGTCCAGGCGGGACCGTTCGACACCTCGTACGGGACGGTGGCCGTCGTCAGCGACAATCAGGGGGCGTCCTTCGCGTTGCTGGAACGCTGAGTGCCGGATGTTTGCCCTGATATCCCCCAATAACATGGCGGACATCCTGATTGTCCCCGGGTTCGCAACCTGTGGCCGGGCCAGGAAGAATCAGGGTGCGTGCCGCCACGGCGGTGCGGTGGTGAGACGCTGCACGGGGTCGCTGCACACGTGGGTGGTGCGGCCCGTACGGGGAGGTGGCAGGGCAAGTGGTGGATCAGCTGACGCAGCACGATCCGCGGCGTATCGGGCCGTTCGAGGTGCTGGGACGGCTGGGTGCCGGCGGCATGGGGCTGGTCTATCTCGCGCGCTCGGCGTCCGGCCGGCGCGTGGCGATCAAGACGGTCCGCACCGAGCTCGCCGAGGACCAGCTCTTCCGGGTCCGCTTCACCCGCGAGGTGGAGGCGGCCCGGGCCGTCTCCGGCTTCTACACGGCCGCGGTCGTGGACGCCGATCCGCGCGCCGCGGTGCCGTGGCTGGCCACCGCGTACGTCCCCGCGCCCTCGCTCGAGGAGATAGTGAACGAGTGCGGACCGCTCCCGGCCCAGGCGGTGCGCTGGCTCGCCGCGGGCGTCGCGGAGGCGCTCCAGTCCATCCACGGCGCCGGGCTGGTCCACCGTGACCTCAAGCCCTCGAACGTCCTCGTGGTCGAGGACGGCCCCCGGGTGATCGACTTCGGCATCGCCTCCGGTGTTTCGAACACCCGGCTGACGATGACGAACGTGGCGGTCGGCACGCCCGCCTACATGTCCCCCGAGCAGGCGAAGGACTCCCGCAGCGTCACCGGCGCCAGCGACGTGTTCTCGCTGGGCTCGATGCTGGTCTTCGCCGCCACCGGACATCCGCCCTTCCACGGGGCGAACCCGGTCGAGACGGTCTTCATGCTGCTGCGCGAGGGCCCGGACCTCGAAGGACTCCCGGACGAGCTGCGCCCGCTCATCGAGTCCTGTATGCAGATGGAGGCCACCGGCCGCCCGAACCCGGCCGACCTCCAGGCCCAGCTCGCCCCCCACCTCTTCGGCTCCGGCTCCGACGACAGCGGCACCGCGTCCGCCTGGCTGCCCGAGAAGGCGGTGACCCTGATCGAGACCCGCCGCGGCGGCCGCCCGCCGGTGAAGCCGGCCGCGAGCGGCCCCCGCAGCGCGGGCCGCGCCCCGGTGCCGCCGCCGCCCTCGCGCGACCCGGCCGTCCCGGCGCTGCCGCCCGGCCCGGCCCCCGTGGGCGCCCCCGACAACGGTCCGGTCCGGCTGGCCGGGGCCGCGGTGCCGATCGGGCCCGGACCGCGGGTCGCCGACGCGCGTGCCGCCGCGGTCAAGGCGCCCCCGCCGGAGGCCGGCCTGGTCGCCTCCTGGGCCAGACCCCGCCCCGGCGTCAACGGCGCCGACCCCGTCGTGCCCGCGCCGCCGCCCGCGCCCCCGGAGACGGCGGCCGGCTGGCGCCCCTGGCGGTTCCGCATGTCCAACGACGTGTGGGGCACCCCGGCGGTCTCCGGCGACCTGGTCTACGTGACCTCCTTCGAGGTGCACGCCCTGGACGTGGCGACCGGCAGACGCCGCTTCAAGACCCGGGACGTGGCCTGGTCGATGGCGGTCGCCGACGGCCGTGTCCACGCCTCCGACGGCCCCACCCTGTTCGCCCTGGACGCCCGCGAGGGCGGCGACCTGTGGCGGCTGTCCACGGACGCCTGGGTGTACTCCCTGAAGGCCGAGCGGGGCACGGTCGTCACCGGCACGCGCGGCGGCGGGGTGCAGGCCTGGGAGGCCTCCACCGGCCGGCGGTTGTGGGAGATCACCGGCTGCCAGAGCGACTTCGAGTCGCCGGAGGCGGGCCCCGCGCTGCACGACGGCACGGTGTACGTCTGGCAGGACGCCCGGTTGCGCGCCCTGGACGCGCGCACCGGCGAGGAGCGCTGGTCGTACCCGATCGGCGACGCCGCCTCCTGCGGCGGAGTGCCGATGCGCCTCACCCACGCCCCGGACGGCCATGTGTACCTCTGCGCCGGCACCCGGGTGCTGGCCGTCGAGGTGGCCACCGGCAGGGTGCGCTGGCACTTCGAGGCCCCGGCCGCGTTCCTCTCCCCGCCCGCCTTCGTGCCCGGCCCCGCGGTCACCGGCGGCGGGGTGTACCTGGCCGACTACCTCGGCACGGTGTACGCGCTCGACGCCGGCGACGGCCGCGACCGCTGGCGCATCGCCACCGAGGCCCGGTCCTCGATCGAGCCGGTCCTGGTGGCCGCGGGCCATGTCCACGTCGGCAGCGGCAAGGGCCTCTACACCCTGGACGCGGTCACCGGCACACCCAAGTGGCGCTTCCAGGCGGGCGGCGACATCGTGGGCGCCCCCGCGGTGGCCGAGGGCCGTATCCACTTCGGCTCCACCGACCACCTGCTCTACACCCTGAAGGCCGACGACGGACGGCTGCGCTGGAAGCTCGCCACGGGCGGGGAGATCACCGGCTCGCCGGTGGTGAAGGACGGCGTGGTGTACGCGTGCAGCAAGGACCGCTGCGTGTACGCGCTGGACGCGGAGAAGGGCACCGGCACGGCCCGCACGGCCTGACCGCTCCCCGGCCCGGCACCGCCCACCCGGGCGGGCCGCGCCCCGGCGGTGGCTTCGGTGGCTCGGGCGATGGCGGTGACGGCGGCGGCTCCGGTGCTCAGCGGGTCCGGTGGGTGCGCCGCCGGGCCCGGAACAGCCCGGTCTGCCGCTCGGCCGGCAGGTTCCCGAGCGCGATCAGGTGCGGCGCCTGGGCGAATCCCTGCGCCCGGGCGGCCTCCTTGGCCGCCCACAGCGCCCGCACCGTCCCCTGCACCCCTTCGGTCGGGAACCCGGCGATGACGCCCGCGCAGCGCACGGCCGCCGCCAACGCCTGCCCCGGCGGGGTGAGTTCGCTGACCAGCCCGATCTCGTACGCCCGTCGCGCGCCGATCCGTTCCGCGTTCCCCATCAGCGCCATCCGGGCCACCTCCCCGTACGGCATCCGCTGGGCCATGAGGACGGACTCGTAGGCGCTGACCATGCCGTACGTGGTGTGCGGGTCGAAGAAGGCGGCGGTCGTGTCGGCGACCACGAACTCGCTCTCCCCGAGCAGGTAGAAGGCCCCGCCGCAGGCCATCCCGCGCACCGCGGCGACGACCGGCTTCCACAGGTCGTTGGCCTTCGGCCCGATCCGCAGCAGCGGATCGTCCTGCATGTACGGCGACCCGGGCTGCGGCACGACCGCGTCCCGGTCCAGCCCCGTGCAGAACGCCCGCTCGCCGGCCCCGGTGAGCACGATCGCCCGTACGGTGTCGTCGAACCGGAACTCCTGCCACACGGCGGCGAGTCCGGCGGCCATGTCGAGGTCGACGGCGTTCAGCCGGTCGGGCCGGTCGAGGGTGACGACGGCGACGCCGGTGTCCTTGTCCGCACTGACCCGCACCCCGTTCACGGCCGCTCCAGGACCCACTGCGGGAGCCCGTCGTCGCGGAAGACGACCTGCACCCGCGCCCCGATGCGGACGCGGTCGGCGGGAAGGGATCCCAGCGCCGCGCCCGCCCGGGCGACCAGGTTGCCGACCAGCCGGATCCGGGGCGCGTCGGCCAGCTCGACGACGACGACGTTGTACGGCGCCTGCTCGGCGTAGCCGGGCAGCAGCGGCGGATGGGGGACGACGTAGGACCAGATCCGCCCGCGCCCCGAGACCTCGCGCCAGAGCGTGCCGAAGGACTGGCAGTGGGGGCAGCAGGGGCGGGGCGGGAAGCGGAGCTCGCCGCAGTCGGCGCAGGCCTGGATCCGCAGCTCGCCCTGGGCCGCGTAGCGCCAGAAGGGGGCGCCGTCGGGGTCGATGACGGGAGACAGCATGCCGGTCAACTCCTCAGCAGCAGCGCGGACGTGGGGACTCCCTCGCCTGCGGTGACCAGACAGGTGGTGGCGTCCGGGACCTGCGCGGTACTGGTGCCGCGCAGCTGCTTGACGCCCTCGTTGATCAGGTTGAAGCCGTGCACGTACGCCTCGGAGAGCCCGCCCCCGCCGGTGTTGACGGGCAGCCGCCCGCCGATCTCCAGGGCGCCCCCTTCCGTGAACGCCCCGCCCTCGCCGCGCCCGCAGAAGCCGTACCCCTCCAGGGAGAGCAGGACGAGCGGGGTGAACGCGTCGTAGATCTGGGCGACGTCCACGTCCTGCGGGGTGAGGTCGGCGTTCTTCCACAGATGCCGGGCCGCGGTCCAGGCGGGACCGGTGAGCGGGTCGTCGTTCCAGTAGTTGACCATGCCGTGGTGCTGGGCGGGCAGGCCCTGGGCGGCGGAGTGGACGTAGACGGGCTTGCGGCGGCAGTCGCGGGCCCGCTCGCGCGAGACGACCACACAGGCCAGCGCGCCGTCCGTCTCCAGGCAGTTGTCGTAGAGGCAGAGCGGTTCGCTGATCCACCGGGAGGTCATGTACATCTCGCGGGTGAGCGGGCGGTCGTACATGATCGCGGCCGGGTTCTGGTTGGCCCGGTTGCGGCAGGCGAGGGCGACGTTGAACAGATGGTCGCGGCCGGCCCCGTACTCGTGCAGATAGCGGCGGGCCAGCATGGCTATCTCGTCGACGGGCCGCAGCAGTCCGAAGGGCCGGGTCCACTGGGCCGGGGTGGGGAGCTGGACGGTCGTGTTCCGCCAGGGCCGGGGCCCGGAGCCGCGTTTGCGCGAGCGCCAGGCCACCCCGACGCTCGCCTGTCCGCAGGCGATCGCGGCGGCCAGATGGGCGACGGTGGCGCACGAACCCCCGCCGCCGAAGCCGACCTTGCTGAAGAAGGTGAGGTCGCCGAAGCCGACCGCCTTGGCCAGCTCCACCTCGTCGGTCTCCTCCATGGTGTAGGAGGCGAGCGCGTCGACCTCGCCGGGGGCGATCCCGGCGTCGTCCAGGGCGGCGAGCACCGCACGGCAGGCGAGGGTCCGCTCGTCCTCCGGGAGCTGCCGGGCGAAGGGGGTCTCGCCGATCCCGACGATCGCGGTGGCGTCCTTGAGCCCGGCCCCCGCCCCGCTCGGCTTGCCTCTTCCCGTCATGCCGCACGCACCTCCGCACGAGGACCGACCTGCTGACAGGGCGTCAGGTTACAACTAATCTGACGGGTAGTCAGCTACGGGGATCGGGTGGGGAGGACGGTCGTGACGCACGGCGAGGTGGAGTGGCGCAGCATCCCGGGCCTGGTTCGCACGGCGGCCGGACGGTACGCGGACGCCGAGGCGGTGGTCGACGGCCGGACGAGGATCTCGTACGCCGAACTCGGCGCGCGCGTGGAACGGGCGGCCGCCGCCTGCATGGCGAACGGCGTCCGCACCGGTGACCGCGTCGCCCTCTGGGCTCCCAACACCCTCGACTGGATCGTCTGCGCGCTGGGCGCGGTCTCCGCGGGCGCGGTGCTGGTCCCGCTGAACACCCGCTTCAAGGGCGCGGAGGCGGCGGACGTGCTGCGACGCAGCGGCGCGCGGCTGCTGTTCGTCACCGGGACGTTCCTGGGCACCTCGTACGTGGCGGCGCTGCGCGGGGCGGCGGGGGCGGGGGAGGGCCCCGGGCCGCTGGGCGGGCTGCCCGCCCTGGAGCAGGTGGTGGTGCTCGCGGACGACGCCCCGGCCGACTTCCGCACCTGGAAGGACTTCCTGGCGGACGGGGAGGGCGTCGGGACGGCCGAGACGCGGGCGCGGGCGGACGCGGTGGCCCCCGCGATGCCCTCCGACATCATCTTCACGTCCGGCACCACGGGCCGCCCCAAGGGGGCGGTGATCACCCACGCGCAGACGGTGCGCGGCTACGAGATCTGGGCCGACCTGGCGGGCCTGCGCCGCGACGACCGCTATCTGATCGTGAACCCCTTCTTCCACACCTTCGGCTACAAGGCCGGGGTGATCGCCTGCCTGACCCGGGGCGCGACGATGGTCCCCCAGCCGGTGTTCGACGTGGACGCGGTGCTGGCGAACATCGCCGCGGAGCGGATCTCCGTGCTGCCCGGCCCCCCGACCCTGCACCAGTCCCTCCTGGACCACGCCTCCCGCGACGCGCACGACCTCTCGGCGCTGCGCCTGGTCGTGACGGGGGCCGCGGTGGTGCCGCTGCGGCTGGTGGAACGCCTGCGCGGCGAGCTCGGCGTGGACACGGTCCTGACCGCGTACGGGCTGTCCGAGGCCAGCGGCATCGTCACGATGTGCCGCCGCGGCGACGCGCCGTCGGTCATCGCGTCGACCTCGGGCCGGGCCGTCCCCGGCACCGAGGTGCGGGTGGCGGGCGCGGCCCCCGGGGAGCCGGGCGAGGTGCTGGTCCGCGGCTTCAACGTGATGCGCGGCTACTACGAGGACGAGACCGCCACCGCGGAGGTCCTCACGGCGGACGGCTGGCTGCGCACCGGTGACGTGGGCGTCCTGGACGCGGCGGGCAACCTGCGCATCACCGACCGCCTCAAGGACATGTTCATCGTCGGCGGCTTCAACGCCTACCCGGCGGAGATCGAGCAACTGCTGGGCCTGCACCCGGACATCGCGGACGTCGCGGTGATCGGCGTCCCGGACACCCGGCTGGGCGAGGTCGGCAAGGCCTTCGTGGTCCCCCGCCCCGGCACACACCTCACGACCGACGACCTCATCGCCTGGTCCCGCCGGGAGATGGCGAACTACAAGGTCCCGAGAACGGTGGAGTTCGTCCCGCACCTGCCCCGCAACGCGAGCGGCAAGGTGGTGAAGGGGGAGCTGCGCCGGCGCGCGTAGACACACCTCGGCCGCGGCGGCTCCCCTCCGCGCCGCCGCGGCCGACCCCCCGTGGGACGGGTTCTGCTACTTGCCGTCCAGGTCCAGGGCCGGAGGTGCCGGCATGTGGCTGTCCATCGTGGTGACGGCGTCGTCGGCGGGCGGTGCCGGCATGTGGCTGTCCATCGTGGTGACGATGCCGTCGGCGGGCGGTACCGGCATGTGGCTGTCGAGGGTCGTGACGTCCTCGGCGATCTCGGCCTTCTCGGTGTCGCTCATGTCTGTGAACTCCCCTGTGATGGTGCTTGTTCGGCAGTGCCCGCCCGGCAACTCCCCCGTGGGTTGCCGACCGGGCGCGCCAGGGCGTTCACCCTATCCGGGTGATCCACCCGATCCGCCCCTCCCCCGAGACGGCGGATCGATGACCTGAGACTGACAGCCGGTCATAAACGTTCGATGAACGCCCCGCTCGGCCGCGTCAGGCCACCGCGGCCGGAGCCAGGAGGCGGCGCAGTTCGGCGGCTTCGGGTGCACCCGCCCCTTCGTGGATGGTGAGCGCCTCGCGCCAGCACGCGCGCGCCCGGTCCAGCTGGCCCAGTCCCTGGAGGGAGCGCCCGAGCAGCGTCAGGATGTTGGCGCGCATCCACTCCCCGCCGATGCACCCGGTCGTCAGCGCCTGCTCCGCGAGCTGCGCGGCCTGGGCCGGGCGGCGGGCGGAGAGATGGACCTGCGCGATCCGGAAGTACGTGGTCCCCTCCCACAGGCGCTGGCGGTTCACCACGAACATCTCCAGCGCCTGGGTGAGTTCGGTCAGTGCCTCGTCCTGCCGTCCCGCATGGCCGAGGGCGATCCCGAGGGCGTACCGCGCGTTGGCGAGACGGAACGTGAGTCCGAGCTCGTCGTAGATGGCGATGCCCTCGCGGACCAGGTCGATGGCGGTGGAGACGCGTTCCAGGGAGACGAGCACCCGGGAGAGGTTGCACAGCGCGCTGGCCTCGCCCGGCCGGTTGCCGTCGGCCCGGAAGGCGTTGATCGCCTCCAGGAGGTGCGCCTCGCTGAGACTGCGCCGGTTGAGGCAGTTGGCGATGATCCCCTGTTCGTTGTGGGCGTTGCCGTTCGTCCAGGGGTCGCCGGTCCGGCGCCCGAGCTCGATGGCCGCCTCCGCCTCGACGCCGGCCTCGTCGAAGCGCCCGGCCCGGCTGAGGACCTGGGCCAGCGTGGTGCGTGCGCGCCCTTCCGCGTGCGCGTCGCCCAGCGCGGCCGCGGTGTCCCGGGTCGCGAGGGTCGCGGCCTCGTAGCGCAGGGAGCTCGCCCCGGATTCCGCCAGGTCCTTGGCGGCGAGCAGCAGGTCGACCGCGCGGCGCAGGGTGCGTGGGGCGAGGGACTGCTGGACGCAGGCGAGGATGCAGGCAGCCTCGGCGTGCAGCCAGTCCAGCGCCTTCGTGTCGTCGCTGAACTCCTGCGCGGCGTACCCGGTCGATTCCAGATGGTTCACCGTCCGGTCCCCCGGCCGTTCGATCGCGTACACCCGGGTTGCCGTCGCCAGGTAGAAGTCCAGCAGCCGCGACAGGGCCGCGGTCCTTTCGCCGGGCGGCTGTTCGTCGCGTTCCGCGCAGGCACGCGCGTAGAGCCGGACGAGGTCGTGGTAGCGGTAGCGGCCGGGTGCCGCCGACTCCAGCAGGGACGTGTCGACGAGGGACTCCAGCAGGTCCTCCGTGTCCTGCGCGGGCAGATCCAGCACCGCGGCCGCCGCGGCCAGCGAGATGTCCGGGCCGTCGGCCAGTCCCAGCAACCGGAACGCCCGGGCCTGGGCCGGCTCCAGGGCGCCGTAGCCGAGTTCGAAGGTGGCCTTGACCGCCAGGTCGCCCGCCTGGAGTTCGTCCAGCCGGCGGCGTTCGTCCGCCAGCTTCGCGGCCAGGACGGAGACCGTCCAGGTGCGGCGGCCCGCCAGGCGGGAGGCCGCGATGCGGATCGCCAGGGGCAGGAAGCCGCAGGCCGCGACCACGTCCAGGGCGGCCTCGCGCTCCGCCGCCACCCGCTCCTCGCCCACGATCTTCGTGAACAGCGACAGCGCCTCGTCGGGGGACATGACGTCCAGGTCGACCAGGTGCGCGCCGGCCAGGTCCACCATCCGCACCCGGGACGTCACCAGCGCCGCGCAGCCCTCCGTGCCCGGCAGCAGCGGCCGTACCTGGGCCGCGTCGCGGGCGTTGTCCAGCAGCACCAGGACCCGGCGGCCGTCCAGCACCGAGCGGTACAGGGCCGCGCGTTCCTCCAGCGAGTCCGGGATCGCGGAGTCGGCGGTGCCCAGGGCCCGCAGGAAGAAGCCCAGGACCGTCTCCGGCTCGGCCGCCCGCGCCCCCGCGCCCTGGAGGTCGACGTAGAGCTGCCCGTCCGGGAAGGCCGGCCGGACCTGGTGGGCCACGTGCACGGCCAGCGTCGTCTTGCCGACACCGCCGATCCCGGCCAGCGCCGACACCGCCATCACCCGGCCCTCTGCGGAGGTGAGCACCTCGCCGAGCTCCGCGACGAAGGAGGTACGGCCGGTGAAGTCGGGCACGGTCGCCGGGAGCTGGGCGGGGCGCACCGCCGCCGAGGCGGGGTCCGCCATGGGCGCCGACGGCTCGGCGAGGCCGGGGTCGGCCCGCAGGATCCGCTGCTGGAGGTCGCGCAGACCGGGCCGGGGGTCGACGCCCAGTTCCTCGGCGAGCAGCCGACGGGTGTCCGCGTACACGGCCAGCGCCTCCGCCTGCCGCCCGCTGCGGTACAGCGCCAGCATCAGCAACTCGCGCAGCCGCTCGCGCAGCGGGTGGGCCGCGGTCAGGGCGGTCAGTTCCGACACCGCCTCGGCGTGACAGCCCTGCTCCAGGTCCATGTCGAGCCGGGACTCGAGGAGTTGCAGCCGCCACTCCTCCAGCCGGACCCGCTGTGCCTCCGCGTACGGTCCCGGCACCCCCGCCAGCGTCTCCCCGTCCCACAGGGCCAGCGCCCGGTCCAGCGTCTCGCGCGCGGGGCCCAGGTCCCCGGCGCCCCGCGCCTTCTCGGCCCGGGCCGCCAGGTCCTGCGCCACCGCCAGGTCGAGCGCCCCCGCGCCCGGCGAGCGGATCGCGTAGCCGCCGGACTCGCTGACCAGCACCCCGGGGTCGAGCGCCTTGCGCAGCCGGGAGGCGTACGTCCGTACCGCCGCCAGCGCCTGCGAGGGCGGTTCCTCGCCCCACAGCGCGTCGATCAGCTCGGCCGCCGTCGCCGTACGGCCCTCGCGCAGCAGCAGGGCGGCCAGCAGCGCGCGCTGCTGGGGGGAGCCGGTGGTGAGCGGTTCCGCGCCGCGCCAGGCGCGCACCGGTCCGAGCAGGCCGAAGCGCAGCGCCGCCGGCAGTTCACCGGAGTCCGGGCGCCGCTGCTCCGGCACGCGCGGTACGCCGTCGTCCATCGGGGTCTCCCTAGGCAGCCTCAACAACCAGGCCAGTTTGCCTTGTTCATGGTGGATGCGTCAGCCGGGCGAGACGCCGATCACAGAGACGCGACCGTCGTGCGCACGGGTTCCCACAAGGCCCTCACAGCCTCTCCGCACGGTCACGGGCTCCAGGGGCCCCGTACCGCATAGCTGACGACCCGTCAGATCAGCGCTACCGTGGGCGCCATGGACACCCACGACAGCACGTTTCCGCTGATCATCTCCGTGGACGACCACACCGTGGAGCCCGCCGACGTCTGGCAGGACCGGCTCCCGAAGAAGTTCCTGGACGCCGGGCCGAGGATCGTGCGCGCGCCGCTGAAGGAGATGTCCTTCCTCGGCGGCCGCTTCAAGCCCGTCATGGGCGAGCGCGGCGACGAAGGGCCGCTCGGCGACTGGTGGATCTACGAGGACCTGCACCGCCCGCTCACCCGCCTGGACACCGCCGTCGGCTACAGCAGGGACGAGATCAAGCTGGAGGTGATCACCTACGAGCAGATGCGGCCCGGCTCGTACGACGTGACTCAGCGCCTGGCCGACATGGACGTCAACCACGTCCAGTCCGCGCTGTGCTTCCCCACCTTCCCGCGCTTCTGCGGCCAGACCTTCACCGAGGCCGGTGACCACGAGCTGGGCCTGCTGTGCGTGCGCGCCTACAACGACTGGATGGTGGAGGAGTGGTGCGGGCCGCAGGCGCGCGGCCGGCTGATCCCGCTCACCCTCATCCCGCTGTGGGACGCCGAACTCGCCGCCGCCGAGGTACGGCGCAACGCCGCCCGCGGCGTGCGGGCCGTCGCCTTCTCCGAGATACCCCCGCACCTCGGCCTGCCCTCCGTGCACACCGACGACTGGGACCCGTTCCTCGCGGCCTGCGACGAGACCGGCACGGTCGTCGCGATGCACATCGGCTCCTCCAGCCGGATGCCGTCCACCTCCGCGGACGCCCCGCCCGCCGTCGGCTCCACCATCACCTTCGCCAACTGCTGCTTCTCGATGGTCGACTGGCTGCTGAGCGGCAAGTTCGAACGCTTCCCGAACCTGAAGGTGATGTACGCCGAGGGCCAGATCGGCTGGATCCCCTACATCCTGGAGCGCGCCGACGTCGTCTGGGAGGAGAACCGCGGCTGGGGCGGCGTCGCCGACAAGGTCCACCGTCCGCCGTCCGAGCTGTTCGCCGAGCACGTCCACGGCTGTTTCTTCGACGACGCCTTCGGGCTCAGGAACCTGGACGCGATCGGGGTCGGCAACGTCCTGTACGAGACGGACTACCCGCACTCCGACTCCACCTGGCCGAAGTCGAGGCAGGTCGGCGAGGCCCAGATGGGGCACCTGGCGGCGGACGTCGTCGAGCGGATCGTCCGGCGCAACGCGATCGACCTGCTGGGGCTGACGGACGCCGGGCTGTGGCAGGGCCCGGGCGGCGCCGTATGACGCCCCCGGACGGCGGCGCGGCCCTGGCGTACGGCATCCAGCTGCCCGTCCAGTCCCAGAGCACCCTCTACGCCGAACCCTGGGAGGCGGCCGCCGGGCCCGAGGACCTGCTCGCCCTCGCCCGCGCCGCCGAGGGCGCCGGTTTCGCCTACCTGGCGACCTGCGACCACGTCGCCGTGCCGCGCCGCCTGGCCCCGGCCATGGGCACGGTCTGGTACGACCCGGTCGCCACCCTCGCCTACCTGGCCGCCGCCACGACCCGCGTCCGGCTGCTCAGCCATGTCGCGATCGTCGGCCTGCGCCACCCGCTGCTGACCGCCAAGCAGTACGCGACCCTCGACCACCTCTCGGGCGGCCGTCTGATCCTCGGAGTGGGCGCCGGACACGTACGGGAGGAGTTCGAGGCGCTCGGGGTGGACTTCGGGCAGCGCGGAGCGGTGCTCGACGAGGCGATCGACGCGCTGCGGGCGGCCCTGGGACCGGACGAGTTCCCGTCCCACCACGGGAAGTTCCACGACTTCGAGGGGCTCGGGCAGCGCCCCCGGCCCGTGCAGGAGCGGGTGCCGGTGTGGGTCGGCGGTTCGTCGCCGGCGGCCGTGCGCCGGGCCGCGGTCAAGGGCGACGGCTGGCTTCCGCAGGGCGACCCGAGGGACCGGCTGCCGGACCGGATCGACCGGCTGCGGCGGCTGCGCGCGGAGGCCGGGATCGCGCAGCCGCTCACCGTCGGCGCGATCACCGAGCCGCTGTACGTCGGCACGCCCGGCTGGGAGGTCGGACGCCGCACCCTCACCGGCGGCCCCGAGGCCCTCGCCGAGTCGCTGCGGGCCTACCCGGCGATGGGCGTGCACCAGGTCCAGGTGCGGTTCCGCAGCCGGAGCCGCACCGAACTCGTCGACCAGATACAGGCGTTCGGGGCCGAGGTCGCGCCCCACCTGACCTGAGGAGTGCGTGGCATGGGCAAGCTGGACGGGCGGGTCGTCATCGTCACCGGGGCGGCCCGCGGGCAGGGCGAGCAGGAGGCGCGGCTCTTCGTGGCGGAGGGCGCGAGCGTGGTCGTGGCGGATGTGCTGGACGACCTGGGCGAGGCGCTCGCCAAGGAGATAGGGGCGCGCTACGTCCACCTCGACGTGGGCATGGAGCAGGAGTGGCAGGCCGCCGTCGCCGCCGCGAAGACGGCGTACGGCCGCCTCGACGGGCTGGTGAACAACGCGGGCATCCTGCGCTTCAACGCCCTCGTGGACACGCCCCTCGACGAGTTCATGCAGGTCGTGCAGGTCAACCAGGTCGGCTGCTTCCTGGGCATGAAGACGGTGGCACCGGAGCTGGCCGACGGCGGGACCATCGTCAACACGGCGTCCTACACCGCGCTGACCGGGATGGCGGCGGTGGGGACGTACTCCGCGACCAAGCACGCGGTGCTCGGACTCACCCGGGTCGCCGCGCTGGAGCTCGCCGGCCGGGGGATCCGGGTCAACGCGATCTGCCCCGGCGCCATCGACACCGCGATGTCCAACCCGGCACGGCTGGACCCGGACGCGGATCCGGCGGCGATGAGCCGCGCCCTGGACGAGCTGTACCGCAAGCTCGTGCCGCTCGGGCGGATCGGGCGCGCCGAGGAGGTGGCCCGGCTGGCGCTGTTCCTGACCTCGGACGACTCGTCGTACATCACCGGACAGCCGTTCGTGATCGACGGGGGCTGGCTGGCCGGGGTCAGCGTTATCTGACGTCTCGTCAGCTATTGACGGTGGAAGCGGCCGGTGCGAGAGTCGGCCAACGAACGGTATCTGACGGAGCGTCAGGAAATTTGGGACGGTGAACCGCCGTGGAATTCGGGCTCTTTGTACAGGGATACGTCGGCAAGCGCGCCGAGACCGACCCGCTCGCCGAGCACAAGGCGCTGATGGAGGAGACCGAGTACGTCATCCAGGCGGACCGCTCCGGCTTCAAGTACGCCTGGGCCTCGGAACACCACTTCCTGGAGGAGTACTCGCACCTCTCCGCCAACGACGTCTACCTCGGCTACCTCGCGCACGCCACCGACCGCATCCACCTCGGCTCGGGCATCTTCAACCCCCTCGCCCAGGTCAACCATCCGGTGAAGGTCGCCGAGAAGGTCGCCATGCTCGACCACCTCAGCGGCAACCGCTTCGAGTTCGGCAGCGGACGCGGCGCCGGCTCGCACGAGATCCTCGGGTTCATCCCTGGTGTGACCGACATGAACCACACCAAGGAGATCTGGGAGGAGACCATCGCCGAGTTCCCCAAGATGTGGCTCCAGGACGAGTACGTCGGCTTCCAGGGCAAGCACTGGCAGCTCCCGCCGCGCAAGATCCTGCCCAAGCCGTACGGGAAGTCGCACCCGGCGATGTGGTACGCGGCCGGATCCCCGCCGTCGTACGCCATGGCCGCCCGCAAGGGGCTCGGCGTCCTCGGCTTCAGCATCCAGAAGGTCGCCGACATGGAATGGGTGCTGGAGCAGTACAAGACGGCGATCGTGAACGCCGAACCGATCGGCGACTTCGTCAACGACAACGTGATGGTGACGACCACCGCGATCTGCGCGCCCACGCACGACGAGGCGATCCGGATCGCCACCGCGGGCGGCCTGCACTACCTGCCCTCCCTCGTCTTCCGCTACCACGACACCTTCCCGCGCCCCGAGGGCTTCCCCGTCTGGCCGGAGACCCTGCCCGAGTACACCCCCGAGTTCGTCGAACTCCTCATCGAGGAGGAACTGCTGATCTGCGGCGATCCGGACGAGGTGCTGCGGCAGTGCAAGCGGTGGGAGCAGGCGGGGGCGGACCAGCTCAGCTTCGGGCTGCCGGTGGGGGTGCCCAAGGAGGAGACCCTCCAGACGATCCGGCTGATCGGGGAGCACGTGATCCCGAAGATCGACACGGATCCCGTCCACCGGACGTCGCGGTTCCGGGCCGCCGCGTGAGCGCCGTCGGCGGGTGCGGGTCGTGTGTGGCCGGTCGCGCCCACGCGGCGGAGCCGCACATCGATACGCCCCGCGCCCCTGAGAGGCGGGAGTCGTACCCGAGTCCGGAGGGGAGCCCTCGTGCTTGATCACGTCATCGGAGGGGCGACCGTCGTCGACGGGACCGGCGGGCCCGGATTCGTTGCCGACGTCGGTGTCCGTGACGGTCGGATCGCCGTCGTCGGCACCGTCACCGAGGAATCCCGCACCAGCGAGGACGCCACCGGGCTCGTCCTCGCGCCCGGGTTCGTCGACCCGCACACCCACTACGACGCCCAGCTCTTCTGGGACCCGTACGCCACCCCGTCCCTCAACCACGGGGTGACCACGGTCGCCGCCGGGAACTGCGGGTTCACGCTCGCGCCGCTGAACCCGGCCCGTCCCGAGGACGCCGACTACACCCGCCGCATGATGTCCAAGGTCGAGGGCATGTCCCTGGTCGCCCTGGAGGAGGGGGCGCCCTGGGACTGGCACACCTTCGGCGAGTACCTGGACGCCCTGGAGGGCCGGATCGCCGTCAACGCGGGGTTCATGGTCGGCCACTGCGCGCTGCGCCGCCATGTGATGGGGCCGGACGCGGTCGGCGGACAGCCCACGCCGGAGCAGCTCACGGCCATGCTGCGCCTCTTCCACGACGCCATGGACGCCGGTGCCTGGGGCTTCTCCACCACCCAGTCCTCGACCCACTCCGACGGCGACGGCCGGCCGGTCGCCTCCCGGCACGCCCGGCCCGAGGAGCTGCTGGCGCTGGCCAAAGCGGTCGGCGAGCACGAGGGCACCCAGATCGAGGCGATCGTCGCGGGCTGCCTGGACCAGTTCAGCGACGAAGAGATCGACCTGCTCGTCGAGCTGAGCGCGGCCGCCGGACGCCCCCTGAACTGGAACGTCCTCACCGTCGACGCGGCGGTCCCGGAGCGGGTGCCGCGGCAGCTCACGGCGAGCGAGCGGGCCCGCAAGGCGGGCGGCCGGGTGGTCGCCCTGACCATGCCGATCCTCACGCCGATGAACATGTCGCTGGGCACGTTCTGCGCGCTGAACCTGATCCCCGGCTGGGGCCCGGTCCTGGGCCTGCCCGTGCCCGAGCGGATCGCGCGGCTGGGGGACCCCGGGGTGCGGGCCGAGCTGGTGCGGCGCGCGAACTCCCCGGAGGCCGGGGTCTTCCGGCGGCTGGTGAACTTCGGCCGGTACGTCATCGGCGACACCTACAGCCCGGCGAACGAGGGACTGACCGGCCGGGTGGTGCGGGACATCGCCGCCGAACGCGGCCAGGACCCCTTCACCTGCCTGGTGGAGATCTGCTCCGCCGACGGGCTCCGTACCGTCCTGTGGCCGATGCCCACCGACAACGACCCCGACTCCTGGGCCCTGCGGGCCGAGACCTGGCGGCACGAGGACGTCCTGCTCGGCGGCTCCGACGCGGGCGCGCACCTGGACCGCATGTGCGGAGCCCCGTACACCACCCGCTTCCTCGGCGACTGCCTGCGCGGCCGGAAGCTGGCCGGGCTGGAGCAGGCGGTGAAGATGCTGACCGACGACCCGGCGCGGCTGTTCGGACTGCGCGAGCGGGGCCGGGTGCGGGAGGGCTGGCATGCGGACCTGGTGCTCTTCGACCCGGAGCGGATCGACGCGGGCAAGGCCACCCTGGTGCACGACCTGCCGGGAGACGGTCCACGGCTGGACTCCCGGGCGATCGGGGTGCGGGCGGTCTGGGTCAACGGGACCGCGGTGATCCGGGACGACGTGGTGACCGGCGCCGTGCCGGGCCGCGTCCTGCGCTCGGGGCGGGACACCCGGACGGTGGGCACGAGGTGAGCGACGCCGGAAAGCTGTTCGTCGGCGGCGACTGGGTGGAGCCGGACGGCGGGTGCTACGAGGTGACCGACCCGGCGACCGAGGGCACGGTCGGCCGGGCGCCGGAGGCCTCGCCCGAGCAGGTCCGCGCGGCCTGCGCGGCGGCCCACGAGGCGTTCGGGCCCTGGTCGCGCACCGCGCCCGAGGGGCGGGCGGCGGTGCTGGCCCGCGCGGCGGACATCATCCGCGCCCGGCTGGTGCCGTACGCGGAGCTGGCGCGGGCGGAGACCGGCGCCACCACGGCCACCGCGCGGGCCATGCAGGTGGGCGTGGCGGCGGCCCGCTTCCGCCGCTACGCGCGCGTGGAGCCCGCCGAGTGGCCGGTGCAGCCGCAGATCAACGAGGCCGGGCCGATGGGGCGGGCGGCGGTCATGGGCGCGCTCGCCGCCCGCCGGCCGGTCGGGGTGGTCGCCTGCGTCACCTCGTACAACAACCCCTGGGCGAACCCGGCCGGGAAGATCGCCCCCGCTCTGGCCATGGGCAACACGGTGGTGGTCAAACCGGCCCCGCAGGACCCGCTGTCCGTCTACCGGATGGCGCGGGCGCTGGAGGAGGCGGGGGTGCCGCGCGGGGTCGTGAACGTCGTCTCCGGCCGCTCGGTCGCGGTCGGCGAGGCGGCCGTGGAGTCACCGGACGTGGACATGGTCAGCTTCACCGGCTCCACGGCGGTCGGACAGCGCATCGCCGAGGTGTGCGGGCGGCACATGAAGCGCCAGCTGATGGAACTGGGCGGCAAGGGCGCGGCACTGGTCCTCGACGACGCGGACCTCGACTCGGCGGTGGCTGGCATAGGCACCACCTTCTCCTTCTACAGCGGCCAGATCTGCACGGCCCCGACCCGGGTGCTGGCCCAGCGCGGGGTGTACGCCCGGCTGGTGGACCGACTGGCCGCGTACGCACGCCGGTTGAAGGTCGGGGACCCGCGGGAGCCGGACACGGTCGTCGGGCCGGTGATCTCGGCGGCGCACCGCGACCGGGTCGAGTCGTACGTCGAACTGGGCCGCAAGGAGGGCGCGGTGGTGGTCACCGGCGGCGAACGCCCGCCCCTGGAGCGGGGGTTCTACGTCGCCCCCACCCTGCTCGCCGACTGCACCAACGACCTGCGGGTGGCCCGCGAGGAGATCTTCGGCCCGGTGGTCGTGGTCATCCCCTTCGACGAGGAGGACGAGGGGGTGGCCCTCGCCAACGACTGCGACTACGGCCTGATCGACTACGTGTGGTCCGCGGACGTGGCCCGCGCCTTCCGGGTGGCCAGGCGGCTGCGCACCGGCGGGGTCGGCGTCAACACCGTCGGCCGCAACATGGAGGCCCCCTTCGGCGGGTTCCGGAAGAGCGGCGTCGGCCGGGACGTCGGCTCCTACGCCCTGCACGCCTACAGCGAGGTGCAGTCGATCGTCTGGCCGGGGTGACCGGGACCGCCCGTCATGGCCGGCCCCCGCCCAGATCGACCCGCACCGTCAGCAGCCGCGTCCCGAGCAGCCGTACCGCGGCGCTGTTGCCGCGGGGCAGGGTGCGCAGCCGGGCCACCGGGTCGTCGTCGGGCAGGAGATGCGCCGTGCCCTCGTGCCAGCGGCCCCGGATGCGCACCCGCACCCGGGGGTCCGCCCGGATGTTGCGGACGTACTGCGAGCGGTCCCCGAACTCCGAGACCAGCCAGAAGGAGTCGCCGACGCGGCGGCCGCCGAGCGGGGTGCGCCGGGGCAGGCCGGAGACGCGGCCCGTGGTCTCCAGGAGCGTCTGGAACGGCAGCCGGCGCACGAGCGGGTTGGCGACGTGCCGCTGGAAGGCCGTCGTCGCGCGGAATCTGAGGTCGGTGTGACGGGGCATTGCCTGTGAGACTCCTGTCAGGTCTGGTGTGTGGCACAAGGGAGTTGCTTCAATGGTCCCCGATGTCGCACGACGAGAGCTGGTGGCTGCGGATGCGGGTCGTGACCTGGAACCTCTGGTGGCGTTTCGGCCCCTGGCAGGAGCGGCAGAAGGCGATCCTGGCCGTGCTGAGAGAGCTGCGGCCCGATGTCGTCGGCCTCCAGGAGGTGTGGGAGTGCGGCGGTGAGAACCTCGCGCAGTGGCTGGCGGCCGACCTCGGGATGCACTGGGCCTGGGCCCCGTCCGACGCGTCGGAGCGCTGGCAGCGGCGGATAGGGGACCCGGCGGTCCAGGTCGGCAACGCCGTGCTCAGCCGCTGGCCGATCGTGACGCAGGAGGTGCTGCGGCTGCCGGCCCCCGACGACCTGTACGACGGACGGCTCGCCCTGCACACCCGGATCGCCACCCCCGCCCACGAGATGCCCTTCTTCACCGTCCATCTCACCTCGGCCATCCACGCCTCGGCGGTACGCGTCGACCAGGTCACCGCGCTCGCGGAGTTCGTCGCCGCGCACCGGGACGGCACCGACTTCCCGCCCGTCGTCACGGGCGACTTCAACGCCTGGCCGGACTCCGACGAGATCCGGCGGTTCGGGGGCTACAAGACCGCTCCCGCCGCCCCCGGACAGGTCTTCCTCGACGCCTGGGAGTACGCCGACCCGGCGGCCCCCTGGGCCACCTGGGACCCGGCCAACGGCTACGTCGGCCCCCAGAGCCCGCCCGCGCGCATCGACTACATCCACGTCGGGCCGCCCGGCCCCGGCGGCCTCGGCCATGTGAGGGCCGTACGGCGGGCCGGGGACGGGCCGGTCGACGGGATGTGGCCCTCGGACCACGCGGCGGTCGTCGCGGACCTGGCCCTGGAGGGGGAGGACCAGAAGGGCTAACGCCCCAGGAAGATCGGGTTGGTGAACGCCGCCAGCGCCCCCGGCAGCGGCCCCGCCGCCGCCTCGTGCCGCAGTTCCGCCCGTACGTAGGCCGCGTACGACGGGGTGGTGTGCCACTCGACCGTGCCCGAGCCGGACACCGGCAGCGGGTCGGCGGTGAACAGCACCCCCTGGTCGGTGACCAGGCGGACCGTGCAGCGCGGGGCGCCGGTCACCTCCAGCCGGACCGTGACCGGGGCGTCCCGGGGCACCGCCAGGCGCCCGCCGATGCCCGCGTGCTCACCGCGGGGCCCGGTCGCCGTGAAGGACAGCGAGAGCCGGTTCGACTCGGCCACGTAGGAGCGGCCCGCCCGGATGCCGTCCTGGATCGCCTCCCGGGTCAGGTCGTCGGCCAGCACCACCGTCTGCGGGGAGCCCACCACGTCCGGGTCCCGGTGGGCGTCGCTGTTGCCCATCGCCGGGATCCAGCCCCGGCCGCCCTCCCGCACCGACGCGACGAGCATGTTGTCCCAGTCGGCCAGCGTCACCTCGTCGTCCGGGGTGTACGGACCGTTCCACACCTCCACCGCGTCCGCGTCCCCGAAGCCGAACTTCCAGCCGCAGCCGACACAGGTGGCGTGCGGGTGGGCGGGGACGACCAGGCCCCCCGCGCCGCGGATCCGGCGGGCGAACCGGCCGAAGCGGTTGTCGCGGGCCCGGTAGCGCCAGTCGACGAAGGTGCCGGGGTCCGTGCCCAGCGCCAGGACGTGGCCGTTCCTCGTGGTGACCTCCTCGCCCAGCATGACCAGCAGGTCGTCGCCGGCCGCGTCCGCCCAGTGCGCGTGCGCCGAGTGGGTGTTGTGGTCGGAGGAGTTGATGAAGTCCAGGCCCGCCGCGCGCGCCAGCGCCGCGATCTCCGCCGGGGTGCGGCGGCCGTCGGAGTGCCAGGAGTGCAGATGGCAGTCGCCCCGGTACCAGGCCCGTCCCCGCCCCTTGGCCCGGGCGGGCGGGTGGACCGGCTCCGGCGTGACGCCCGGCTCCCCGTACGTCAGCGTGACGGTGATCTCGTAGTTCAGTCCCTGCGGCGCCACCGTGTAGGGGCCGAGGGCGATGTGCCAGGTGCCCTCGCGCACCGGCCCCGGGAGGTAGCCGGGCGTCGCGTCGTCCGCCCGGACGAAGAACTCCGAGCGCGCCCCGCCCGACCAGCCGCGAAAGCCCCGGCCGCCGAGCTCGGTGCCGCGCTCGTCGAAGACGCCGATGTCGAGGGCGTTGCCCGCGGTGCCGGCCGGGACGGACGGCTTGTCGTAGCTGTACGCGACCTTGAGCTCCCGTACCCCGGCGGGCACTTCGAGCGGGACGTACACGAAGTCCGGTGAGCCGGTGGGCAGCGTGCCGCGCACCGTCCTCGTCTCCTGGTCCCGGCCGTCCGCCGCGGCGAAGCTCACGCTTCCCAACGTAAGGGCGGCGGCCGCTCCCGTCACGAACAGGGCGCGTCTTGCGATTCCGGCGTGTTCCTCGCACATGCTGCGGCTCCCCAGGTGTCGTCGGTGACATGGCACGGGTGGTGCAGGGGGTGGTGCGGAGGTGGTGCGGGGTGGTGTCCGCCAGCTTGCTGCCCGGACGTGAACTCCCGTGCGAGGGAAGGGGAGCGCGGGATTTCGGAGAGGCACGGGCCGTGCGGGGAACCCCGGCCCGACGCGCACGCCGGACGGCCGCGGGCGCACGCGGTCCGTCCGGCCGGAAGCGCCGCCCGGGGCGACGCCGTGTCACCGTCCGCGGCGCGAAGGGTTTTGGACACGACTCGTCCGGCCTGATCAGCGCGATCGTATGCTCGAAGGATGACGACTCCCGCGACCTCCGGAACCGGCCCCACCGGCCCCACCGAGAACTCCATGCGTCGCGCCCTCAAACGTGCCCGGGACGGTGTCGCGCTCGACGCCGGCGAGGCGGCGGTGCTGCTCCAGGCGCGCGGCGAGGCCCTCGACGACCTCGCCGCGTCCGCCGCCCGGGTGCGGGACGCGGGCCTCGAAGCGGCCGGCCGCCCCGGCGTCATCACCTACTCCAAGAGCGTCTTCGTCCCCCTCACCCGGCTGTGCCGGGACAAGTGCCACTACTGCACCTTCGTCACCGTCCCCGGCAAACTGCGCCGCGCCGGACACGGGATGTTCATGTCGCCCGACGAGGTCCTCGACATCGCCCGCAAGGGCGCCGCGCTCGGCTGCAAGGAAGCCCTCATCACCCTCGGCGACAAGCCCGAGGACCGCTGGCCCGAGGCCCGCGAGTGGCTCGACGCGCACGGCTACGACGACACCGTCGCCTACGTCCGGGCGATCTCCATCCGCATCCTGGAGGAGACGGGCCTGCTCCCGCACCTCAACCCGGGCGTCGTGACGTGGACGGACTTCCAGCGCCTGAAGCCGGTCGCGCCCAGCATGGGCATGATGCTGGAGACCACCGCCACCCGGCTGTGGTCCGAGCCCGGCGGCCCGCACCACGGCTCCCCGGACAAGGAGCCGGCCGTCCGGCTGAGGGTCCTCGAGGACGCGGGCCGCTCCTCGGTCCCGTTCACGTCCGGCATCCTGATCGGGATCGGCGAGACCTACGAGGAGCGCGCCGACTCCCTGTTCGCGCTGCGCCGGACCGCCCGGTCCTACCACGGCGTCCAGGAACTGATCATCCAGAACTTCCGCGCCAAGCCGGACACGGCGATGCGCGGTATGCCGGACGCCGAACTGGACGAGCTCGTCGCCACGGTGGCCGTGGCCCGGCACATCATGGGCCCGTCCGCCTGCCTCCAGGCCCCGCCCAACCTCGTGGACTCGGAGTACGAGCGGCTCATCGGCGCCGGCATCGACGACTGGGGCGGGGTCTCCCCGCTCACCATCGACCACGTCAACCCCGAGCGCCCCTGGCCGCAGATCGAGGAACTCGCGGCGCGCTCCGCGGCGGCGGGCTTCGAACTGCGCGAACGCCTCTGCGTCTACCCGGAGTTCGTCCTTCGCGGCGAACCCTGGCTGGACCCGCGGCTGCTGCCGCACGTACGGGCGCTCGCGGACCCGGAGACCGGCCTGGCCCTGCCGGACGCGGTGGTCGAGGGCAGGCCGTGGCAGGAGCCGGAGGAGGCGTTCACCGCCACCGGCCGCACCGACCTGCACCGCACCATCGACACCGACGGCCGTACGTCCGACCGGCGCGACGACTTCGACGAGGTGTACGGCGACTGGGGCGCCCTGCGCGAGGCGGCCGCGCCCGGCATGGCGCCGGAGCGCATCGACACGGACGTCCGCGCGGCCCTGGCGACGGCGGCCGACGACCCGACGAAGCTGACCGACGACGAGGCGCTGGCCCTGCTGCACGCGGACGGCCCGGCGCTGGACGCGCTGTGCGCGGTCGCGGACGACGTCCGCAGATCCGCGGTCGGCGACGAGGTCACGTACATCGTCACCCGCAACATCAACTTCACCAACGTCTGCTACACCGGCTGCCGCTTCTGCGCCTTCGCCCAGCGCCGCACCGACGCGGACGCCTACACGCTCTCCCTGGACCAGGTCGCCGACCGCGCCCAGCAGGCGTGGGAGGTGGGCGCGGTGGAGGTCTGCATGCAGGGCGGCATCCATCCCGACCTGCCCGGCACGGCGTACTTCGACATCGCGAGGGCGGTCAAGGAACGCGTCCCCGGCATGCATGTGCACGCCTTCTCGCCCATGGAGGTCGTCAACGGCGCGACCCGGACCGGCCTGTCGATCCGCGAGTGGCTGACGGCGGCCAGGGAGGCGGGGCTCGACTCGATCCCCGGCACGGCGGCGGAGATCCTCGACGACGAGGTCCGCTGGGTCCTGACCAAGGGCAAGCTGCCGGCCGCGACCTGGATCGAGGTGGTGACCACGGCGCACGAGCTGGGCATCCGCTCGTCCTCGACGATGATGTACGGCCATGTGGACCAGCCCCGCCACTGGCTGGGCCATCTGCGCACGCTGGCCGGGATCCAGCAGCGGACCGGCGGTTTCACGGAGTTCGTGACGCTGCCGTTCATCCACACCAACGCGCCGGTCTACCTGGCGGGCATCGCGCGTCCCGGCCCCTCGACGCGGGACAACCGGGCGGTGACGGCGATGGCGCGGCTGCTGCTGCACCCGCACATCCCGAACATCCAGACGAGCTGGGTGAAGCTGGGCGCACAGGGCGCGGCGGAGATGCTCCGCTCCGGGGCGAACGACCTGGGCGGCACGCTGATGGAGGAGACGATCTCGCGGATGGCGGGCTCGTCGTACGGCTCCTACAAGTCGGTCAAGGACCTGGTCGCGGTGGCCGAGGCGGCCGGCCGGCCGGCGAAGCCGCGCACCACCCTGTACGGCGAGGTGCCGGAGGAGCGGCAGCGGGCGGCGCGGGCGTCGGACGGACATCTGCCGGAGCTGCTGCCGGTACTGGACTGAGCCGACGCGGGGGCGGGTGCCGGGCGGGCCGAGGGCGCCCGGCCGGCGCCCGGACCGAGGAACCGGGCCGCCGAGGGCTCGCAGTACGATGATCCGACCCCATGTTCGATGGGGCCTGGAGCGGAGGAGACGCGTGTCCGTGCCTGCCAGACGGCTTCCCTCGTCGGCCTGGGTCACCGGCCTGACGGTCGGGGCCATCGCCGTGGTCACCACCCTGGCGGTGCAGGCGGACGGGGGCGCGCGCCCCGTGGCCTCGGCCACCGGCCGGCCGGCCCCCACGGCGTCCGCCTCGGCTTCGGCCTCGGCGAGCCCCCGCCCCGCACCCGCCCCGACGAAGACCGCGGCGGTGCCCGACGGCTCGGGTGCCGGGCGCCGGATCGTCTACTCCCTCGGGCAGCACCGCGTCTGGCTGGTCGACGCGAGCGACGCCACGAGCCGCACCTTCACGGTCTGGCCGGGCACGGTGAGCCCGGCCGCGGGCAAGTACACGGTCTCGCTCCGCAAGGACGCCACCACCGGCTCCGACGGCGTCGCGATCGAGCACATCATGTACTTCGCCACCGCCTCCGGCGTGAACATCGCCTTCTCCAACGCGGTGAACGGCGCCTCGCCCCCGCCCGCCTCGGGCAGCGCCACCGGCGGCATCCGGATGCCCAAGGCCGACGGCACGGCGCTGTGGGCCTTCGGCTCGACCGGCACCAAGGTGACCGTCGTCGACTGACCGCCCGCTCCCCGGGTCTCCATTTCTGGCCGAAAACTGACCACAAGCGACCACTCGGGTTACTCGACGCATACCGATCCACTGCCTGAAGTGCTCGTTCCGGGTCCATTACAGTGCTGCCCTGTCGTACGACGGACGGTGCCACGGGAGGTCTTGGTGGGTGCGACGACCGGCGCTGTCTGGGGGCGCGCCGAGCAGCAGGACTTCCGCGGGCGGGTGCGCGGCACGCTGCTCGGCGTGGCGCTCGGGGACGCGCTGGGCGCGCCCGTCGACGGGCTCGGCATCGACGCGATCCGCGAGGCCCACGGGGCGGACGGCGTCGTCGATCCGGTGCCCGCGTACGGGCGGCGCGGTGCCGTCACCCATCTCACCCAGCTGACGCTGTTCACGGTGGACGGACTGATACGGGCGCAGGTGCGGCGCGACACGGGCGTCTGGCATCCGCCGACCGATCTGCACCGGGCGTATCTGCGCTGGGCCGCCACCCAGCGCGACTGGGGGCCCGACGAGCGCCGCAAGGACGACGGGTGGCTCGCCCGCGAGGAGTGGCTGTACGCGCGCCGGGACCCCACCCGTGCCCTGCTGCTCGGCCTCGCCGACGACAACATGGGCACGCTGGAGGCGCCGAAGAACCCCGGCGAGTCCGGACCGCAGGCGGCGGCCCGGTCGGCGCCCTTCGGACTGCTGGTGGGCTGGGAGCCGCTGCTGGTCGTGCAGCTCGCCGTGGAGTGCGCGGCACAGACCCACGGCCATCCCAACGCCTGTCTCGCGGCCGGCGCGTACGCGGTGATCGTGCACGGGCTCGCCCGGGGCGAGAGCCTCGAAGGGGCCGTGCAGTACGCGCTCGCGCTGCTCGCCTCCCGCCCCGGGAACCAGGCGGTCTCCGACGCGCTTCAGTACGCGCTGGCCGCGGCCCGGCCGGGGTCGCCGACGCCGGAGCGGGTGGCGGAGATGTCCGCGTCCGGCACGGCGGAGGGCCTGCTGGCCGCCGCCGTCTACTGTGCGCTGACCGGCGAGGACGTGCGGCACGGACTGCGTCTCGCCGTGAACCACGGAGGTCCGTCCGCCCCCACCGGCGCCATGGCCGGCGGGCTGCTGGGCGCGCTGTACGGCGAGACGGCCCTGCCCCCGGCCTGGCTGGCCGAGCTGGAGGGCCGTCCCACGATCCTGGAACTCGCCGACGACTTCGCGATGGAGATGACCCAGGGGGCCGCGCTGCACAGTCCTGCGGGGGCGTCCCCGGGATGGCTGGCGCGCTACCCGCGAGGGACCTGAGCCCCGTCCCGCCGCCCAGGGGGCCGGCCCTGCGGCCGACCGCCCCCGGGCCGCCGGGCTCACCGCCCGACGTCGTCCTTCACCGCCGCGCCGGCACCCCCGGCCGCCGGAGCCGGCACGGCCGCCGTGGCCGCCGCGCCGTCGCCGTCGGAGTTGATCCGCTCGATGACGGCCAGCCGCTCCGGGGTGTCCTCGGGCCTGAGGAAGCCGATCAGGACGTAGAGGACCAGGGAGACCGCCAGCGGCACCGACACCTGGTACTGCAACGGCACCCCGCCGTCGACGTTCCAGTTGATCGGGTAGTTGACCAGCCAGAAGGTCAGCAGTCCCATCGCCCAGCTGGTGAGCGCGGCCGTCGGTCCCGACCGGCGGAAGGGCCGGAGCAGGCCGAGCATCATCGGGATCGCGATCGGCCCCATCAGACCGGCCACCCACTTGATGACGACGGTGATGATGTCCTTGAACGTCGGCGAGTTGACCTGGGTCGCCACCGACATCGACAGGGCGAGGAAGACGACCGTGGTGATCCGGGCCGCGACCAGCCCCGACCGCGCGTTCCAGCCCCGGGCCCGCGCCGACAGGACGGGAGCCACGTCCCGGGTGAACACCGCGGCGATCGCGTTGGCGTCGGAGGAGCACATGGCCATGGTGTGCGAGAAGAAGCCGACGACGACCAGGCCCAGCAGACCGTGCGGCAGCAGCTGTTCGGTCATCAGGCCGTAGGAGTCGGAGCCGTCCGGCTTCTGGGCGTGCACCAGCAGCGGTGACATCCACATGGGGAAGAACAGGACGACCGGCCACACCAGCCACAGCGCGGCGGACAGCCGGGCCGAGCGCTCGGCCTCGCGCGGTCCGGCCGTGGCCATGTAGCGCTGGGCCTGGTTGAGCATCCCGCCGTTGTACTCGAAGAGCTTGATGAACAGGAAGGCGAGCAGGAACACCGTGCCGTACGGGCCGGCCAGCCCGTCGCCGTGACCGTGCAGCGCGGGCTCGTCCCACGCGTCGAAGAACCCGATCCCCTTGTCGTCGAGCTTCAGCACCACCGCGACGAACATCGAGAGGCCCGCCAGCAACTGGATGACGAACTGGCCGAGTTCGGTCAGCGCGTCGGCCCACAGCCCGCCGATGGTGCAGTACACGGCGGTGATGCCGCCGGTGATCAGGATGCCCTGGTTCAGCGAGACCCCGGTGAACACGGACAGCAGGGTCGCGATCGCGGCCCACTTCGCGCCGACGTCCACGATCTTCAGCAGCATGCCGGACCAGGCCAGCGCCTGCTGGGTGGGCAGGTTGTAGCGGTTCTTCAGGTACTCCAGCGGCGAGGCCACGTGCAACCGGGAGCGCAGCCGGTTGATCCGCGGCGCGAACAGCTTCGACCCGATGGCGATGCCGAGCGCGATGGGGAAGGACCAGGTCACGAAAGACGTCACGCCGTAGGTGTAGGCGATGCCCGCGTACCCGGTGAACATCACCGCGCTGTAGCCCGACATGTGGTGCGAGATGCCGGACAGCCACCACGGCATCTTCCCGCCGGCGGTGAAGAAGTCGCTGACGTCGTCCACGCGCTTGTGCGACCAGATGCCGATCGCGACCATCACGCCGAAGTACCCGATGAGCACGGCCCAGTCGAGACTGTTCATGAGCCCCCCTTCCAGGGTCCGCCTTGTGAACTCCGCTCAGCTGGTGGGCACTTCGCCTGAGCGGGGAGTGGACTCCTCAGGCCGCGAAGTGCCCGCTCATCGTGGGTGGTTGTCCGTGAGCACGACAAGCGAGCGGTAGGTCAAGAGCAGGCAAAATAGTTCTGCTAGCTGACCTTGGTTCACCTATATGAACAGTCTGTGAGGGGTGCGGAAAGGGCTCAGCGCATCAGCTCCCCGGCGTTGACCAGCAGCGACTGTCCCGTGATCGCCCGCGCCCGGTCGGACGCCAGGAACACCGCCGCGTCCGCCACGTCCCCGTCCGTCGCCAGCTCCGGCAGCGCCGTCCGCTCGGTCAGCCGGGACAGCACCTCCCCCTCCGGCACCCCCTCGGTGTGCGCGGTGAACTGCACGTACGCCTGGACCGGCGGCCCCCACATCCAGCCCGGCAGCACGGTGTTGACCCGGATCCGGTACGGCCCCAGCTCCCGCGCCAGCGAGTACATCGCGCTCGTCAGCGCCCCCTTCGACGCCGCGTACGCCGCCTGCCGCACCTGCGAGGGGGCGGCCACCGCCGACTGGGTCCCGATGAACACCACCGACCCGCCGCCCCTGCCCGTCCCGCCCGCCTTCAGTCCCGGCAGGCACGCCCGCGTCATCCGCAGCGAGCCCAGCAGGTTCACGTCGAGCACCGACCGCCAGGTCGTGAAGTCCGCGTCCTCCAGACCGCCGAAATAGGAGTCCCAGGCCGCCACGTGCACCACGGCGTCGATCCTCCCGAACCGCTCCGAGGCCAGCCCCGCCAGCGCCGCGCACTGCCCCTCGTCGGTGATGTCGGTCGCCCGGTACGCGGTGTGCGCGCCGTCCGGGTCGATCTCGGCGGCGCTCTTGGCGAGGTTCGCCTCCGTCCGCGCCCCCAGCACGGCGTTCCCGCCGTCCCGCACCACCGCGGCCGCCACCTGATGACCGAGCCCGGCCCCGACCCCCGAGACGACGACGGTCTTGCCGTCCAGCAGTGACATCGCGTACCTCCCGGGTATGGCGCATTGTCTGACGGAGCGTCAGAGTATGGGCGTCCGGGAGCGGACGGAAGAGGCCGGAACGGACCGGAAGAAGCCGGAAGGGCGAGGAAGGGGATCGGCATGAGCGAGGAGACCCGCCGTGACGTGGACGCGTACGCCGAACTGGCCGCCACCGGCCCCTACGGCGTCCGCCCCGGCCACGCCCTGATCACCATGGTCGAGCCGCACCCGGGCCACGAGTACGCCTACAACCGCTGGTACGAGGACGACCACTACTACGCCGGCGCGATGGCCATGCCCTGGATGTACGCGGGCCGCCGCTGGGTCGCCACCAGGGACCTGCAACTCCTGCGCTATCCGGAGAAGTCGGCGATCGCCCAGCCGGTGACCGCGGGCTGCTACCTCTCGACGTACTGGATCACCGAGGGCCGCTACGACGAGCACATGAAGTGGACCGTCGCGATCAACAAGCGGCTCAACCGGGACGCCCGCGTCTACCACGACCGCACCCATGTCCTCACCGCGTTCCAGGACCACGCGACGACCGTCTACCGCGACGGCGCGGCCGGACCGAGGGACCAGCACGCCCTCGACCACCCCTACCCGGGCCTGGTGCTGGAGGTCGTCGACGCGGAGTCCGCCGCCGGGCGCGCCGAACTCCTCGACTGGCTCCGCTCCCGCCACCTGCCCCGGCGGGTCGCGGGCTCCCCGGCCGCCCTGGTGACCGTCTTCCGCCCGACACCCCTGCCCGGCGACCGCATGACCTACGTACGGCAGGTCGAGGGCGTCGACACGCGGCTGACCCTGCTGTGGTTCCTGGAGACGGACCCGCGGGAGTGCTGGGAGAAGCACTTCACCGGACTCGACACGGCCCTCGCCGAGTCGGGCCTGGGCCGGGTGGAGCTGGTGGCCCCGTTCGTCCCCACGGTGCCGGGCACCGACCGGTACGTCGACCGGCTGCGCTGAGCGGCCAGGACTCCCTTGCGCTCAGGCGCCGGGAACGGTCACTTCCACTCGTCCGGGCAGGGCGTCCCGCGCGGCACCGTGTACGGCGCCGCCAGCCGGTAGGTCCCCGCCTTCGGCGCCAGCAGCACCGTCCACCGGTCGCCCTCGGCGTCCTCCTCGGTCTCCAGCAGACAGCCGTTGACGTTGCGGTACGACTTGGGCTCGCCCTCGGCCCGGTGCTTGGACGCCTTGGTCTCCTGCGGCGGCTCCAGCTTCTTGCCGTCGGCGTCGACGATGCTCAGCCACGGCGAGTACGGGATCCGGACGGTGATGCGGCCCGGCTTGCTCACCTCCATGGTCAGCTCGCCCTGCTCGGCCCGGTCCACGACCGCGTTCGGCTCGGCGAGCGACGCCGGGTCGGTCACCTGGAACAGCTGCCAGTTGTCGTCGCCCCACACCTGCCTCAGATACGGCAGCCCGCGCCGCAGCAACTGCCGCTCACGCTGCCCGCCGTCCCCGTCGGGCTCGTCCTTGGGCAGCACGACGTAGTGCACGGCCCACCGCTGGAGCCACTCGTGATAGTTGGCGGAGTTGAGCGTGTCGTCGTAGAAGACGGGGTTGCGCTCCATGTCGGCCTGGCGGTTCCAGCCGCGGGCCAGGTTGACGTACGGGGCGAGGGCGGAGGCCTCGCGGTGCGAGCGGGCCGGCACGACCTCCACGCGGCCCTTCTCGGCACCGGCCACCTGGAGCTGGTTGACCAGCGGCGCCAGCTCGCGCGCCCAGGACGCGGCCGGGGTGGTGTGGATGATGTCGTCGACCGTCTTGAAGCCGATCCAGCCGGTGAAGGAGGCGAGGGCCAGCATGAGCGCGTACCACTTGCGTGAGCGCCGGACCGTGAAGGGCAGCGCGGCCACCAGGACGACCCCCGCGAACAGCATCGCCAGCCGGGTGATGTTGGAGCCGATCTGCGAGCTGATCAGCCACACCAGCAGCACCGAGAGCCCGTACACCGCGGCCGTGATCCGGACGGTCTTCCACTCGGTCGGTACGACGGCGTAGGCGACCCCCGAGCACAGCAGCGGCAGGATCACCGACCCGAACGACATCGGCTGGGTGCCGGAGAACGGGAACAGCCAGGCCGACACCGCGACCACGGCGGTCGGGCCGAGGCCCAGCGCCCAGGCGCCGGGGCGCCGCTTCTGGAGGAACAGCGCGGCCGCCACCAGTCCCACGAACAGGCCCGCGACCGGCGACGACATGGTGGCCAGCGCCGCGAGCGGGGCCGCGCAGCAGGCCTTCGCCCACCGTTTGTGGCGCCAGCGGTACGGCCAGCAGAAGACACTGGCGACCGCGGCCAGCGCGAACATCGTGCCGAGCCCGAAGGTCACCCGGCCCGATATGGCGTTGCACAGGAAGGCGAGGACACCGGCCAGCGAGGCCCACAGGGGGTTGCGGACCGACCGGCTGCGCAGCAGGACCAGCGTCAGCAGTCCGGCCGACGCTGTCCCGGCGATCATCATCGTCGTCCGGACGCCGAGCACCGACATCAGATACGGCGACACCACGCTGTAGGACACCGCGTGCATACCGCCGTACCAGGCGAGGTTGTACGCCGAGTCCGGGTGCCGGCCGACGAACTCGGCCCACGCGTCCTGCGCCGCCAGGTCCCCGCCACTGTTCGCGAACGTGAAGAACCAGACGACGTGCAGGATCCCGGCCAGGGCGGTGACGTACAGGACGGGGTGCTGGAGCAGGCGCTGCCGCAGCAGGACGAAGGCCGTCCGCGCCCGGCCGTCGCCGTCGCTCCCGGAGCCGGACCTACCGGACTCGCGCAGAGGTATTCGCGGGTCGGTGTCCGAGCCCGGGGCGTCGTCCGCTCCCGGACCGGTGTCGTCGGCGCGTGTCGGCTCCGCTGTGGCCACCTGAAGGCACTCCCCGTGTCCTGTCTTCCGTTCCCGTCCGCTGGCCGTTCTCCCCGGCTTCACGGCGGCGTTTCCACGACAGGCGACCTGTCCTGTTTCGCGACGCTAGCACGCACCCCGCCGACGGGCTCCCGGGTGGGGCCGTGCGACGGGGTGCGCGGGCGTGCGGGCGGCCTTCCGGCCGGGCGGGATCAGCCGAGACGTGTCACCTTGTCCATGAAGCCCGGCTCGGCCAGGTCCGTCTGGAGGGCCACGGGAACCTGCACCCCGACCGAGTCGCCGGAGCCGTCGCCGACGGTGAGCGAACCGACCTCGGTGCCGGCCTTCGCGGAGTGCGGCACGTCACCGGAGTCGAAGGTCAGCTTCACCTTCAGTCCGGCCCAGCCGACCGCCGAGACGTCCTTGGTGACGACGACCGGGGTGTGGTTGCCGAGCTGGTCGTCGACGTACCCGACGACATCGCCCTTCTTCAGGATCTTCGCCGACGTCATCGCCTTCTGCGCGGCGAGCAGCGCGGTCTTGCTGACCGCGTTGACCGTGTCGATGATCGGCGCCTTGTGCTGGCCGAGGACCGCGCCGACCAGGGTGACGGTCTCCCCGCCGACCTCCTCGGTGGCGGCGAAGAGCAGGTTGCCACCGGCCGCGCTGGTGGAGCCGGTCTTGATGCCGAGGGCGTTGTCGTAGGGGACGAGCGTGTTGTAGTTGCGGTGCTTCTGGCCCGACGGGTCGGTCCAGCTCGGCAGCTTGGTGATGTCCATCAGGGCCTGGATCTTCACCAGCTCGTGGCCCAGCTTCACCTGGTCCTGCGCGGTGGAGACGGTGGTCTCCTTCAGGCCGGAGGCGTCGGTGTACGTGGTGTTCGTCATCCCGAGCTGCTTGGCGGTGTCGTTCATCTTCTTGATGAACTCCGTCTCGCTGCCCGCGTCCCAGCGGGCCAGCAGCCGCGCGATGTTGTTCGCCGACGGGATCATGACAGCCGAAAGAGCCTGCTTCTGGGAGAGCTTGTCGCCTTCCTTGACGGTGTTGAGCGTGGACTCGCCGTCCTTGTCGTAACCGCCCTCCTTCTCGGCGGTGGCGTCGACGGGGATGCTCGCGCCCTCCTCGCCGGGCTTCATCGGGTGGTCCTTGAGCACGACGTACGCCGTCATCGCCTTGGCGACCGAGCCGATGGCGACCGGCGTCTGCTTGCCGAAGTCGTCCATCGAGCCGATGCCGTTGACGTCCATCCAGCCCTGGCCCTCGCTCGGCCACGGCAGGTCGACCTGGTCGCCGTCGAAGCTGTACGAGTCCTCGGCGGTGAGCGTCAGGGACGCGGCCGGCAGCGGACGTACGGCCTGCACGATCGCAAACACGATCACCAGCAGGATGACCAGCGGGGTCCAGATCTTCACCCGGCGGAAGGTCGTCCGCAGGGCCGTCTCCGGCGGCGGCGGAGTGTTCGTCAGCTCGGCCAGCAGATCCAGCGGCGGCTTCGGCGGCAGCGGCTGCTGCGTGGTCCGCTCCGGTCCGACCTGCGGCACGACGCTGGTCACGTCCGCGGGCCTGGGCCTACGGGTCTCCGTGTCGTCCAGCGGCTTGAGCGCGACGAACCTGCTCGTGCGCTCGGGGTCGGCCGCGGGGGCCTTCTCGGGGGCCTTGGCCGCGGGCTTCTCGGCCGCCTTCTCCGGGGCAGCCTCCGGGGCCGCCTTCTCCGGGGCCTTCGCGGCCGGCTTCTCGGGAGCCTTCGCGGCCGGCTCCTCCGGGTCCGTGCCCGGCTCGGGGCGCTTGGTGGCGCCGCCCAGCTTCAGCATGGTCGTGGGCTGGTCGACGGCGGGCCGGGCGGGGCGCGCGGCCTTGAAGACGGCGGTGGGCTGGTCGACGAAGCGCCCGGCGGCGGGCTCGGCCTCGGTGTCGGTGTCCGGCTCGGCGTCCGGGGTCTGCCCGTCGGAGTCCCCGTCGGTGGGGTCGTCGGTCCCGTCGGTGTCGGCGTCCTGCGCGGCTTCCCCGGCCGCGCCGTCGGCGCCGGAGTCCTCGGAGCCCTCGGCGGCGTCCCGAGGGGCGTCCTCGGGGCTCCCGGCGCCCTCGTCGGCGCCTTCCGCGTCCTCGGCGTCCGCGGTCGCGTCCGGATCCGCGTCGGTCCCGGTGGCGGCCGTCCGGTCGGCGGAGCCGACCCAGGCGGCCACGGCGGCCCGCAGGCGCGCGTCGCCCTTCGAGGCGGCACCGTCCCCGGCGTCCGCGTCCTCGGCGTCCACGACCGCGTCCGCGGCCTCTCCGGCCGCGCGACCGGCCGACTCGTCGTCAGCCGCGCCGTCGGCCGTCCCGGCCGTCTCCGCGTCCGCGTCCTCGTCGTCCTCCGCGTCCTCGTCCAGGTCGCCGTCCGAGTCGTCCGTGCCGTCCGAGTCGTCGTCAGCGGCGTCGTCCGCGTCGGAAGAGGCGCCGTCGGCCGCCGCGTCGTCGTCGGCGCTCCCGGCGGTCTCCTCGGCCGTGTCGCTCTCGGCAGCCGTGTCCTCGGTCACTTCGGCGGCCGTGTCCTCGGCGGCCGTGTCCTCGGTCACCTCGTCGGCGGGTCCCGCCGCGCCCGCCTCCTCGGCGTCGACGGCCGACTTCCGTACGGAGAAGACCTTCGTCGCGGTGTCGACCCCACCGCGGGGCGACGAATCCCGCGCCACCGCGAGCCGGGGGTCGCGCACCGCGCCCCGGGCCTCGGGAACCGCGCCCGCGCTCCCCGACGTCGGATCTGCCGACGACTCGCGCTGCTTCGACCTGTCGGGGGACTCGCCCGCCACCGATGCCTCCTCCATAAGCCGCGCGCACGTCGCGCGTCTACCGAACCGTGTGAACCGCCGTCCGTGACAGCGCTCGACGCGCTGCCGGAACCATGTACCAGTGTCCTGTGTGAGGGCTCGGCTCCTGCGGTAGACGAGAACGACATACCTGCCGGTTCCCTCACGAACCGGTCACGCACTCTCGACAGACCAATGTGAGAGGGGTCACCCTGTCATTCATCCACGCGGGGAGGCATGGATGGGCAGGAGCCGCAGAACAATTCCGGAGGAGCTTCTGCTGCTGGCACTGGACCCGACCACGGGTACCACTGCACAGCCGCAGTCGCTCGACCTCGGCCTGGCCGGAGCACAGCTAGTGGAGCTGGCGCTGGCCGGACGGATAGCCCCAGACGGGGATCGTATCGCCGTGGTGGTACCACGGCCGACTGGAGATCCAACTTTGGACTGTGCGTTGGAGCTGCTGCGCAGGCGCGGCGCTCCCGTGCGGGCGGTCAACTGGATTGGCGGGCCACGGCTGGGGCTCCGCCAGACCTACCTCTCGCATCTGGAGCGGTGCGGCATGGTGCATGCCGTGGCCGGTCAGATGTGCGGGGTGCTGCCGACGACTCGCTACCAGGCGACGGACACCGACATCAGCCGGGAGATCAGGGCCCGGCTGGACTCCGCGATCCGCACCGGCGTGCCGCCGGACCCGCGGACCGCGGCGCTCGCCGCGCTGGCGCACGCGGTCGGCCTCGGCAAGCACCTGTATCCGGGCAACGAGGGACGTTCGTCCCGCTCCCGGCTGCGGGACCTGATCAGGCACGACCCCATGGGCGGTCTCGTGGCGCACGCCGTGATGGACGTCCAGAACGGCGTGGGAGCGCAGCCGCGCCGCAACGGCCCTGCCCCGGCCGGCCGCCAGGCCGGAGCGGGAGCCAGGTCCGCGCCGGAACCCGCTCGTGGTGTTCCGTCGCAACCGCGTCATGGTTCGATGGCGCGCGCCGTGGCCCACTGAGCCGCAGTCCCACGGCACTTCAGACCCGTTCGGGAGCCGCTGATGAAGCGGGGTGGCACGACCTCTCGGTCGCACCACCCCGCTTCATCGCATCCGGAACCGAGCGCAACTGGCCCTTACCTGCCGCATATCCACCGTTTGCCAGCGGTAAGAAGCATCTTGGTGGCAATCTGCTCAACAGCAGATACGCAAAGTGGCAAGTAGAGGTATGCAGCCGGAGGTGCACGTCCCGTGGTGTCCAACGTCAATCCCACCGTCAGGCGACGCCGGTTGGGCCAGGAGCTTCGCCGGCTGCGGGAGCTCAAGGGCATGACGGCCGAGGAGGTGGCCGAGCGGCTGCTGGTGTCGCAGTCGAAGATCAGTCGGCTGGAGAACGGCCGGCGCAGCATCAGCCAGCGCGACGTCCGCGACCTGTGCGGGGTCTACGAGGTGGAGGACCACCGGATCGTGGACTCGCTGATGCAGATGGCCAAGGACTCGCGCCAGCAGGGCTGGTGGCACTCGTTCGGGGACATCCCGTACAGCGTCTACATCGGTCTGGAGACGGACGCGGCGAGCCTGCGCGTGTACGACCCGCAGGTGGTCCCGGGGCTGCTCCAGACCCGGCAGTACGCCGAGTCGCTGATCGCGGGCGCGCTGCCCGAGACGGCGGCCGCGGACATCGAGAAGCGGGTGCAGGTGCGGCTGCGCCGACAGGAACGAATCTCCACCCCCGACAACCCGCTGCGGCTGTGGACGGTCCTGGACGAGGCGGCGCTGAAGCGGGTGGTCGGCAACAAGTCCGTGATGCGCGACCAGTTGGAGCACCTGGTCGAGCAGTCCCAGCACCCGCACGTCACCGTGCAGGTGATCCCCTTCGACATGGGTGCGCACCCGGGCCTGAACGGCCAGTACGCGATCCTGGAGTTCCCCGACGCGGCGGACTCCAGCGTGGTCTACATCGAGGGCGTCACCAGCGACCTCTACCTGGAGAAGGCGAACGACGTCCAGAAGTACAGCGTGATGTACGAGCACCTGCGGGCGCAGGCCCTGAACGTCGAACAGTCGCGCCAGTTCATCGCGGACATTGCGAAGGAGTACGCGCGCTGAGCAGAAAGTGGCGCACGGTACACCTTCCACCGTCTGGGATGGAAGACCCCAATGGAATATGCCATCCAGTCGAGTGAATAGTCGCTTCGCAAGCCGATGTTGGCGAGTAGCGTCGATCACGCCATCAAGCAACAAGGTTGGCGCAAACCGCGCTGTGGGTCCGGAGTCGGACGTGTCGTGCGGTGACAGCAACTCAACAACTGGCAATCCGGAGCAGAAATGGCAATTCGTCAGGGCGTCACGGACACGTGGACCAAGTCCTCCTACTCCACGGGGAACGGCGCATGCGTCGAGGTCAAGTCACCGGTCGTCGCGGCCATGTCCGTACGTGACTCCAAGGTCCTCGAGGGTCCCGTGCTGGCGTTTCCCGCACAGTCGTGGAACGCCTTCGTCACCGAGGTCGGCAAGGGAGTTCTCGGCCTCGGCTGACGCGGGACGCCGCTCAAAATTTCATAAGCACCAACGGAGCCCTCTCGACCAGCTCGCCGTCCTAGCCGAGAGGGCTCGGCTTATTCCCGTCCCGCCCCGTCCCGTACCGGGGCGGGAGTCAGCCGGCGAGCTGGGCCTCCACCGCCGCGACGACCTCGGCGGCCTCCGGCTCGGTCTGCGGCGAGAACCGGGCGGCGACCCGGCCGTCCCGCCCGATCAGGAACTTCTCGAAGTTCCAGCGGATGTCCCCGGTGTGGCCATCGGCGTCGGCGAAGCCGACCAGGCCCGCGTACAGCGGGTGCCGGGCCTCCCCGTTCACCTCGACCTTCTCGGTCAGCGGGAAGGTCACGCCGTACGTGGCCGAGCAGAACTCGGCGATCTCCTCGGCGGAGCCGGGCTCCTGCCCGAGGAACTGGTTGCAGGGCACGCCCAGCACGGTGAAGCCCTGCTCCGCGTAGCGCGCGTGCAGTCGCTCCAGGCCGGTGTACTGCGGGGTGAGCCCGCACTTGGAGGCGACGTTCACCACGAGCACCGCCTGGCCGGCGTACTGCGCGAGGTTCGCCGGACCACCCTGGAGGGCGTCGATGTCGACGTCGTGGAAGGCCACGGGGGATGCGGAGGATTCGGGGGTTTCGGGGGAGTCGTGAGAGTCAGCAGTCATGACTGCGATGCTAACCAGCGTGGAGCGGGTGTTCGAGGAAGGCCTTCCGGACGCCGCCGCCGTCCGGGCCGCCCCGACCGGGCCACCCCGTCCGAGCCGCCCGCATCCGGGCCACCCCGTCCGAGCCGCCCGCATCCGGGCCACCCCGTCCGAGCCGCCCGCATCCGGGCCGCCCCCGACCGGATCACTCCATCCGCGCGATTCCATTCCCGTCACCCCGTCCGGGCCGCCTCCAGCAGGGCCTCGCCGGCCGCCGTCCGTGAGTACAGCACCGACCGCCCGGACCGCCGCCGTCGGACCAGTCCGGCGTCCAGCAGCACCCGCAGATGCCGTCCGACCGACCCGAGCCCCTGCCCGGTCACGGCGACGAGCTGGGTGGTGCTCATCGGATCGCCGAGCAGCACCAGCACCCCCGCCCGCCCGGCGCCCAGCAGCGCGCCCAGGCTCGCGGGCACGGGCGGGCGGCCGGGGCCGTCGGCGAGGACGCCCGCGCACGGGTAGACCACCGCGTACCGGGCCGCCTCCCACGCCACCCAGCCGGCCTGCGGGGTGACCGGGACGAACACCAGTTCCGCCCCGGCGATCGCCCGCGGCGGATACTCGTGCAGGTTGACCTGGAGCCGGCTCTCGCCGAGCCAGCGCGTCCCGGGCCGCAGCCCGTCCAGCACGGCCGCCCAGCCGCCCTGGCTGACCTGCGCGGTCCGCGCCACGACATCGGCCTCCAGGACCCGTCTGCGCCGAGCCCAGTAGGGCCGTACGGACCCCTCCCAGACCTGTTCCAGCAGCCGCGCCCCCCGTTCGGGCAGATCGTCCCGCTCCAGCGCGGCGGGCAGCGGGCCCGCGAGGGAGAGCCGCAGGTGCGCGCGGGCGGCGACGGACGGAACCGCCCGCACCCGGGCGACCCCCGCCTCGAAGGTCTCCCCGTCCCGCGGGGTCGGCGTGAGGAAGTCGGCGATCCAGTCGCGCCCGATCCCGGCCCGCACCAGCAGCGCGGTGACCGGGTCGGCCGCGAGCAGTTCCCGGTACGCGGGCAGGTGCGCCCGCAGCCAGGCCCGCTCACCGGGATGCCGGCCCGTGCCCGCGTGCAGCAGCTTCAGACTCGCGAAGGTCTCGGCGAGCGGGGAGAGGACGAACCGGCTGCGCGCGAGGGTGTCGGCGTCGACCTGCCACCAGCCCACGGCCCCCCGCCACCCCCCCCTGGTCCCGGCGCGCAGCCCACCTTTCGCACCCGCGCGAAACAGTACCGGCCGCGTCCGGCCCCGACCCAGACTCCGTCCATGACCACAGACGGCGGCTATCGAGCCCTCTTCCGCACCCCGGAGTTCACCCCGCTCTTCCTCGCCTCCGCCGCGGGCATCGCGGCCCAGACGGTGGGCGGCCTGGCGCTGGGCACCCTGGTGTACCGGGCGACGGGCTCCCCGCTGCTGTCGGCCGTGAGCATGTTCGGCCCCACCCTCGCCCAGGTGCTCGGCGCCACCCTGCTGCTCTCCGGCGCCGACCGGCTGCCCCCGCGCACCACGCTGGCGGGCATCGCCCTGGCCTTCGCCGTGGCGACGGCGCTGCTGGCCGTGCCCGGCCTGCCGATGTGGGCCGTCCTCGCCGTCCTCCTCGCCGAGGGGCTGATCGCCTCGCTCGGCGGCGGGGTCCGCTGGGGACTGCTGAACGAGATCCTTCCCCAGGGCGGCTATCTGCCGGGGCGTTCGGTGTTCAACATGATGGTCGGGATCACCCAGATCGCCGGCTACGGCGCGGGCGGCCTCCTGATCGCCGCCCTCTCCCCGCGCCCCGCGCTCCTCCTCGCGGCGGCGCTGTTCGCCGCGTCCGCCGCGGGCCTGCGCCTGGGGCTGACCCACCGCCCGCCCCGCGGCACCGGCCGTCCCTCCGTCGCCGCGACCTGGCACACCAACGCCCTGCTGTGGTCCTCCCGACCCCGTCGCCTGCTCTACCTCGGCCTGTGGCTCCCCAACGGCCTGGTCGTGGGCTGCGAGTCCCTGTTCGTGTCCTACGCCCCGGACGCGGCGGGACCGCTGTTCGCCTGCGCGGCGCTGGGCATGCTGGCGGGCGACGCGACGGCCGGCCGGCTCCTGCCGCCCGCCGTCCGCCCCCGTCTGATCACCCCGCTGCTGCTCCTGCTGGCCACGCCGTACGTGCTCTTCGTCCTGCGCCCGGGCCTGCCCGTGGCGGCGGCGCTGGTGGCCGTCGCCTCCGTGGGCTTCGGCGCGAGCCTGCTCCAGCAGGAGCGGATGATGACCCTCGTCCCGGACGAACTGAGCGGACACGCGCTGGGGTTGCATTCCGCCGGAATGCTCACCCTCCAGGGCCTGAGCGCCACCCTGGCGGGCACGGTCGCCCAACTCACCTCACCGGCAACGGCGATGACCGTGCTGGCGACGGCGTCCATCGCGGTGACCGTGACCCTGGCCCTGGCGTCCAGGACCTCCCCGACGGCCCCGGCGGATGCGGAGCGTCACCTTCGCAGCGGGGGCGCGAAAAGGGCCGGGGCTCGTCGACAATGGTCCGGGTGAACGTCGTCGTGGAGTGGGGGACGCGATTCAGTCGGTGCTGGTGAACATCGCGCTCGGGCTGGTGACCAGCCTGCTCGGCGGAGGCTTCGTATGGCTGGGGGAGCGGGCCAAACGCGCCCGGGAGCTGAACAGGCGGGCCGAGTTCTTCGGCGTCCGCCCCGGTGAGACCTGTCTGGTCGTGCTGGGCGGCAAGCACGACGCGCCGGGCAGCGCGCACTACGCGGACGTACGGGCGGTCGTGGAGTTCTCCCTGCTCGTGGGCGAGCTGGGGTGCGAGGCGGAGCTGGAGTCGGGCGACTTCCGGGGCGGCAACGGAGACCGCACCGAGTTCTGCCTCGGCGGGCCGCTGGGCTCCAACGTCCGTACGGGCGGCCACCTCGCCGCGCACCTGCCCGGGGTGACCGTCCACCCGTACCGGGCCGGGAGCCCGGAGTCGGTCGCCATCGAGGTCGGCGGGGAGAAGTTCCTGTACAACCGCCGCGACCAGGAGTACGCCCTCGTCGCGAAGTTCACGCCGAGGGAGTCCGGCCGGCCGGTGTTCCTGGTGTGCGGGCAGTCCGCGACGGGCAACCTGGCCGCGGTCCACTTCCTGCGCCGGGAGTTCGGCCAGGTGGCCGGGCGGCTGCCCTCCGTCGAACGCTTCTGCCTCCTGATCAAGGTCTCCGACATCGGTACGTACGACCACCACCGGGCGGAACTGGAGAGGGACGTCTCCGCGGCCGCGTTCGCCTGACCCGGACCCGTCGGACGGCGACGGTTCGGACGGCGACGGTTCAGACGACGACGGTGAACAGACCGACGGTGTCGCCGAGCCGGGTGAGGGAGACCTTGCCGGGGACGCCGTTGGCGTCGGCTCCGGTGTAGCCGAGGTGGTGCTGCCACTTGGCGTAGGCGGCGACGGTCGTGGAGCCGAAGGAGCCGTCGCCCGCGAAGGCCCGGCCGAGGTAGCCCAGCTCGACCAGGGCCGCCTCGACGAGATTCGTGCCCGCCATATAGGTGACATGGCCCTGCCTGGCACCGGGATCGGTCTTCGCGGCGCGCACCAGACGGGACAGATCCACACGCGGCCTGGACGCCGTGCCCGCGCCGGGCGCGGCCGGACCGGGCTTCGTGCGGACCGCCGCGAGCTGCTTCTTCACGTCGGCCCGGAAGTCGTCCATGTCGAAGCTCGGGTCGATCTTGCCGGGCTGGACCTCCTTGTGCCCGGCGACGGACCGCTCCGACCAGCCGTGCGCCCGGCACAGGGCCGCGGCCCACAGCACGGCCTGCCGGTACTGCGCGTCCGGGTAGGGATCCCGGCCGTTGCCGAGGTTCTCGATCTCCAGGCCGTACAGACAGTCGTTGCCGTCGGCGTCGGCCTCGTCGTCGTGCGGAAGCCGGGTCTCCGCGCGCAGCGCGTGGAGGACGTCGAGGTCGACGGCCCCCGCGTGGTTGGCACGGCCGTGGCCGATCATCCACAGACCCTCGGTCCTGCCGAGCCAGGCATGGCACAGCGGTCCGGGGAGATCCGCTCTGCCCTTGAAGCAGAGCTCCTTGTCGCCGTGCCCGGCGGTGTGGTGGATCAGCACGCCGATCACGGGACCGAAGTGCCTGCCGGTCGCCGCGTCACGGTTGTGGGTCGCCCAGCCGGCGTGCTCGTGCACGGTGAGGCCCTCGGCCTTCAGCGCGGCGAGGGTCTTCGCGGCGGACAGCGGGGTGGCCATGGACTGCGGTCCTTTCGTCGGCCCGGCGCGGTGGGCGGGCACGTCTGACGAGGGAGGGGAGGCGGCGCGGCCGTCCCCGTCCCGGCGCGGTCGGCCCGATGGCGGGTCGGCCGTCGCCGTACCGGGCGGTCGTCCGTTCAACCAAGAATCCCGGAACCGTCTGCCGTGTGGGGCGAAAACGTCATATTGCCCGCGCAAACGGGCGGCGCCGGTACCACCGGCGCCGCCCGTCACGCGTCCGTCCTCGCCCTGCCGCCGGGGTGTCCGGCCCGGTCAGGAGAGCCTGGTCCTCCCCACCGGGGTGACCGTCACCTGGTTGTCGCACTCGACGATCTCGCCGTTGTCCAGGGCTGCCTGGTGGGACCCCGCACCCGGCAGCCCGATCACGAGCGTGGGGTAGATGACCGGATCCGCGCCGGACGCGCAGTAGCCGTCGGCCTCGCCCTGCACCTGGACGAAGTTCAGCTTCGACCAGGCGCTGCCGCCCGGGTCCACCCGGACCGCGGCCGCCGTTCCGAAGGGCAGTTCCTTGAAGGGGGTGTTGTGCTGCGGGGAGCCGTTGGCCGCGCCCGCCACCGTCGGATGGCCCTTGAGCTCGCAGGGCTGGTCCGAGGTGTTGGTGAACTGGACGATCACCGCTCCGGTTCCGGTGCCGGCGGAGCGCTGGACCGCCTGACGCACGGTCACCTTCAGCGCGTCGGCCGCGCACGGCTCGGCCGGGCTGCCGGATTCGGCGGACTCGCTCGCCACCGGCGGCAAGGACGGGCCGTTCACGGCGGACGCCGAGGAACTCGGCCGGGCCGAGGTCGACTTGGTCGCGCCGGAGTCGCCGCCCGACTGGCACGCGGTCACCAGCAGGGCCGTCGAGGCCGCGGCCAGCGCCATCATCGTCGTACGGATACCGTTCCTGTGTTGCATGTCGTCCCCCGAAGTCGGAGCGCGCCGGGAGCCGGTCGCGCCGACCGTCGCCGGGGGCCGCCCGGCCTGGGGCTATCACCCTGCCGCGACGCGGATCGGACGGTCGGCAGACACGCCGGGACGCCCCCCGTGGCGGTGGGGGAGCCCCCGGGACGTACCGGGGGCGGGTACCGCAGGTGGCGTAGCGACGCCCGGTGGGACGCTCAGCCGGGAGCCTGGCGGCAGGCCTCGACCGCCGCGGGATGCGTCACGCCCGTCTCGGTCAGCGCGCCGACACAGCCGTCCCGGTCTCCCACCAGGCCGTGGTAACAGGCCATCCGGACCGCGTCCGTGACCTCGGAGCCCTGGTCCTGGACATGGTTCTCGCACGCCCGGAGGTCGGCGTGGGCCGCCGGAGCGGCCAGGGCGACACCGCCCAGGGCGAGGGCCAGACCGGCGAGAATGCCGGGGATGCGAGCCGACGGACGCATGGGGACACACCTGCTCTCGGTCGGGTTGCTCGTATTTCGACGCTAGAACACTCTCCGAGGGCATGCACTCCCGGCCTCCGGGGGCCTGCTCCGGGGGGCTTTCGGCCCGGAAACAGGCCCCGCGTGCACAAATGGCCCAATGCGGTCAGCATGGAGGGGAGATCTGTGACAGGGGTGCGCGGCAGCGGGTGGGCGGAGCGGGCCGCGGGGACGGGAGGCGCTCTGTCGACATGCCGGACGAATGGCGAAAGATCTGTCATGCCCATGAATATTCGGCGGATGTGTCGGACGGCCGTCGCGGTCTGCGCGGTCCCCCTGCTGACGTTCGGCGGTACCGCTGCCGCCGGCGCCGCCACCGTGACCGCCGCCTCGCACGCCTTCGCCGTGCAGCAGACCACCCCGGGTGAGATCCTCAACCTCGTCAAGGCGGAGCGCGCGAAGGCCGGTTGTCCGGCCCTGCAGATGAATCCGCCGGGTGGTCCAGGTCTTCGGCGCCCCGGCGGGCTGGCCGGGCCGGTATCCGGGCTCCGGACCGCCGCCCGGCCGTCCTCGGACCTCGGGACTCGGGACTCGGAAGAAGGGGGTGCCCCGGCGCGGGGTGCCCCTTCGTCCGAGGCCCGACAAGATGCCGCCCGATAAACCGGGCGATACGCTGATGAAACGTCATACTCCGGCAGGACGGAGACCGAAATGACCACTCACTCCGCCCGGCCGGGATCGGCCGGAGCCGCCCCCTCCCCTCATCGCGGGCCGCTGTCCGGAACCACCCTCTTCGGGGCCGTGCTGATGCTCTTCGGCGGTGTGATGGCGATCTTCGAAGGGATCGCCGCCATCGCCCGCAACAGCGTGTTCGTCGTGACACGGCACTACGCGTTCGAGTTCAGCCTGCGGGGCTGGGGCTGGGTCCACCTCGTGCTGGGCGTCGCCCTCGTCGTCGCGGGAGCCGCCCTTGGCCTCGGCGGCGCAATGTGGGCGCGTTATCTCGGCGTGTTCGTGGCCAGTCTGGGCGCCATCGCCAACTTCCTCTGGGTGCCGTACTACCCCTTGTGGGCGATGATCCTGATCGCCGTCAACATTCTCGTCGTCTGGGCGCTGTGCACGGGCGCGCACAAAGAGGTCGACACCGCCCGGACCCCCTGACGGCGGGAGTTTGGGCAGCGCGCCTCGGCCGCGCCCCGTCGCTCACGCCGGGGCGCGGAAGGTGACCTGCCGCCGGGCCGCCTCGTCGATCTCGTCGAGGGTGAGGAGGGGAGTGGCCCGGGTGCGCAGGGCTCCGCTGGCCTTGACGGCGAGACTGATGGCGGCCATCGAGACCGGGTCGGGAAGGTCGATGACGAGCACGATGTCGTCCTCCCCGAAGGCGAAGTACATCGCCTCGACCTGCCCGCCGTGGTCGGTGACGACCTGGTCGACGGCGGCGCGGCGGCCGCTTCCCCCTTCCTTGAGCAGGCCTTTCGTGCCCTCGGGCGTGTAGCTGGCCTGGATGAGGAACTTCGCCATCGGGACGCTCCCTGCTGATCGCCGGTCCGGTACGGACAAGGACCTTCCCGCCGCGGCACGGCACGCCTCCCGGTGGACGGCCTGATTCACTCGATGGCAGCCACCGACCGCCGACGGTACGACCGCCGACCGCCGTCAGTCGCCGTCAGTACGGCCGCCGGTCGCCGCCAGTACGGTCGCCGGTCGCCGGCCGTACCCCTCCCCCTGGGCGAATCGGGCGGGAATGCCTAGAGTTCATCGGGTGCGGAAACGGATCCGCCGGGGAGGGGAGCGGCCGTGGGTGGAGCGGACCGGGACCGGGCGGGCGGCGGACCTGCCGGACCCGAGGAGATGATCGCGGAGGCGCGGAAGGCGTTCTTCGTGATGTTCGGGTTCCTGGCGTTCGTCTGGCTGGCGCAACTGGCCAACTACGCCGACCATTACGCCCTCTCACGGGAGTACGGCGTGGTCTCCGGCGACCTGGGCACCCTGCCCGGCATCCTCACCGCACCCTTCCTGCACTGGAGTTGGGAGCACATCGAGAGCAACTCGGGCCCGCTGTTCGTCTTCGGGTTCCTCGCCGCCTACCGAGGCGTGGTCCGCTTCCTCGGGCTGAGCCTGCTCGTGGCGGTGACCAGTGGGCTCGCGGTGTGGTTCCTGGAACGAGGGGGTGCGGAGACGGTGGGCGCCAGCGGTCTGATCTTCGGCTACTTCGGTTATGTCGTGGTCCGCGGGCTCTTCGACCGGCATCTGATCGACACACTGATCGGTGTCGTCATGGCGGCCTCCTTCGCCTATCTGCTCACCGTCGCCGTGCCCGGGACGCCCGGGGTGAGCTGGCTCGCACATCTGGGCGGGCTGATCGGCGGCCTGGCCGGGGCCTGGCTCTTCCGGGACCGGCGCTCACGCGGCCGTCCGGTCCGCCGACCCGGCGGCGCGCCCGGTGCTCCCGAGGCGGCCGCCCGCGCAGGCTTGCCGGCCCGCGCGGATCACCCCCGGGCCGACCTGCACAAGGAGCTCGGCGATCTGGGTCTCCTCCAGGCCCCGCCCCTCCTGGGACCTGCTGCTTCCCCGTGTTCGTGAGGCCGCCGTGATCACAATAATGTGACAAACCTTCATTCAATGGCCATCTATCTTCACGGCTCTTTCACGCCCTGACATGCTGCTCCGGCGAATACCCCGGACCGCGCCGGAAGGGACGAGCCGGAACCCCGGCGGTGGGCTTCTCGTCTTCCCCCGTCGAGCGGGCCGCTCTCCATCCAGGAGAATGCGCCCGGATCGGAAGGTGAGGAACGAAATCCGCCCTGACCCCCACCGGAATCTAACAAATCGGCCAAAATTGAGACATAAGATATCGCAGGCTTTTTCGCGAACAGACGACAGAATCAATTTCTCCGTGTGGCGTCATCCGCGGGCGGGACTCTGGGCGGCGGCGGGTGTCGTGGCCCTCGGATTCCTCGTCGCGCTGGAGATCGTCGCGCATCACTACGACCTGCCGGGGCCGATCACCACCGGGGTGCGGGAGTTCGTGTTCCCCCCCAAGTCGGGAGCCCTGCTGTACGCGGGCCTGGCGCTGACGGCGCTGGTGCTCACCTGGCGGCAGCGGTTCATCGCGTTCGGCACGGCGATCGGTCTCGACCTCGTCATCGCGGCGGTCCGCTGGGCGGCCGGCGTCCAGGTCACCGAGGGGCACCCCTTCGGCAACGGCGCGCTCTGGGCGCTCACGGCCTGCGCGGTCGTCGCCGTCACCCGGCGCACCGGCCGGGAACGCGTCCTGCTGCTGAAGGGCGTCGGGCTGGGCGTGCTGCTGGTGGCCGGCCGCAAGACCGGCGACATCTGGCTGCACATCACCGCGAAGACCCGCCCGATGGTGCTCGACCAGTACGTGGCGACCGCCGACCACGCGCTGGGCAACCCGTCGTGGCTCATGGGCCGGCTCGTCACGGCCAGCGGCCCGATCGGCTTCACGCTCCTCGACTTCGTCTACGGCCAGCTCGCGGTGGCCGCGGTCCTCGTCGCGCTGTACCAACTGCGCCGCGTCGCGGTCGAGCGCCGCTTCCCGCGCCATCACCTGGTGCGCACCTTCCTGGTGATCGGCCTGCTCGGGCCCGCCTTCTACATGATCTTCCCGGTGGTGGGACCGGTCTTCGCCTACGGCACCGGCGCCGGGCACTGGTCGCACCTCAGTCTGTGGTGGCACACGGACCCCGACGCGCAGTGGGCGGTGGCCGACCTGTGGCCGGGCACGCCGACGCAGGTCGCCGCCCCGCGCCATATGCCGTTCGACGGTCTCACCCCACGCAACTGCATGCCCAGCCTGCACACGGCCTGGGCCGTCGCGATCTTCATCCACTCCCGGAAGGGCCCACGGGGCGTGCGCTGGGCCGGCACGTTCTGGCTGGCGGCCACGCTCTGCGCCACACTCGGATTCGGCTACCACTACGGCGTGGACCTCATCGCCGGCGTGGTGTTCACCCTCACGATCGAGGCGGCCCTGCGCGCGTACGACCGCGGCTGGGACCCGGCGGGGATCCGGCTGGCCGCGTACGGCACGGCGGTCTTCACCGCGCTCCTGCTGTCGTACCGCTTCCTGCCGCTGGAGATGGCCAGGCACCCGTGGCAGGCCGGACCGCTGCTCGTACTGGCGCTGCTCTCGGTGATCTACGGCTACGTCCGTACGACGGCGCAGTGGGAACCCGGCGTCGCGTCGGCGCGGCAGCCGCGGCCGCAGCCCGAACTCGTCTGAACCGTGCCTGCGCAGGCCGCCGCCGCCTCGGGCCGCGGCGGCCTGGGCGGTCAGCGTCCGAGGGCGTTCGCCAGCTCCTTCTTGTTCATCGAGGAGCGGCCGTGGATGTTGCGCTGCTTCGCCTCCTCGTAGAGCTGGTCCCTGGTCGGTCCCTCCGCTCCGCTGTGCGAGCGCTGCCCGCCGCGCTGGGAGGCGGACTTGGGGTCACGGAGCGAGGTCTTGCTCGCGGTCTTCGACTCGCCCGCCCTCGCGCGCTCCTTGTTGACCGTCCGCGCGGCGATCTCCTCGGCCCGCTCGGTGGACTCGCCCCGGTCCTCGGCGCTCTCCTTGATGTGCTCGTACTGTCGTTCCCGCTTGGGACTCGATCCTGCAGGCATTCCGTTCCTCCTCGCTCGTTCCACCCGGACCGCACGGCCTCCGTGCGGCGGGTTCCCCGCGGCGGCCCGCCGACCCGTCCGGTTCAGCCGTGGCCGTCGGGGTGCAGGATCACCTTGGTCCAGCCCTCGTCCCGGTTGTCGAAGTGCTCGTACGCCGAAGGCGCCTCGTCGAGGGCCAGTTCGTGCGAGACGACGAATCCGGGCTCGGCCCGGCCGGAGGCGATCAGGTCGCGCAGGGCGCGGTTGTACCGCTTCACCGGAGCCTGTCCGGTCCCCATGTGCTGGCCCTTGAACCACATCAGGCCGTAGTCCAACGGCACCTTGCCCCGGGCCTCCAGCTCGCCCTGTGCCTCGGCGCCGCCCGGGTCCTCGGGGAGGAACACGCCGACCACGCCCAGCGATCCGGTGAAGCGGACGCAGTCGATCAGCCCGTTCAGGGTGAGGGAGGCGTCCTCCTGCCCGCTCGGGTCGTGAGCCTGGCAGCCGACGCACTCACAGCCGTTGTCGGCGCCGAGACCGAGCGTGGCCTCCTTCACGACCTCGGCCGGGTCCTCCCGGCTCGTGTCGATCGCGATGGCGCCGATCTCCTCGGCCTTGCGCAGCCGGTCCCGCTGGTGGTCGGCGACCCAGACCCGGCCGGCGCCCCGCAGCATCGCGGAGTACGCGGCCATCAGCCCGACCGGTCCCGCGCCGTGGACGACGGTCTGGTCGCCGGGCCCGACCCCGGCCATCTCGGTGGCGTGGTAGCCCGTCGGGAAGATGTCGGCGAGCATCACGTACTCCTTCTGCCGCTCGACGGCGTCCTCGCCCAGGCGCAGGGCGTTGAAGTCGCCGTACGGGACCCGCAGGTACTCGGCCTGGCCACCCTGGTACGGCCCCATCCCGGCGAATCCGTAGGCGGCGCCGGCCGGCGCGGGTTCCGGCTGCATGGTCAGGCAGTAGTTGGTCAGGCCCTGCTCGCACTGCTTGCAGAAGCCGCAGGCGACGTTGAACGGCAGGACCACGTAGTCGCCGACCTTCACCTTGCTGACCGCGGAGCCGGTCTCCACCACCTCGCCGAGGTTCTCGTGCCCCATGCAGCGGCCCGCCTCGAAGGACGTACGCCCCTCGTACATGTGCAGGTCCGAGCCGCAGATGTTGGTGGCGGTGATCTTGACGAGGATGTCGCAGGGGTGCTCGATCCTCGCGTCCGGCACGTCCTTGACCGTCACCGTGCGCGGTCCTTCGTAAACTGCGGCCTTCACGGTCACTCCTTCCACGCCGCTCCGGTCCGGCCGGCCGACGGGCGGCTGAGGCGCTCCCGCTGGGTGTGCTGCTGTCGTACGTGTGTGCCGGGTCCCCGTGCGCGATTGCGATGAAACGGGGCGAACGGGTCTGCCGCTGCCGTGACGCCCGGTGCTGTCGTCCTGTGCGGTGCCGTCGTTACGTCTGTCGCGCCGGGGGTACGCGGGGACGCGAGGCACCGAGACGACCATCGGGATGACCACCGAGATGACCACCGAGACGACCACCGACACCTCCACCGCGGCACCCCGGTTCCGGGGCTGGATCCCGCCGGGGGTGTACCGGCCGGGGACCGACACCGCGCTGCTCGGCCGGGCGCTGGGCCAGGAGCGGATCACCGGCCGTACCGAGGTGCTGGACCTGGGCACCGGCAGCGGGGCGCTCGCGGTGGAGGCCGCCCGCCGGGGCGCCCGGGTGACGGCCGTGGACATTTCCTGGGCGGCACTGGCCACCGCCTGGTGCAACGCGCTGTGGAACGGGCGGCTGGTGCGCGTGCGGCACGGCGACCTGGCCGCCGCCGTGACCGGCCGCCGCTACGACCTGGTGGTCACCAACCCGCCGTACGTCCCCGCCCCGCCCGGCGACGGCCCGCCCCGGGGCCGGGCCCGGGCCTGGGACGCCGGCCCGGACGGCCGGCTGCTGATCGACCGCATCTGCGCGGCGACCCCGGCGGTCCTGCGCCCGGCGGGCCGGCTGCTGATGGTGCACTCCCGGCTGAGCGGCGTGGAGGAGACGCTGGCCCGACTCGGGGCGGCCGGGATGAGCGCGGAGATCGTCGACCGGGCCCGGCTGCCCTTCGGCCCGGTGCTGCGTTCCCGGCTCGGCTGGCTGCGCGAACGCGGACTGGTGGCCGACCGTACGACGGAGGAACTGGTGGTGATCCGTGCCGAACACGCCTGAACGCCCCCGCCGCATCCGGGTCCAGCGCGACGGCCCGCTCCTGGTCGAGGGGCCGGTCGAAGTCGTGGGCGAGGACGGCGAGGTGACGGTGTCACGGCGCTTCCAGGTCGCCGTCTGCACCTGCCGCCGCACCCGCACCCCGCCCTGGTGCGACACCAGCCACCGCCGTCGTACCCGACAGGACGAGGCGTCGTGACCGCGGTGCGCCTGCCCGACCCGCGCGGCCCGCTCTCGGACGCGCTCGTCGCCGTACTGCGTGGCTCGGACCCCCCGGACCACGGCTTGCGGCCGCTCGCCGCCGAGGCCTACGGCGACGACCTCCAGCTCACCCTGTACATCCTGTACGAGCTCCACTACCTCGGCTTCGACGGCGTACCCGACGACAGGGAATGGGACCCCCGGCTCCTCGCCCTGCGCCGGGAGTCGGAGATCCGCTTCCTGGACGTGCTGCGCGCGGACGTGCCGGTCGGCCCGTCCGACACCGCCGAGCGGGCCCTGGACGAGCTCCAGCTCGAACCCGCGGGCGAGGTCGACGGCAGCCTCTCCCACTTCCTGCGGGACCACGGCACGCTCGACCAGTTCCGCGAGTACGCCGCGCTGCGGTCGCTGTACCACCTCAAGGAGGCGGACCCGCACGCCTGGGTGATCCCGAGACTGCGCGGACGGGCCAAGGCCGCCATGGTCGCGGTGGAGTTCGACGAGTTCGGCGCGGGCCGCGCGGAGGACATCCACGCCCAGCTGTTCGCCGACCTGATGGCCGGCCTGGACCTGGACACCTCCTACGGCCACTACCTCGACGCCGCCCCGGCCGAGATGCTGGCCACCGTCAACCTGATGTCCCTGTTCGGCCTGCACCGGGCCCTTCGCGGGGCGCTCGTCGGCCACTTCGCGACCGTCGAGGTCACCTCGTCCCCGGGCTCCCGCCGCCTGGCCCAGGCGCTGCGCCGGCTGGACGCCGACCCCGCGGCCGTCAGGTTCTACGACGAGCACGTCGAGGCGGACGCCGTGCACGAACAGGTCGTACGCCACGAGGTCGTCGCCGGTCTGCTGGCGGACGAGCCGTCACTGGAGGCCGACGTGGTGTTCGGGATCCGCGCGACCGGCCGGCTGGAGGAGCGGCTGGCCGACCGGCTGCTGCCGGCATGGCGAGCCGGCCGGTCGGCGCTGCGTACGGACCGCGGCTTCCGGGACGGGTCCTAGTCGACGTCCACCGGACCGTCGTTCGGCTTCGTCCGCTTGCCGGTGGGCAGCTGGAGCAGGCGGTCGGCCGTGCTCTTCGAGGAGCGGTCGCCGTCGGAGTCCTGGTCCTTCCCGTTCAGGTTCTGGCGGACCGAGTCGAGGATCGTCAGACCCTGGGACACCAGCCCGGCGGCGATCTCGCCGAGGCCGTCCGCACCGTTGAGGACGTTGACGTTGGCGCCCGCGAGGCCGCCGGCGGCCTCCTTGACGATCTGCGGGAGCTGGTCGATCAGCATCCGGTCGAGCGCGACCCGGTCGTACGAGGCGGCCGCCTCCGCCTGGATCTTCATCCGCTGCGCCTCGGCGGCCGCGAGTATCCTGACCCGCTCGGCCTCGGCCTCGGCGGGCTTGACGACCTCGGCCACCAGCTGCTGCTGGCGCAGCTTGGCCTGGCGCTGGGCCAGCTCCGTCTGGGCGGCGAGCACCTCCTGCTGGGCGTGCGCCTGCGCCAGCGGTCCGGCCTGCCCGGCCTGCGCCTGGGCGCGGTCCACCTCGGCCGAGTACTCGGCCTTGACGATGGCGGTCTGCCGGGCGTACTCGGCCTGCTTGCGGGCCGCGGCCTGCTCCGCCTCGACCGCGGCCTGGGTGGCCTGCGCCTGGGCGATCTGCGCCTGCCGCTGGATGGCCGCCTTGTGCGGCGCGGACATCGCGTCGATGTAACCGGTGTCGCCGTCGTCGATCGACTGGATCTGGAGCGAGTCGACGGTCAGCCCGATCTTCGCCATCTCGGTCTTGGAGGTGTCCAGGACCTCCGCGGCGAGCTTCTGCCGCTCGGTGACGATCTCCTCGACCGTCATCGAGCCGATGATGGCCCGCAGGTGACCGGCGAAGATCCGGCCGGTGAGCACCGACATCTGCTCCTGGTCGGACAGGAACCGCTGACCGGCGTTGATGATGCTCTCGTGGTCGTTGCCCACCTTGAAGGCGATGACCGCGCGGACGTGCAACGCGATGCCCTGTCTGGTCACACAGGTCTCGGTGACCTCGGACTCGCACATGGAAAGGGTGAGGAACCGGACCTTCCGGAACACCGGCAGCACGAACTTCCCGTGCCCCGTGACCACTCGGAACGGCGCGCCCCCCAGTCCCCGCCTGCCTCCCGAGATCAACATCGCCTCGTCGGGGGCGGGTACGCGGTATCCGAACATGCCTGAACTCCTCAGCCGGCGCCGGCGGTGTCCCCGTCCAGCGCGTCCAATGGATCCACCCACTCGATGACGCCCACCTCACGGCATCCACGTGATTCGATCACGAGCACCGTCGTGCCCACCGGCAGGGGGGCGTCGGACCAGGCGAGGAAGGTCTCGGAGCCGCCTCGGACGCTTACGAGCACCTCGCCGGGGCCGGTGGAACCGCGAGTCCCGATGAGTACCTTCCCCGTGCAGCCGATCACGGCCTCGTCCTGCGGCATCACCGGCCGTCCTCCTCCCACTGGCCCCATGATTCCGACGATAGACCCAGTCCGCCCGGGACCCAACGGGCGGGAGGGCCCTGGCTGAGCCGCCGGGACACGAGGACTCCGGAGGGGTGGCGCTACCGCTTCCGCCGCATCCGCCGGGCCCCGAACACGGCCAGCCAGATCAGCAGCGTGAAGCAGCACATGACGCTCACGGTGGTCCAGGACTCGCCGTCCCACCAACGGGCCCCCGCGGCAGCGAGCCCGAGTGTCGATGCGCTCGTGACGAGGGCGGCCGCTCTTCGTGTTGTGCGTGACATGCCACCTGTCTACACGCCCTCCCGCGCCGCGGGGGAGCGAACGGCGTCAGCAGCGGTCCTCGACGGGGACGCCGACGAACCCGCACGCGGCGGACCGTCCGAACGCGCCGTCGTGTCGCGTCGCCCCGAGGGCGTACCCGCCCGCGGCGAGTGCGACGGCTCCCGCGCCGGCCGGCGCGATCATCGAACGCTTCATGGCCGGGGATCGTATCCGTGCAGGTCGGGGCTGTGAACACCCCCTTGCCCTACTGGTAGAGCCGCACACCGCCGTTCGATCCGAGGGCGTTGAGTTCCAGCACTCCGCCGTCCGCGGTGACGTACACCGTGCCGGCGGTGAAGTTCCACTTGCCGGTCCCCACCGGCAGGCCCGCGACCGGGGTGGTGCGGCCGGTGCGCGGGTCGACGGTGACGAGCTGCGGGGCACCGGACGTGGTGACGGCGTGCACCGTGTCGTCCGCGCCGGACGCGGGGACGGCGAGCGCGGCGGAGCGGACGGTCCAGAGTCTGGCGCCGGTGGCGGTGTCGAAACCGTCGAGCACCGCGCTGCCGGCGGCCACGGCCGGGGTGACCAGGACCTTGCCGTAGAGCCGGGCGGAGTGGTCGGCGCCGGTTTCGTTGCCGGACGTGAGTTCGTCGTTGCCGACGGCCAGCTTGCGACCGTTCCCGGAGGTGTCGAAGACCCGTACAGCGTCCTCACGCGTGGTGTGGACGGTGGCGATCAGCGGTGCCCCGGACAGGATGTGCGTCACCTTCGAGTGGCCCGACGCGGCCTTGCGCCAGATCACCTTCCCGGTCTCGCCGTCGTACGCGGTGAGGGTGAACCGTGTCTTCTCGTCGAGGCAGAAGTCGTCCACCAGCACGGTGCCCTCGACGCCCCAGTCGTAGGCGTTGCAGTAGTGGCCGCGGGCCTTGTAGCCCCATACGCGGCTGCCGGTGCGGGCGTCCACGCCGCCGAGGAAGTTCTCGCTGACGACGGTGGCGACGTCGCCCTGGAGGTAGGTCGTGGCGGCCGCCGCCATGGGGTGCTTGGCGCTGGTCAGCGGCATGGACCAGAGGATCTTGCCGGTGGAGGCGTCGACACCGGCCAGCCAGGTGCAGGCGCTGCTGTCCGGGCCGAAGGCGACCGTGCCGATGCCCTCGGCGCCGATCGTCGGCGACATCGCGCAGGGCACGCTGCCGCGCTTGGCGAGGGCGGGGAGGTGTGCGGCTTTCCACACCTGCTCGCCGTCGGTGAGGTCGTAGGCCCGCAGGCCGCCTCGGCTGCCGGCCCGCACGAGCAGCTTGTCGGTGAGCCAGCTGCCGATCAGCGCGTCGTCGGAGGCGGCCGCCGGTATCTCCCATTCCTGGGTCAGCTGCTCGGAGGCGACGGCGGCGGCGTCCTCCTGCTTGACCAGGACGGAGGCGGTCCCGCCGGCCGCGACGAGGACGGCGAGGGTGAGCACGATCCGGCCCCACCTGGACTTCCCGCTCCGGCCGCCGCCCGCGGGGGGCTGCGGCTGCGCGGCGGCAGGCTCGGGACGGCGGAGGAACTCCGGGTCGAGGACGGGGGTCGCCGCGGACGGGTGTCCGGCCCCCTGGCCGGCCGATTCGCCGCCGCGCCGGGGCTGGGAAGTCCGGTGACCCGGCTCGCGCGGGGGAGTCCGATGGCCGGGCTCGCGCTGGGCCCGGGCCTCCGCCCGGGGCTCGGGGACCCGCAGCGGCATGGTGGCGTCCCACCGCGTTCCGGAGGACCTGCCGTACGGCTCGGCCGGCGGCCGCTCGTCCCACGACGGCTCGTCCCGCGACGGCTCGTCCCACGACGGCTCGTCCCACGGTGCGGACGGGGCCGGTTGCGGCTGTTCCCGGTACGGCGGCCGGCCGGCGGCCGACTGGCGGGGCCGGAAGGCCCAGCCGTCCTCCTGCGGAGCCCCCTGGCCCGGCGACGATTCCGTCGTCAACTCGTGATCTCCCCCTGCTCGGGCACGCATCCGCATGTGCCGACCGCACTGATGCGCGATGATAAAGGTCGTTTCTTGCGGGCTTGCGCCCGGCTTCCCGGCTCGCCCCGGATCAGTCGGTCTTGAACGAATGACCGAAGCCGTTGCGGCCCGACTCCACCTGGAACGCGGCCCGCGCACCCGTCGAGGTGCTGATCCGCCAGTCCATCAACTGCTTGCCGCCGGGCCAGTCCTTGCGCTGGTCGTACCAGACGAGCCCGATGACGCCGGCCTTCGCGGCGCCCTGGAACAGGTCACGGATGTGCGCCTCCTTCTGGTCGCTCTGCGCCACCCCGGTCTCCGCGATCAGCACCGGTTTGTCGGAGAAGCCCGCGATCTGGCGCATGGTGGGGGCGAACAGGCTGGAGAAGGCGACGCCGTCGATCGGCCCGTAGTAGCCGATCAGGCCGACCCAGTCGACGTAGGCGTCGCCCGGGTAGTAGGGGCGCAGCGCGGCGGGCGTGCCCGTGTCGACCACGTGCGGGGTCCACACCCAGATCACGTTGGTGACGTCCCGCTCGGCGAAGACGTCGTGCACCCGCTTCCAGGCCGCGACGAAGTCGGCGGGCTTGGTGTGCTCCGGCCCCCAGGAGTTCCACGGTCCGTTCATCTCGCCGGCGAAGGAGAGGGCCAGCGGGCCGTCGTAGGAGGCGATCTGGTCCGCCAGCCGGCGGATGTACGCGTCGTCCTCGCCCGCGGCGATGCCGCTGAGCGAGGTGTCGGAGGGCACCAGCGCCAGCATGGGCAACTGGCCGTGCTGCCACAGGTAGGCGTTGCCCTCCGGGTCGAAGTCGTCGCCCCAGGAGTCGTAGTACTCGCGGACGTCGGGGGCCCGCCCGGCCTCTTCGGCGAAGGTGGTGACGATGTCGTACTGCCAGGGTGTCTTGTCGTCGACGACGCCGAGCGCGCGGCCGGACGGCTTGAGCATCGACGAGGCGTCGAAGTGCGCGGCCGGGGCGGTGGTCGTACCCGCCCGGGCGTCGCCCCCGCCGCCCGCGCCGCAGGCGCTCACCAGCAACGAGACGGCGGCCATGAGGATCGCGGCGACTGTCGGGCGGCTGCGGCGGCGGGCTATGGCCATGCGTCAGGGTCCGTTCGAAGCAGAGTGGCAGGCGACGTCGCCGGAACTCTACGAGACCCGCGTGACTTTTACAGAATCTTCATACTAGTCTGACGACATGATCGGGAGCGGTCGGATAATCTCCCTCTCCTCATGCATTCTTCGCTTTTTCTGCCCTACTTGCTGCTTTCGGTGGCACCTGACCGGCAGTTGTGACACGACGTAGGAAGGCTCGGGGGCCTCGATGACCAGTACCTCCACGGAGGTCGAGCCTGCTCCCGTCTTCGTCGACCAGACCGGTCAGCGCGGCCGCCGGCTGCGCGGTCTCGGCTGGCTGGTCGGCATCGTCTGCACCGGCTGCGTGGTGGCGATGATCTCCGGCCTGGTCGGAACCCAGTCGCAGGCGCCCGCGATGAAGATCCCCGGCACCGCGAACACCACGCCGCCCGGCCAGTACCTCGACGCGCCGCTGCCCGCGGCTCCCGGCGCCGCAGGGCCCGGAAAGGGCACCACCGCCACCGCGGCCGGATCCGACGACATCGCGTCCGACCCCGCGTCGACGGCGGACGGTACGGCAGCATCAGACGCCACCGCGTCGGCTACCGCGACCACGACGGACGGTACGGCGGCGGCAGACTCCGCGACCGTCACCGCGCAGTAGTCCCGACGCGACCGACCAGGAAGTCCATGTCCCGCTCCCGCCGCCAACGCTCCCGGCAGTCCCTCGCGCGCTCGCGCCGGCTCGCCGCACCTCCCCTGCGCTTCTTCCTGCCGGTGACCGTACTGGCGACCCTGCTGGCGCTGATGGTGCTGCGGGGCATGGCGAACAACGAGGTCTTCCACGACGACAAGATCGCCACCTCGGTGGACAAGGTCACCGTCCCGACCGGCGTGCTGGAGGGCGGCCCGGTCGTCGACGCACGCGGCGACAAGCAGAACAAGCCGGTCAACTACACGATCCCGGACAAGACCGTCGTCCTCTCCTTCGACGACGGACCGTCCCCCCAGTGGACGCCGAAGATCCTGAAGGTGCTGGAGGAACAGCACGTCCGCGCCGACTTCTTCGTCACCGGCTCGATGGTCACCCGCAACCCGGCGCTGATCCGTCGGATCGTGGCCGAGGGCCATGAGATCGGCCTGCACACCTTCACCCACCCCGACCTCGCACTGCACTCCGGCACCCGGCTCACCTGGGAGCTGGGCGAGACCCAGCTCGCGCTGGCCGGTGTCGCCGGCATCCACTCCAGCCTGTTCCGCCCGCCCTACTCCTCCACCGTGGACGCGCTGGACGACTGGTCGTGGCCGGTGACCAAGCAGGCCGGGTCGGAGGGGTACCTGACCGCCTTCATCGACAAGGACACCGACGACTGGAAGCGCCCCGGCGTCGACGCCATCGTCAGGTCCGCCATGCCCGACCTCCCCGGCCAGGGCGAGATGGTCCTGCTGCACGACGCGGGCGGCAACCGGTCGCAGACGCTGGCCGCGCTGCCGATCATCATCGAGAAGCTCAAGGCCCAGGGCTACACCTTCAAGACCACCGCCGAGGCGCTCGGCACCGGCTCCGCCAACGCCGAGGTCACCGGCTACGACCTGTGGGTCGGCAAGGCGTTCGTGCGGGCCACCACCTTCTCGGTGAGGCTGATGCCGTGGCTGGTCGGCCTGCTCGCGGTCGTCGGTGTGCTGGTCATGGCGCGGTTCGCGCTGATGCTGGTGCTCTCGGCCGTCCATGTGCGGCGCGTGCGCAGAAGGGGCTTCTCCTGGGGCGACCCGGTCACCGAACCGGTCACCGTGGTGGTGCCCGCGTACAACGAGCAGGAGTGCATCACCAACACCCTGCTCTCCCTGGCCGCGAGCGAGCATCCCATCGAAGTGATCGTGGTCGACGACGGGTCGACCGACGACACGTCCGCCATCGTGGAGGAACTCGCCCTGCCGATGGTCCGGTTGATCCGGCAGCCGAACAGCGGCAAGCCGACCGCCCTCAACACCGGTGTGGCCGCGGCCTCGTACGACCTGATCGTCATGATGGACGGCGACACGGTCTTCGAGCCGTCCACCGTCCGCGAGTTGGTGCAGCCCTTCGCGAACCCGCGGGTCGGCGCGGTGGCCGGCAACGCCAAGGTCGGCAACCGCGACACGCTGATCGGCGCCTGGCAGCACATCGAGTACGTGATGGGCTTCAACCTCGACCGCCGGATGTACGACGTGCTCAACTGCATGCCGACCATCCCCGGAGCCATCGGCGCCTTCCGCCGGGACGCGCTCCAGCAGGCGGGCGGCATGAGCGACGACACGCTCGCCGAGGACACCGACGTGACCATGGCCCTGCACCGGGCCGGCTGGAAGGTCGTCTACACCGAGGACGCCCGCGCCTGGACCGAGGCGCCCGTCAGCATGAAGCAGCTGTGGTCCCAGCGGTACCGCTGGAGCTACGGCACCATGCAGGCGATGTGGAAGCACCGGCACGCGGTGCTGGAACGCGGCGCGGCCGGTCACTTCGGCCGGGTGGGCCTGCCGTTCGTCACCCTGTTCATGGTGATCACCCCGTTGCTCGCACCCGCGTTCGACATCGGCATGGTCTACGGCGTGGTCTTCGTCGACGCGTACAAGACCCTGGCCGCCTGGTTCGCGGTGATGGCGCTCCAGGCCGTCTGCGCCTGGTGGTCCTTCCACCTGGACCGGGAGAAGGCGTGGCATCTGATCACGCTGCCGGCCCAGCAGGTGGTCTACCGGGTGCTCATGTACATGGTGCTGATGCAGTCCGCCATCACGGCTCTGACCGGAGGCCGGCTGCGCTGGCAGAAGCTGAAGCGCACCGGTGAGGTGGGGCTCGACGTCACAACGGGGGCGATGTCTTCATGAGTACCGCGGAACGAGGTGCCTACGGCACCCGGGATTCCTCCGAGACCATGGCCCTGCGGGTCCTGGACCCCGCCGTGTTTCCCACGCAGCGCGACCCGGAGCCCGAGGAGGAGGCCCCGGCGCCCGCGCGCAAGCCCGGCCGGGACCGCTACCTCGACCTGCTGAGGGCGCTCGCCCTGGTCCGCGTGGTGGTCTACCACAACTTCAGCTGGAACTGGCTGCCGATCGTCTTCCCCTCCATGGGCGTCATGTTCGCGCTGGCCGGGTCGCTGATGGTGCGCTCCCTCAACCGGCCGGCGCTGAGCGTGATCCGCGGCCGACTGCGCCGGCTGCTGCCGCCGATGTGGCTGTTCGGCGCGGTCGTGGTGCCGCTGATGGTCCTCCAGGGCTGGCGGCCCGACGTCCACCACCCCAACTGGTGGTGGGGCGACCTGGCCTACTGGATCCTGCCGTTCAGCGAGCCGCCGTTCGGGGCCACGCTGCACACCTTCGGCGGACACCTGCCGGCCTCCTGGGCCGAACAGATCTGCGTCCCCCTCTGGTACCTGCGCGCCTACCTCTGGTACGTCCTGCTGTCGCCGCTCATGCTCAAGGCGCTGCGGAAGCTGCCCTGGGTCACCCTCCTGGTGCCGCTGGCGCTCGCGTTCGTCGTCAACTCCGGTCTGATCGACCAGTCCGGCCGGCTGATGGAAGCCACCACCGACTTCACCACCTTCGGCTCCTGCTGGCTGCTCGGCATGGCCCACGGAGAGGGGCTGCTGCGCAGGATCCCGCAGTACGTCGTGCCGTCCCTCGCGCCGCTGGTGCTCATGTTCGGCTACTGGTGGCTGATGCGGTCCCCGCTGGACAACCCGCGGCTCGGGCACGATCTGGAGGCGGTGCCGGTCGCCCAGGCGATCTGGTCGTTCGGCGCGGTGATGCTGCTGCTGCATCTGAGCCCGTCCTGGGAGCACTGGCCCAAGCCGCTGGAGCGGTTCAACGGTGTGATCAGCCTGCTCAACTCCCGCGCGGTCACCGTCTACCTGTGGCACTCCTTCGCGCTGGTGCTGACCGAGCCGCTGATCGACCCGCTGTGGAGCAACAGCTTCCTCTACGACCACGCCCAGTGGCTGCTGGCCAGCCAGTGGACCCCGCTGGCCCTGGCGGTCCCGCTGATCTGTCTGGCGATCCTGCTCTTCGGCTGGATCGAGGACGTGGCCGCCAAGCGCCGCCCGCGGCTCTTCCCCTATCCGCGCCGCGCCAAGGGCCGCCGCCGAGGTCGCTAGAAGCGCCGAGCCACGGCCCGGTCGGCGGCCGATCGCTACAAGACGGGCATTTCTGCATAAATCTGAGCAAGAGGCAGGAAGTGCTACATATCGGCGTGGTTGATCACTATTTGTGCATATCCGATCTTACGCTGCCGCTGTCGATCAGCGACATCGAAAGGAATGCCATGGCCCCCGCGCTCGACCACGGCCGTCCACCGGCCTCGAAGTCCGTGCTCTCCCGCCTGAGGTCCGGGGGCGGCGGACGCCGAGGACGGCTGCGGGCCGCCGTCGTGGCCGGTGCCCTGCTCGCCGGAGCCGGTGTGACCTCGGTGGCGGCCGGTGGGGCGCCGGCCGCCGCCACGACGCGGTACAACAACGACGATCCGACGCAGTACTGGAACAGGGTCCTGCTCCAGACGTTCCGCAACGCGCGGGGCTGGGACGCCTCGCCCGGCAAGCTCAGCAGGTCCGGGGCGATGGTCTTCGCGGCGATCTACAACGCCGAGAGCGCCTATCAGTACACGTACAAGACCTTGAAGTACGAGCCCTACCTCAACAAGCCGTTCAAGTACGCCGACAGACATGCGCGGCCCGGCCCCAATGAGCAGGAGCGGCTGATCGACCGCACCGCGTACCGGATGATCTCGCAGCTCTACCCGGGCGATCGGGCCTACATCGACCGCAAGTACAAGGAGCGGACCGGCCGCTCCCCCTACGCCTACGACCCCCTCGACCGCCTGGTCGTCGACCGGGTGGTGCGGCAGATCGACAAGTCCCGGGCGGGCGACGGTTCGAACAACCCGGCGACCTACCACGGCAACACCACCACACCCGGAGCCTGGCGGCCGACGGGCGAGGAGGACTGCAGGACCAAGAGCGACGCGGTGACCCCGAACTGGGGCAAGGTGCGGCCGTTCGTGCTCCGCTCCGGCTCGCAGTTCCGGCCTCCCACCCTGCGCGGCTTCACCGATTACGCCGATCTGGTGGCCAGCCCGGAGTACGCGCGCCAGCGCGACGAGGTGCGACGGCTCGGCGCCGTCGACTCCACCGAGCGCACCTACGAGCAGACCGTCATCGGCTGGTTCTGGGACCACGACCTGGACGACACCTACCACCCCCCGGGGCAGCTCCTGGAGCTGACCGGGATCGTCGCCGAGAAGTTCCGGCTCGGCACGTACGACACCACCCGACTGTTCGCGCAGTCGGCCCTGTCGCTGGCGGACGCCGGGATCGCGGCCTGGGACAGCAAGTTGGACAGCCCGATCAAGCTGTGGCGCCCGGTGTCCGCGATCCAGGCGACGGGCGGCGCGAACCGGTACTGGCAGCCGCTGAGCGCGGACCGCGCAGGACGGCCGTTCACCCCGTGCTTCCCCGCCTGGACCTCCGGGCACGCCAACTTCACGGGTGCGTGGGCGACCGCGATGCAGCACTTCTTCGGCCGTGACGACGTCTCGTTCATCGCCCACTCCGAGGACCCGCACACACTCCAGGCGTTCCGCCTGATGAGGAACTTCAGCCAGGTCGCCCGGGAGGGCGAGTTCAGCCGCCTCTACCTGGGCGTGCACTTCCGCTGGGACGCCGAGGACGGAAGGCGGATCGGTACCGACGTCGGCGAGTACGTGGCCGACAACGCGCTGCTGCCGATCCGGCCGGGCCGCCCGCACCACGGGTGAGACGACACCGCGCCCCGCACCCGGGGCACTGGCCCGACGGGATCGCACGAGGAGTCGACAGGATCGCGGGAGGAGCCTGAGACCGCCGCGTGAGGGCGGGACGCCGCGCTCGCCGGACGCCCGCCGATGCCGAGACCGGCCGCCGAAGGCCCCGGACCACAACCGGTCCGGGGCCTTTTCCCTGCGCCCGCGTCAGGGTTCGAAACCGCTGCGCCTGCCCGAGGAGTTCGGCGAGCACGGCGCGTCCGGCATCGCGGCGCACCGTGGTGCCGTCCGCGCCGGGGGAGGACTTCCCGGACCTGCACGGAAACAAGAATGGAACCGCGAAGGTGTCGGGCAGACTCTGCCTTGTAGTCCCTTTGAGACAAGGATGACCCACAAAATGATCACACTCACCAAGGAAGACGGCCCGGCGGACCTGGACGGAGTGACCCACCTGTCCATCGGCGTCTCCTGGGATCCCACCGCCGGCAGCAGCGGCGGAGTGCTGGGCAACCTGCGCCGCAGGAGCGGCACCGACCTCGACCTGATCGCCATAGCCATGCAGGGCCGGGAGCCGGTGCGCCTGGCGGGTCTCGACTCGCTCGACCCGATGGGCAACGGCTCGCTGGTCCACAGCGGCGACAACCAGAGCGGGCACGGGGACGGTGACGACGAGACGGTGACCGTCGAGTTCGCCCGGATCCCGCCCCACGTCACGTCGATCGTGTTCGTGGCCGCCGCGTACAAGAAGGGCAGTTCCTTCCAGAAGGCGCGCAACATCAGCATCAAGGTCTACGACGCGACCGGGGGCAGTTCCCAGCAGGTCGCCGACATCTGGCCGAGCCTGCTCAGCCGGGACAACGGTTGTGCCGTGGCCAAGGCGGTCCGGGTCGGCGACGGTTGGAAGCTGGAAGTGATCAACACGACGGGCCAGATCAAGCAGGGCGACGAGCACGCCCTGATGCGTTTCGCGGTCAGCAAGTAGTACGTCGCCGGAGTCCGGCGCATCGCCCCGGCCGTACGACCGGTGCCGTCCGGAACGCCTACCGCGTCCGGCACGGCTCGGTCGACGTCCACGGACGCGGGGCGCCGGCCCGCGCGTCCGACGTCCGCCCCGCGTGGCTCCGGCACGGAAACGTTCACGCCCTGGACACCGGCGACGACCTGCGCGGATGCCCCCCGGTGCGATCGTGGGTCCAGGACCGCCGATCGCGCTCGAAAGCACCCGGGCGCGTGATCCGGGTCGGTCCGGCACCAGCTCCGTAAAGGCTGAGCGATGGTGAGGAACCGATGAACCCGAGTGACATCGACCGTCCCGATCACACCGCCGCCGGACAGGTCGACCGTCCCGATCACACCGCCGCCCAACAGGTCGACCGGACCGATCACGTCGCCGCCGAACAGGCCGACCGTGCCGATCGCGTCGCCGCCGGACAGCAAGCCGATGCCGGGGTCAAGCCGCTGCTCGACGCCCCCCGGTCGGCCGCGGCGGGGGTGACGATGTGGATCTTCGTCGTCGCCCCGCCGGTCTCCCTGATCACCGTGGTGCCGTTCGCGTGGGGACGGGGCCTGTCCACACTGGACCTCGGCATGGCCGCGGTTTCCTACCTCGTCTCCCTGGCGGGCCTGACGGTCGGCTATCACCGTCTCTTCACGCACCGCTCGTTCAAGGCGCGGCGGGGCCTGCGGATCGCCCTGGCCGTCGCGGGTTCGCTGGGGGTCGAGGGCCCGCCGGTCCAGTGGGTGGCGAACCACCGGCGCCACCACGCCTTCGCCGACCGCGAGGGCGACCCGCACTCGCCCTGGCGCTACGGCACCGACACACGCGCACTGCTCAAGGGACTTCTCCACGCGCACATCGGGTGGATGCTGAAGCGTGAACTGAGCAACCGCGCCAGGTTCGCCCCCGACATCGCCGCCGATCCCGATCTGCGGATCGTCGGCCGGCTCTTCGGGCCGCTGACCGCCGTCTCGCTCCTGACCCCGGCGTTGATCGGCGGGTTGGCCACCGGCACCTGGACGGGCGCGCTGACCGGGTTCTTCTGGGCCGGTGTGATCCGGATGGCGCTGCTGCACCACGTCACCTGGTCGGTGAACTCGATCTGCCACGTCGCGGGCAGGCGCCCCTTCGCCGGCCGGGACAAGGCCACCAACTTCTGGCCGCTCGCGCTGCTCTCCTTCGGAGAGAGCTGGCACAACTCGCATCACGCCGACCCCACCGCCGCGCGCCACGGCGTGCTGCCGGGCCAGCTCGACCCGGCGGCCCGCCTCATCTGGGTGTTCGAGAAGCTTCGTTGGGCCCACGACGTGCGCTGGCCGAGCCCGGACCGCCTCGGCGCCCGCCTGCTGCCCGACCCGGGCGCCGGGCACGGGTCCTCGGACTGACCTGCGGGTCCGGCGGTCTCGCTCGCTGGAGAAAGATTGGCCAACTGCGGGACTCAGGCTCTCAGTTCGCTGAGCTGCCTCTGGACGGCGCCTTCCTGGGGGCGTCGTCATCCCCCGAAGGGCCGTCGCCACACGTCGGCCTCGGTCCGTACCGTGAACCGGCGATGCGCTGCCGCAGGCGACGTGCCGAACGTCGGCGGCAAATGCCGCCCAGCGCATTCACTGGTCAGCACGTACACCACCGCCGTGAACACGGCCCGCTCGTCACACGGAGCAGTCCCGCCGCCCTGCGGACGAGCAGCGAACGACGGAAGCAACGGGGCGACGAGTTGCCAGAGTTCATCAGGACCAGACGCTTCGACGGATCGGCACGCACGACCCGCATCATGCCGAACGAGCATCACGCCACGTGAGACACCTCTTAACGCAGAGGGAGGTGCCGTAAGAGGCAAGAGGTGTCCGCACAAGCGAAGTTCAGGGCTGGACGGAGCCTTCGGGTGAGCACTCCATCGCGTGGTACTTCGGGATTCTGCCGCAGACGGTCACCGTGTCGGGCGGTGCGTCGGAGTCGACGGCGAGCATGCCGGTGTAGGTGTCGCGGTCCACGCGGATCGTGGCTGACAGTTCGAGGTCGTACTTGTCCTTGATGGTGACGGAGTCGCCCACCGCGCCGTTCTCGATGCGGCCCCAGACCGACCCGCAGTCGGCGCTGTAGCGCAGTTCGATGTGCATGCCGCGCAGCCAGGTCTCGCGGGCGGTCGTGGCGTCCCACTGGCAGTCCATGGCCTGGGGGTCGCGCCGCAGGCAGGTGTCCTCGGAGCAGCGGGGATGCGGGTTCTGCCGGGAGAGGTTCGCCGCACCGGCGGCGGAGGAGCTGCCGCCGGTTCTGGGCGTCCGGGAGGCGGCGCCGCCTTCCGTGCCGGTGCCGAGGGCGAACGCGGTGACGAGGCTGCCCACCAGGGCGCCGGCGGCGACGAGTCCGGCCCTGCGGACGCCGGGCTTCCAGTCCGGTACGGCGATGGGCTGTACGGCTATGGGCGGGCCGACCGGCTCCGCCGACTCCGCGGCCCTGGCCTCGGCCTCGGCCTCGGCCTCGGCTCCGGCCTTTGCCCCGGCCGGGTCCCCCGCCTCCATGATTCCTTCCAGCAGCCCGAGCAGGAAGTCCGCGTCCGCCTCCATGACGGTGGCGAACTCCTCCAGGGCGACTGGGGTGGGTAGTTGCTTGCCGTTGAGGAAGCGTTCCCACGACGATCGGCTGTAATGCGTCTTGTCGGCAAGACGCCCGAAGCTGAGTCCGGACTTCTCCTTCAGCTGGCGCATCTCGGCCGCGAGCGCGTCTCTGCCCGACGGCTCTCCGCCGCCGACCCCCCGACTGTCGGTCACCTAGTGCCCCCGTTACACATGGTTCTCAAATACCGCGTAGAACGGGGTGATTATCGCTCATGCGCACTTCGGGGCGGCCGAGTTGGACCGCCATGGCCGTCCCCGCGTACGGGCCGTGGCCCCATCCAGTGCGGGATGGGGCCACGGCCCGTACGCGGGGACGGTCTCAGACCACGCTGGGGACGTAGTCGTAGCAGTAGCCCCAGCCATTCCAGGAAGACCCGTTGTAGTACGGGTCACCCCTGTCGAGGATCTGCTGGCCGGTCTGCGGGCCGACGACGCCGTCAGGGGTGCCCCCGACCTCCCACGCCTGGAACCACTTGACGGTCTGGTATGTCTTGTTGCCCCAGGCGCCGTCCTCGTCCAGCTTGCCGTAGGGCGGGTTGCCGTACATGGAGGGCCAGTTGTGCCCGTCGATGATGTAGTTGAGGCTGTGCTGTACGCACCACACCGGCGTGCCGGAGGTGACGTTGTTGTAGCCGATGTACGGGACGCCGGGCTTGGCCTCGGCGGCGGTGGTGGTGCCAAGGAGCGCCGCGCCGGTGACGGCCACGGCTACGGCGCTCTTGGCGAGCTTGGACTTGATGTTCACGAGCTGTCGTTCCTGTTCATCGGGTGGGTTTAGTAGTCGCCGGGGATGTAGTCCCAGCAGTAGCCGTGGCCGCCGTAGTACGTGCCGTTGTAGTAGTCGTCGGTGTAGTTGAGCAGGTACTGACCGGTCCCGGGGCCGACGACTCCGTCATCTTCCAGGTTGAAGCGACGTTGGAACCAGCGGACGGTGGCGTCGGTCTGCGCGCCCCAGACGCCGTCTTCGGTGATCTGCCCGTAGGGGGGCTTGGAGGGGTACCCGGCGTGGGTTATGTACCAGTTGATGTCGTGCTGGATGCACCACACGCCTGTGCCGGAGGTGACGTGCCCGTAGCCGAGATAGGGCGCGTTGGGGTTGGCGGACGCGGTGGACGTGGCGCCGAGGACGGCGGCGCCGGCGAGGGCGAGCGCTGTGCCGGTCTTGGCGAGCTTGGTCTTGAGAGTCAAATGCCTGCTCCGGTCCATGAGGTGGGTGCGTCAGGGCGTCTCCGTCGGGTGGAGCTGACGCGCTGACGACGCTAGGGCGCCCACGGGCCGTTTCCGCTGGTTGTGCGGCCCTGAGACGTCCCGTGAAATCCCTGAGACGTCCCATAATGAAATATCAGTTCGAATCAAATGTTGGAGCTCCGAGGGTGCCGTACTCACCTGAGCCGGCCTCTGAGCACGAAGGGGACGTCTCACGTGGTGTGATGCTCGTGCGGCATGATGCCGCCGCCTCACCGTCCGGTACGAGCGAAAGGGCAGTCACTTCCGCGCCTTCCTCGGGCTGGCCGCAGCCCTCACTTGTTACAAGGAGCTCGCGAAACTCGCCACATGAGACAGCCTCTGATGCTGCAACGGTGCCTACCGTGACTGCCGGCCGGTTCGGTCGTCGGTCTGGTCATGGGTGGGGACCTTGCCGATGTCAGGTTGTGGGCGAGTGAACTGAGCGCTGTGCATGGGCGGTTTGTGCACCGTTTCAGCAGGTCGGAGCCGCGTGAGTCGGCTCTGGCCTATGCGGGGACTCATCGCTCCGTTGCAGCGCAAGAACGGCTGGACGCCGGCCGAGGAAGCCGGTCACGACGGCCCGGACCGCATCCAGCGGATGCTGAACCGGATCGAGTGGGACGCCGATGAGGTTCTCGATGACGTGCGCGGTCACCTGGTCGAGAACCTCGGTGATCCCGAGGCGGTCCTGATCGTCGATTGTGCAACGGGCCGTGGACGCACGCTGATCGACCGGCGGCTGTATCTGCCCACGTCCTGGACGGACGACCGCGAGCGATGCCGGCGGGCAGGCATCGGCGACGAGGTCGCCTTCGCCACGAAGGTGGCCATGGCCAGGGCGATGGTCCAAAAGGCCATCGCGGACCGGATCCCGTTTCGGTGGGTGACGGCGGACGCCGCCTGCGGCTTCAGCAAGGGATGGCGGTTCGAGCTGGAGCAGGCGGACGTCTTCCACGTCATGGCCACTACGAGGCACGACACCGTCGTCACCCGCTGGGCCATCGACCACCCGGTCCACGACCTGTTCCCCGGCCTGCCACGGCAGAAGTGGAAGCGCCGCTCCTGCGGCGCAGGCGCCCACGGCCGGCGGACCCACGACTGGGCCCGTGTCGAGGTGAGGCCCTTCCATCGCGAGGACCGCCGGCACTGGGTGATCGCCCGCCGCAGCGTCAGCAGGCCAGAGGAGATCTCGTACTACATCGCCTACTGCCCCGCCGAGACCACGCCGGACCAGCTGATCCGTGCCGCAGGCAGCCGATGGGCTGTTGAGGAGTGTTTCCAGAGCGCGAAGCAGGAGTGCGGCCTGGACGACTACCAGGTCCGCCGCTATCCCGGCTGACACCGCCACATGACCCTGGCCATGGCCGCCCACGCCTGCCTGACCGTCCTGAGGGCCCGCCGGCTGGATGCGGAGAAAGCAGAAACGGATCCTCCCCGCTCGTCCACCTCGGCCTCGCCGAGATCCGACGACTGATCACCCGCCTCACCGGCCGCCGCCCCGCCCCGGTCGACCACATCCTGCACTGGTCGACATGGCGCCGCAGACGCCGGCACCAGGCCCGGGTCAGTCACTACGAACGACGCGGACACAGCCCCTGAACTGCCCAGCAATCAGAACAACCACCGTTGCAGTACTAGTCCCCGCCGACGTCGTACGGGCCGTCCCCCTTCCGAGGGGGGGCGGCCCTTCTGCATGTGCACGTCCACGGTACGATCACGCCCTTCGGTCGCATGTTCGACCGCGTAACCCAGAGCATCACTTCCCGAGGGGGGACTTGTGGGTACACCCACGTCCGGGGGACGGCGTCACAGACGCCGTGTGCGGATCGCCCTGCCCATGGCCGCGGCCGGCATCGCCGCGGCCGTCGCAGGCGTCCTGCTGACGTCGTCCGCGCAGGCGGCCGAGACCCCGCCGAAGCCGACGGTCAGCGCACCGTCCCAGGCCGAGCTGGAGAAGCGGCTCGCGATCGCCGTCGCCGGTGACGACACCCCGGGGCACACCGGCAAGGAGGCGCTGAGCGGGAGCACCCGCACCAGCACCGTCGACCCGAAGATCATCGGCGGCACCACGACGTCCATCACGAGCGCGCCGTGGATGGCGCAGCTGTGGTACGGCGACGACCGCGGCACCACCACCACCGCCGACGACATCGGCTTCTTCTGCGGCGGCGTGGTCGTGGCCCCGACGAAGATCCTCACCGCCGCGCACTGCGTCCGCGACGAGTACAACAAGAACTACAGCTGGTACGCGCACGGCATCGTCATCACCGGCACCGCGCAGCTGCCCACCGTCGACAGCAACGGCCAGATCACCGACCTGCACGGTGGGTCGTACAGCGGCGTCTGGCGGCAGTGGAACCACCCGTCGTACAGCCCGGCGACGATCAACAACGACATCGCCGTGCTGACGCTGCCCAACCCGATCAAGGCCACGCCGATCCGGATGACGACGGCCACCGACACCGCGTCGTACGCCGCCGGCACCCCGGCCACGCTGTTCGGCTGGGGCCGCACCAGCTCCACCACGCAGGACATCTCCGACGTGCTGAAGACGGCGACCCTGCCGATCCAGTCGGACACCACCTGCGCGGGCGCCTACGGCGCGGACTTCGTCAAGGGCCACATGGTGTGCGCGGGCAACCCCGCCACCGGCAGCGACGAGGGCACCACCTCCGCCTGCAACGGCGACTCCGGCGGCCCGCTGATCGTCAAGGGCCGGATCGTGGGCGTCGTCTCCTGGGGCGTCGAGGACTGCGTCGCGAGCGGCGCGTACAGCGTCTTCACCAAGGTCTCGTCCTACGTGGGCGCCGCCTACCCGCGCGTGGAGGACACCAACCTCAACGGTGACCACCTCGCCGACCTGTTCGTGCGCAACGCCTCCACCAAGACCGCCTACGAGATCAACTCCAAGGGCACCTCGCTGGCCGCCCGCACGTCCTGGGGCAACTGGAACGGCTACAACCTCATCCTCCAAACGGACCTCGACCGGGACGGCTACCAGGACCTGATCGTGCGCCGGTCCTCCGACGGCGACGTCTTCTGGGAGCACTACGTGCCCGCCACCGACTCGTGGGCGAGCAAGCTGATCGGCGACAACTGGAAGACCCGCCTGAACATCGTCACCCCCGGCGACATGACCGGCGACTACCTGCCCGACCTGCTGGCCGTGGACTCCACGGGCGCGCTGTGGCTGTACGCGGGCAAGGGCAACGGAGGCTTCGCCGCCCCCCTCAAGGTCGGCGTCGGCTTCAACAACTTCAACCTCGTGCGCGGCCACGGCGACTTCAACGGCGACGGCAACGCCGACCTGCTCGCCCGCAACAAGAGCACCGGCGCCGTGTACCTGTACCGCAGCAAGGGCGTGGCCTCCACGGCCCTCTGGCAGCCCGCGCTGAAGGTCGCCACCTGGACCAGCACGACGTACAACGCGCTCGTGACGGTCGGCGACCTCAACAGCGACGGCAAGGCCGACCTGCTGGCCCGCACGCCCGGCGGCACGCTCTACCTGTACAAGGGCACCGGCGCCAACACAACTGCGAGCTTCGCCCCAAGGGTCTCCCTCGGCACCGGATTCCAGCAGTACGACCTCCTCGGCTGACCCCGCAGGTGAGCGGGGTGCACCCGCTCCACCGGTCACCCGCCGTGCCCGTCCTGTCACCAGGGCGGGCACGGTCCGTTGTGCAACCCTTTCCCCGGTTTCCCCGGTTTCCCCGTCTGACGGACGGAGTGACGATGGAGCGGTACGGGCCCGTACGACGGACGGCACCAGGCCTGATCCCGACCCCGGGGGTATCCGACCGCGCACCGACGAACCGAGGAGCACCTGTCCGCCGAGAGCACGCCGGAGCCTCCAGCCCTGATCGCGGTCATCGACCACACGGGTCGGAAGCTCCTCCAGCGGCGGGGTGGCCGCCTCGTCCCCTTCGGGGAGGACTGTCAGGCGGGCGACATAGTCCTCCCAGCCGCCCGGCACGGGCATCGGGTCCGGGTCCTGGGTGAAGACGACGAACTCGCGCTCCTGGACGATGCGTTCCGCGTCTTTGGCGTCCCAGACCATGACGGCCGGACCCCACTCCGCCGGATAGCGCTCGCGGATGAAGCCCTGGAGCGGGTCTGTTTGATGGGTCGGTCGGTTGATCGGATGCGTCTGTCCGGTTAGTGATCACTGATGCGATGTGGGACCGGAGCGGCGAGTCCTTCCCGCAGTCCGCCGACGTGTTCCTGTACGCCCGCTGTGCTGTCGTCGCCGCGGGACGAGCCGTATGGGAAGGCGTCTTCCTCGACGCCGACAAGTTCGCCCCCTGCACCTCCACCGAGTGTGACGGGGAGTGGCTGCTGTACGTGCCGGATCAGGCGTACGAGCTCGCCACCGGGAAGGAGTGGGACCGCTCGACCCGGTACCGCTTCGAGAGCTACTCCAACAGGGATGGCTGGCCGGGTCCGAGGCACTGAGATGGGCTACTGCCCGGACCTCTGTATCTGGCGCGCGACTGTGGCACGCGGCGAGCAATCAGCCCGGAACCATCAGCTCGGGAAACTGTGATCACCTGGGGGTGGTTCGACCACTGGTCCAGGTGAAAGGTCGCGGCGCGGCTTCGTCGGGCGCGGTCGCTTTCATCATGGTCCCCGCTGTTCTCCGCTCGATCCGGTGCGCCGGGCGGTATTGCTGGTGGCCGGCGACGAGGCCGGGAACTGGCAGCGCTGGTACGACATCAACATTCCGCTCGCTGAGGAGCGGTACCGGACACATCTGGCCGGTCTTGAAACGAGGGAGTACGAATGAGTGCCGTGAGCTGGGAGGAGACCAAGCGCAAGGCGCGCGAGCGGCGTGCGACCGCTGGGCTGCCGATGCGGTCGGCCCAGGAGAAGCAAGCGGCAACGGACCGGCTGACCGCTGAAGTGCGTGCTCACAAGCTCGCGGAGGTCAGGCGTGAACAGGCGCTGACTCAGCGCCAAGTGGCCGCGTCGATGGAGGTCTCGGCACCTCGGGTCTCCGCGATCGAGCACGGGGAGCTGGATCGCACGGAGCTCGCGACCCTCCGGGCCTACGTGGAAGCGCTCGGCGGTCGGCTGCGCGTGGTCGCGGACTTCGGGGACGCCGAATACACCGTCGCCCGAGACGCTCGCCGTCAGCGGTCGTGGAGTTGGGTCCAGCGGCGGCCGACGCTTTCGATGAACAGGAAGGCCCGGGTCTTTGACCTGGTCCTTTGCTCGTGACCCAGGTGTGGGAGCCCGGTGCGGCGTTGTTCGCCGCACATAACCTCACCGGGCCCACCCGCCGACGCGCAGCCGGATTGTCCTGCCGCCACGTCAGTCACGACTGATCCCCGCGCGGCCGCGACCTGCGGCCGTCTTGTCGGTCAACGTCCTGCTCGGCCGGATCGAGGAGACTGCCTGACGACAAGTACGAGGCGCACATCCGGCTCCACCTCGTGCCAGAAGTGGATGCCAAAGGCCCCGGACCATGATCGATCCGGGGCCTTTCCAATGCATCGTGCCTGTTCAGGCACAGTGCCCCCGGCAGGATTCGAACCTGCGACACCCGCTTTAGGAGCGAGGTTGGGGGACCCTGGGCCTGACCTGGGAATCCCTGCCTTGGGCGGCGTAGGGCCGTGCGCGCCTTGGGGAACCTTGATTCCCCGTGAGTCCCCGCCCGTTCTGGCACGGAAGTGGCACGCCCTGCGGCCCCCTCGATGCGAATTATGGGCGGGGCGGTCGCTGAGGTCAGTACCGCAGGCTAGTCGGCTGCTTGGGTCTGCTGGTGGCCGGTCACGGGTGCCAAGGTTGCTGTACTTCGCTGCTGTACAGCAGCGGCTGAGGCTGCAAGGTGTCGGTATGCCGTTAGTCCCGACAGCTCGGGCCAGCGGGACCGTCGGTAGAGACCTAGGGCGCTGAAGACGAAGCAGTAACCCACGATTGTGGCGATTGCTGTCATTGGCATCGATCCCAAGTGGCGATGCACAGGACCCACCGCGAGTGTGCCCCCAATGCCCATGCAAATGTCTGCCCAGCCCCCGAGGCGCGGCGAGGAAACCGTCTTCCTGAACCATGGGGCGATCCATCCGGCACAGATGGCGGCAGCGCCGGAGACGAAGGTGATGAGCCAAAAGAGCGCCAACAGAGCCCAGTCGATGCTCTCCACAGCGAGTCCCCCTTGCGACAACTGTGCGACTCGATGGCCGCCAGCCGTGATCTTCGCACGGCCACCTCGCTGCCTGGAAGCGGCCGCGCAAAACGACGAAACCGCTTCACGGTGATGTCGGCGGGCTTCTGAACAGCTGCGACGGTCCGCCGTTGGGCGAACTCCTTCGCCACTGTTGGAGGTTGGGGACTCGCTTGGACGGCTGACACGTTTTGAGCTGTGGCCTCATCCTTATCAGGTCGATCACCGCGGATGCTCGGCACTGGAAGTCGGCTGACGTAAGGCATGGAAGCGGTCGCCAAGGTCCACGCGGATACGTCCTCGTCCGCCGCTGTTGGTGTCAGCCGCTGGTGTCGGACATCAGTGCACCACTTGACGGTTCGCCCGGCATCAGACTCAGATCACACGCGACCGCTGTGTGTGTCAGGACGGCTGATGCACGACCAAGCGGTTCTCCCGACCCGCGAAACAACGCCTCAGTGACCGTGCCTCACGATCCGTAGAGGCAAAGATCCCCTGCTTGTCCACGTGAATGACAAGAACGTCGTGGCGATCGATGACCTCGGAGATCCCCCGGGCCTGGATGGTGTCTGCCCACGCGTCCAGGTTCCGTCCGAACCACTCAGGTAGTCCGCACGGCTCGCTCACCGCGTCCCAGAAGTCGTCGAGCGTCTCGATTGGCCGACCACGAAGGTCAACGACCAACTCGGTTTCTGCCTTCTTCGCCATTGCCGCAGGTTAGCCAACGCTGCCGTGAGCCGAATACCGCTTTCACCAGGGGTGCCGCGTAGAGGAAGAGCCTAGCCGCTGCCTTCGGTCGCGCACCTGCACCTGCTGCTCTTCCTCAGCCCACCACTTACCCCAGCTCCCATCCCGTCCGCCGTCGACCCACACACCGTGGAGCGGGCGTGGTTCATGGCGTCCAGGTGGAGCGCGCCACTGTACGAACGACCTGGACGCCATGGGCCGCGTCTGCTCGGCTCTGCCTGGGTCGACGGTGGACGGGATGGGAGCTCCCCGCGCACGCCACTACGGACCCGCGGTCGGGAACGGCGCCCCTTCCATCCCGGTGCCGACCGATCCCCCGCCGGAGGCATCGGCTTTGAGCGTGGCCCCGCTATGCGGTGATCGACTCATGGCCATCGGCCCCATCCACATGTGGGCGCGCGTCGGCGTAGCGCGGGCGGAGCGGGCCGGAGGCAGGAGCGGCGCCCGCAGCGGAGCCGGGAGCGCGCCCGGCGGAGCGGAGCGCAGCCGGGGCTTGATGAAGTAGGGAAAGTTCTACCGCGCTGCGATCAGGCGCTTGCCGTCGTGGCTCCGCACATGGGGGCCGTTGCCGTCCAGGGCGTCCAAGAGTCGGATCGCGAAGACCTCTGCCATGCGCTCGTTGACCTCTTCGGGCGTGAGCCAGTCAACCGCGGTCGATTCGCTTGACGTGCGCTCGGTGCCCCCGGATGGCTTGCACCGGAAGACCAAGGCGACGACGCCCCTGGTCGTGTTCTTGTAGACCCCGGTGAGCTGGTCCACCTCGACGTGAATGCCCGTCTCCTCCAGGACCTCGCGGGCGACGCCCGCCTCGGGGGTCTCATCGAGTTCAAGCACGCCACCCGGGAGCTCCCAAGTGCCGTTGTCCGCACGGCGGATCGCCAGAAGTCGACCGTCTTCACCGACCACCACTCCGGCTACAGACACAGAGTGCAGCGGCGTTGACTCGCCTTCCTGGGCACTGTTACTCATGTGCAGGAGCATAGGAGGAAGAGAAGGACTATGGGAACAGCAGTAGGAGGTGAGCGGTCCGTACCTCGCTACGTACAGATCGCCGACGAGATCGTGCAGCAGATCCGGGCTGGCGTCCTCAAGCCAGGCGACATGGTGCCCAGCGAGTCCGAGCTGGTCGACCGCTACGGCGTTTCAGGCGGCACGATCCGTAAGGCCATGGTCGAGGTGCGCGCGAGTGGACTGGTCGAGACGCGGCACGGTAAGGGCTCGACCGTGAAGGATCGGCCGCCAGTGCGCCATCGATCCTCCGACCGCTTCCGGCGCTCACTTCGACAGGGCGGCAAGGCTGCCTATCTCGCCGAGTCCGAACAGTCCGGCGCCACAGCCAAGGTGAGCGTCCTCTACATCGGGCCGATGGAGGCCCCGGAGGATGCCGCGGAACGATTGGGTATCCCCGCCGGCACTCAGGTGCTCGCCCGGCGCCGCCTCTACTTCCGCAACGGCACGCCCGTCGAGACGGCAACGTCGTACCTCCCGTGGGACGTCGTGAAGGACATCCCCGAGCTGTTCGCCGAAAATCCCGGCGGTGGCGGCATCTATGCCCGGCTGGAAGACCACGGGCACGAGTTCGAGGAGTTCGTCGAGACGTTGCAAGGGCGTCCGGCTTCCAAGGCAGAGTCCTCAGAGCTGGCTCTCAGCCCCGGCGCTCCGGTCATCCACCTGATCCGTGAGGCCCGTACGACGGAGGGCCGCGTGGTCGAGGTTTGCGACACCCTCATGGCCGCTGACCAGTTCGTTTTCGAGTACCGGATCCCTGCAATCGACTGACACCCCCTCAACTGCCCTCAGCCCGCCGCAAGTTCTTCATCGCGGCGGGTTGACTCATGTACAGGAGTCATGCACTCTTCTTCATGTCACTCATATACATGAGTGACGGAGTCCAGCCTCTATAGAGGAGTGAATCGCTGTGCGTCAGATTCCCGTCGACACCACGAACGCGACCGTGATGGTCGCCAAGGCCCCGCAGCCGAAGATCAAGGACCGTCGCACCGGTGAGATCGCCGTGGACAAGGACGGCGTCACGCTGATGACGGTGGAGGTCATGTTCTCCACGCCGGACGAGGTGGAGATCCTGAAGCTCACCGTTCCCGCGCCGGGCGTCTCCGAGGACCTGGCCATGGGGACCCCGGTCGCGCTGACCGGCCTGGTCGCCTCGGCTTGGGAGAACGAGTTCAACGGGCAGAAGCGGCACGGGATCGCGTTCCGCGCGGTCGCCGTCACCTCGCTCGCCGCCACCGGCTCGGCGTCGAAGGCGGCCTGATCATGACCGGGTTAACGGTCGCCCTGCTGGTGCTGGTGGTTGCTGCCGTGCTGGTTCTGCGGTGGCGGTGTCCGGCCTGGTACTGGCTGGCCTTCGGCGCCGTCTTCGCCACGGTCCGGGTCTTGGTTCACTACACCTCGGTGATGGACGCGTGCAGGCTGACCGTCCCGCCGTCGCGCTGGCGCCTGGCCCTGGCCCGGATGACCAACCGGCCCGTCCCGGAGTCGAGGGCCCCGCGCATCCTGCGCCTTCGCCCCACCCGGACCGGCCTGGTCCTGCGCCTCAAACTCCGCCCCGGGCAGGACGCTTTCGACGTCTCCGCGGCCACTGACCGGCTTCGCCACTCGTTCGGCATGTACGGCGTGACCTCCCGTGAATTGCGCTCCGGGGTGGTCGAGGTTCGGATGACCGGCTACGACGTCCTCAAGCGGGTCCACATGCCCGCCAAGGCCGATCCGGCGCCGATGCGGGTCCCGGTCGCCCTGCGCGAAGACGGGGCGGTGCACTACCGCGACTACCGGGCCGTCCCACACGGTCTGAACCTGGGCTCCACCAAGTCCGGGAAGTCCGTCTACCAGCGCAACCTGGTGGCCGGCCTCGCCCCGATGGACGTCGCCCTGGTCGGCATCGACTGCAAGCAGGGCGTGGAGCTCTTCCCGCTGGCGCGCCGGTTCTCCGCGCTCGCCGACAACCCCGACACCGCCCTCGACCTCCTCGAAGCCCTCGTCTCGCACATGGCGGACGTTTACCAGGTCATCCGGGCTGAGCAGCGGATCACGGTGAACGTGCCGGACGCGGAGATCGCCGCCGACATCTGGGACCTGCCCGAGCACCTGCGCCCCGTGCCGATCGTGGTCCTGGTGGACGAGGTCGCCGAACTCGCTCTCTTCGCCACGAAGGATGAGGAGAAGCGCCGGGACCGGATCATTACCGCCCTGGTCCGCCTGGCCCAGCTCGGCCGGGCCGCCGGGATCTATCTGGAGATCTGCGGGCAGCGTTTCGGCTCAGAGCTGGGCAAGGGCATCACGATGCTGCGGGCCCAGCTCACCGGCCGCACCGCCCACCGCGTCAACGACGAATCGTCGGCGAACATGGCCTTCGGGGACATCTCCCCGGACGCCGTCCTCGCCGCGATCCAGATCCCCACCGATACCCCCGGTATCGCCGTGACCGGCGACTCCTCCGGCGGCTGGGCCCGTATCCGCGCCCCGCACACCTCGCTCCGTGCAGCGGTCAACGTCTGCAATCGCTACGCGGACCGCACTCCGGACCTGCCCGCCCTCGCGGCCTTCCGGCCTCTCGTCGGCGCCCTGGCCCCGGCCACTGAGCCGCTCGCGAAGGCCGCGCCCGTCACTGCCTGATCCCTCCCGCAATCCGGTCGGCGCGACCGTCTCGCGCCGGGTCCCTACCCCCTCCATGCCTGCTGAAGGGAGAACACGCCATGTGCCCCGACTGCGAGGACTTCGCCCGCACCGTGCTCCTGCTGGGCCAACTCGCCCTCTACGCCGACGTATCCGGTGCCGATCAGGGCTTCATCGAGGCTGTGGCGCCGTCGCTGGCTGCGTCTCTGCCCGAGCCGCCGACCGGGATGTTCCCGCCCGGCTACGACCCGTCCGACGGGCCCGACTACCCCGGCGGCGTCTGATGGCCCGACTCGCGTTCCGTGTGGACGCCGTCCTGGTCCAGGCCGTCATCGCCGGAGCCCTGTCCTTCGCCCACCTGCACGAGCTCGCCGACGCTGCCGGGCAGACCGGCTGGAAGGGCTGGGCCTACCCCATCAGCGTGGATCTGCTCCTGGTCGCCGCCTGGCGCCGACTCCGGTCGGACGGGCCGTCCCGGCTGGCCTGGTGCTGGTTCCTGATCGCCCTGGTCGCCTCGCTCGGCGCGAACGTCGCCACCGCCGGATTCCTCGACCTCGCCCACACCCCGGCCTGGCTGCGCTTCGGCATCGCCGGATGGCCCGCCCTCGCCTTCCTCGGCGGAACCCTCCTCGCCCACTCGCACGCTTCCGAGGACGAGGACGTGGAGCCGGTTCGGCCGGCCTCCGAGGCCCCGGTCCCCGCGGCGGACGTCAAGCCGGAACCCGTCTCCGCCCCGCAGCCCGATCCCGCGCCGCTCCCTGCGGCCGAGGACACCCCGGCACTGTCTCCCGCGAGCCCGGCTTCGCCTCTTCCGTCGGTCCCGGCCGCGCTGGTCGACCACGCCCGCAAGCTCGCCGCCGACCACCAGGCCCGCACCGGCGCCCACATCGACACCGACACCCTGCGCGCACGCCTCGGCGTCCCGCCCCAGCTCGCCGATGCCATCGCCGCCCAACTCGCCTGATCCGAAGGGAGAACCCGTCATGCCCGCCCGCGACCACTTCCACTCCGTCATGCGGATCGGCCCCGTGCAGATCGGCACCCACCGCGACCGCCACGGCCACACCAAGCACGCCGCCGTCTGCATCAACGACCGCTGCGGCTGGTCCGCCGACTACTCCAGCCAGTCCGCCGCGCAGCTCGCCGCCCGTACCCACCGCTGCGCCGCCCGCTGAGGAGACACCCCGTGCAGGTCCCGCTCTGGTTCGCCCTGATGGTCGTCGGCTGGCTCGGCGTCAAGCTCGTCCGCCCGCCCTGGTGGCTCGTCGCGGTGCTCCTGCTCGGCGGTTACCTCCTCGCCGACAGCCTGCTCGCCCCCGCCATCGACGCCGCCGTCAAGTAGCCACTCACGAAGGGAGATTCGCTGTGTTCCATCCCAAGGTTCCGACGATGCCGCAGCCCACCGGGCACATCACCCCGGCTGCCGTGGTCATCGAACCGAGCTCCGTCATTCAGGAGCGTCCGCCGCACTTCGTGCCCGCCCCGGTCGTCTCCCCTGTGCCCGTACCGGCGCGGCCGACGGTGCAGCTCACCTCCGGCGCCGTCATCGCCCTCGTCGGCGGTGGGACGGCCGTGGTGCTGGTCGTCGGCGCCGTCCTGGTCTCGATGCTCCTTGCGGTCGCCGTCACCGCCGCGTCCGTCGCCGTCTGCGCCCTGGTCATCCGCTCGCTGGTCGCCTCGGACAAGCGGCGCCGCTGAGCGGCCTTCGGACGGCGCCACAAGCCACCAAGCATCGCCGCCGCCCGAACGGCTCACGCACTCCTCTTCCAACCGCGTTTGAAGGAGAACCGTGGACACGCAAGCGCTCGCCGTCATACCGCCGTTAGTCGGCTGGGCCGCACACTCCGGATTCCTCGCCCGCAGGCTCGCAGCTGCCCGCCGCGATCCGCTCACCGGCCTGCACACCCGGGCCGGATGGACCGCCCGCGCCACTCGCCTCATCCGCCGGCACCCGGACGCTCTCGTCGTCCTGGTCGACCTGGACGACTTCAAGACCCTCAACGACACCCACGGCCACGCCGCCGGAGACACCGCGCTCACCGTGGCCGCATCCCGCCTCGCCGCCTGGTGCGGCCGTCACGGGATCGCCGGACGCCTGGGCGGAGACGAGTTCGTCGCCGTCACCGACCACACCCGTAGCCCGGACCTCGCCGAACTGGACCGGGCGCTGCACCGGCCCTTCCTCCATGCCGGGCAGACACTGCCGCTGGCCGCGTCCGTGGGCTCCTGCCGTCTGGCGGACCTGCCCACCCGGACGCTGCCCGGAGCTCTCGCTGCTGCCGACGCCGCCATGTACGCGGCCAAGGGACGCGCCACTCGCCGCGGGCAACGCCCCGCCTCTTCTGACCGGCCCTCCGGACGGCGCACAAGCCACCAAGCATCGCCGCCGCCCGGACGGTCCGGCCCCTTCCAACCGCAATCGAAAGGAACCACCAGCATGACGCACCACACCCGACCCCGGGCCCGGATCTGCCCGAACTGCGACGGCTTCGCCTCCGCCGCCATCACCCTCGGCGGCCGCGACCGGCACGGTCACCTGCGGACCATCACCGCGCACTGCCCGGCCTGCCACGGCACCGGCACCCGCCCCGCCCTCCGCCAGGCGGTGAGCGTCTGATGTCCCGCTGGAGCAAGGGAGCCGACCGCATCCCGCCCGACCCGATCGACGGCGACTACGACCGCCTGAAGAAGATCGTCAAGGCACACCAACTGCACGACAAGGACCGGGCCGCGAAGGCCACCCGCACCGGCCGCTCCTCCAACGAGGCGTCCAGCAGCAACGCCAACACCCCTCAGAAGCGGGGATGGCGCCGTTGAACCTCGCAGCCCAGCTCGACCCGACCACCCTCGGCGACCTGCTGAGGGTGGCTGCGGCCGACGACTTCGACCGCTGGCACGAACAGATCCGCCGCACCGGCGGCTGCGCCGACCCCATCCACCTCACCGGCTGGACCCTCAGCAAGGACAAGACCACCGGCGAGACCCTGCACCACTACTCCACCGAGAGCGAGCCGGGCGGACGGCTACGCCTCGCCTGCGGCAACCGACGGGCCTCCCGCTGCCCCTCCTGCGCCTTCACCTACGCGGGCGACACCTACCACCTCATCCGCGCGGGCCTGGCCGGGGACGACCGCCGCGACATCCCCGAAACGGTCCGGGACCACCCTCGCGTCTTCGCCACCCTCACCGCACCGTCCTTCGGGCCCGTCCACAACCGTCCCGACCGGGGCGTCTGCCGCTGCGGCACCCGACACCCTGCCGATGACCCCGCGCTCGGCACGGCGCTCGACCCGAACACGTATGACTACGCGGGCGCCGTCCTGTTCAACAACCACGCGGGCGACCTCTGGCAGCGCTTCACCAATCGCCTCCGCCGCGAGATCGCCGCCCGCGCCGGCCTGTCACAGCGGGAGCTGAAGGAGTCGGCCCGGCTGTCCTACGGCAAGGTCGCCGAGTTCCAGAAGCGCGGCGCCCTGCACTTCCATGCCGTCATCCGCATCGACGGACCCGAAGGGCCCGATACCCCGCCCCCTGCCTGGGCGACGGTCGACCTCCTCACCGACGCCATCCACGCCGCCGCGGCGCACTCCTACACCTCGGTCTCCGTCGCGGCCGCCGAGGACCAGCCCGCCCGTACCTTCCGCTGGGGCACCCAACTCGACGTTCGCCCCGTAAAGGCATTCGGGGACGGCTCCGACATCACCGAACAGGCCGTCGCCTCCTACGTCGCCAAGTACGCCACGAAGGCGGCCGAGAACACCGGCACCCTCGACCGGCGCATCGGCGAGCTCGCCGAACTCGACCGCCACCAGGTCCCCGACCACACCCGCCGCCTCATCGAAGCCTGCAAGCAGCTCGACCCGCTCTACCCGGACCGCCGACTGTGGGCGTGGGCTCACATGCTCGGCTTCCGCGGCCACTTCTCCTCCAAGTCCCGCCGCTACTCCACCACCCTCGGGGAGCTCCGTCAGGCCCGTGCCGACTTCCGCGCCGCGCAGGAACGCGAAGCCCTCGGCCTCGAGGACCGCGAGCCGGACACCGTCCTCGTCCTCGCCGACTGGCAGTACGCCGGCCACGGCCACACCCCCGGCGAATCCGCCCTCGCCGCCACCATCGCCCGCGACCTTCAGCACAACCGCGAAACCGCCCGCGAAGCCCTGGCAGACCTGCTGAATCACGGAATCGAGGGGGAATGGTGATGACAGACCGTTTACTGACCGTGCAAGAGGTCGCCGACCTCCTCGGCACCGGAGTGCGATTCCCTCGGCGCCTCATCGAGGAACGTCGGATCACCTTCATCAGGGTGGGACGGCATGTCCGCATCCCCGCGAGTGCGGTGTCCGCCTACATCACTGAGCACACAGTGCAGCCGGTGACCGTTCGGCGTGGCGCCCTCAGGAGGGTTGCCTGATGGCCAACAACAAGGGGCGGCGACGTCGTTTCGGCTCGGTTCGGCAACTCAAGTCGGGCCGCTGGCAGGCGCGGTACCCGGATCCGAACACCGGTTTGCTCCGGAGTACCGAAGAGACGTACGCGACCAAGACAGATGCTGAGGTCGCACTGACGCACATCGAGGCGGACATCACTCGCGGCCAGTGGCGCGACCCCGACGCGGGCAAAGTTCTCTTCGGCGAGTACGCCACGGCGTGGCTCAAGGACCGCAAGCTGGCGGATCGTTCGCGCGAGCGTCACGAGTCGGTGATCCGGCTTCACCTGCTGCCCACCTTCGGTGACCGGCCCTTGTCCTCGATCGCGACGGCTCGCGTCCGGGCCTGGCGCACGGAGCGCCTGGCGCGGACCGGTGAGCCGACGGTGGTCAAGGCGTATCAGATCTTGCGGGCGATCCTGAACACGGCCGTTGACGATGAGCTGATCCGGCGCAACCCATGCCGCATCAAGGGCGCTGACCGCTACGACGTGCCGGAACGGCCGGTCCTTACGGTGGCCGAGGTGTTCGCCGTGGCCGACGCGATCGCGCCGCGCTACAGGCTGCTCGTTCTCCTGGCGGCCTTCACGGGCCTGCGGTTCGGGGAGCTGGCATCGCTGCGCCGGCGCGACGTCGACACGGACAACGCAGCGCTCATGGTCCAGCGCTCACAGGCGGAGATGCAGACGGGAGCGCTCTTCGACAAGGCGCCGAAGTCCGATGCCGGGGTCCGGCCAGTGGCCTTCCCCGCCGAACTCCTGCCGGACGTGAAGCGGCATCTCGACGCCTACACCGGGCGTGGTCGTGACGGGCATGTCTTCCTCGGGCCCCAGGGCGGACGACTGCGGCGCAGCAACTTCCGAGACGACTGGATCAAAGCCAAGAAGGACGCCGGGGTCACGGTGGACGCTCACTTCCACGATCTTCGGCACACGGGGAACACCCTCGCTGCGTCCGGCGCGAGCCTGCGCGAACTGATGACCCGGATGGGCCACAGCACGCCTCGCGCGGCGCTGATCTATCAGCACATGGTCAATGGCCGTGACCGCGAGATCGCCGATCGGCTCGGATCGATGATCCGGAAGGAGCGTGGCGATGTGGCACCGTAGTGGCATTTCTGGCACGTGAGTGGCACGGCCGTGATCACGGCAAAGGGCCAGTTCGAGGGGATCATGCCCCTGAACTGGCCCTTACTCGTGTGCCCCCGGCAGGATTCGAACCTGCGACACCCGCTTTAGGAGAGCGGTGCTCTATCCCCTGAGCTACGAAGGCGTGATCGTGGCCGTGCAGGGCCACAGGCGTCAGCGTACCGGATCTGTTGGGCGGGAGTGTGGGGTCAGGCCACGGGGACGCGGGTGAAACGGCCCGCCACGTGGAGGTCGGCCTCGATGCGGTGGGCTGTGGCGGTCAGTTCGGGGAGGAGACCGTTCAGACACTGGTCGACCGTGCGGCGGGCCACGTGTGTCGCCGTGTTGAGGGCGGCGACGACCCGGCCCGCCCGGTCGCGGACCGGGACCGCGAGCGAGCGCAGGCCTTCCTCCAGTTCCTCGTCGACCAGGGCGTAGCCCTGCGCGCGGGTCTCGGCCAGGGTGCGGGCGAAAAGCGCCGGGTCGGTGATCGTCCGGGGAGTGAGGGGGCGCAGGGTGTCCGGGGCCCCCTCCGGCTCCGGCACGTCCGCCAGCAGGACGCGGCCCATCGACGTCGCGTACGCGGGCAGCCGCGTCCCCACCGTGATGTCCACGCTCATGACGTGGCTGGTGGCCACCCGGGCCGTGTACTGGATCTCCGTGCCGGTGGCGGTCAGCACCGCCAGGGACGTCGACTCGTGCACGCGGTGGGCCAGTTCGGCCATGTGCGGCCGGGCGATGCGGGGGAGCGACGTACGCGACAGGGGCGGGAAGCCGAGCGACAGGACCCGGGGGGTGAGGGCGAACGTGCGGTCGGCGGACGCCGTCACCAGGCCCAGGTGTTCGTAGGTGATCAGCGCCCGTCGGGCCGTGGCCCGCGCCAGGCCCGTCGCCTTCGCGACCTCCGTCAGCGTCAGGCGGGCGCGGCCCTCGCCGAAGGCGGTCAGTACGGTCAGGCCGCGGGCCAGCGACTCGACGAAGTCCCGGCCCAGTTCCTGTTTCGACGCGCCCGTCCAGGTCGCCAGGCCCGCCGGGGCCGGTCCGGGTGTCGGCGCCGGCGCCGTGCGCAGGTCGTCCTCCATCTCCGCGACCGCCGTACGCAGCCGGGGCAGGAGCTTGTCGCGCAGGTCCGCCGCCGTGTGCCGGCTGGTGTGGCTGACCACGCTCGCCGCGCAGGCGATCTTTCCGGTGTGCGGGTCGCGTACCGGGACGGAGACCGCCACCAGGCCCGGTTCGATCAGCTGGTCGTCCAGGGCCCAGCCGTCCGCGCGAGCTCGTCCGGTGCGCTGTTCGAAGTCGTCCGGGGTGTCGGGAGAGCGCGGCGGTACGGTCGGGAAGGCGCGGTCCCGCGGGTCCGCCGCCCGGCGTTCGTGCCGGCGTCGGCGGTCCGCCGCGTCCCACTCCGTGGCGAACAGCGCGCCCGGCGCGGTGCGTTCGGCCGGGAGCAGGTCGCCGATGCGGAAGCTCAGGGACATCGCGCGGCGGCGGGTGGCCTGGTGGATGAAGCGGATGCCGTCGTGGTCGGCCACCGCGAGGGAGACGGACTCGTCCAGTTCGTCGGCCAGCCGGTCGGCGCGGGCGTCGAGCAGGGCGGGCAGCCGCAGCGCCGCCAGGTAGGCGTTGCCCAGTTCCATCACGCGGGGGGCGAGGACCACGTCGCGTCCGTCGAGGCGGACGTATCCCATACGGGCCAGAGTGGCCGTGATCCGGTCGACCGTGGAGCGGGCGAGGCCGGTGGCGCGTTCCAGGTCGCTCGGGCTGAGCGTCCCGCCCGCCTCCGTCAGCCGCCCCAGCACCGCGACGCCCCGCAGCAACGGGGTCACGGCCTCGGCGGGTACGGCGGTGGCGGCCGGGTCGGCGCCGGTGCGGGGGACGGCGTCGGCGCCGGTGGCCCCGTGGGCCTCGGTCCTGGGGTTCGCGGGCATCGGTTCTCCGGTACGGCGTTCGCGGCAGGCCCACCGTAGCCCCGGTCCTGGTCCGGTGGTGGCGGGCGGTGCCGTGGACCCCTGCCGGGCCGTCGGGGGACTTCGGGAACGGTCCTACTGTCGTGTCACCCGTATCCGGTAGTTCCCCGACAGGTCCGCCGACGCTATCGCGATCCGGATGCCGTGCTTGGGGTCCTTGAACTCCTCGCCGGGGACGAAGGGGGCGTCGGAGAGTTCGGCCTGGACGTTCGGGCTGCGGGTGCAGCCGCCGGAGTCGCGCCGGGAGTCGTACACCGTGACCGGCCCCATGCCGGTGTCGACCGACGCGTCGATCTTGTAGATCAGTACGCCCGGCCGGCAGACCGCCTCGTCGTTGCCCCCGCGGGTGCGCAGCTCGACGGCGTAGCCGCTGCGCCGGCTCAGGGGGACGAAGACGAGCTTCGGGCCGCCCGCGCGCGCCAGCGGGGTCAGCTCGTACTCGTCGGTGCCGTGGCGCGCCGCGCAGCTGACCTGTGAGGCGTCCAGCCAGCCCAGCTTCCACTTGTGCCAGCCGAGCAGGTCGTTGTCGGCCCCCCAGTCCTCGCTCATGATGTCCCAGTGGCCGACCGCGCCCCCGCCCTCCTGGGTGTAGAGGTCGGGCAGGCCGAAGACGTGGCCGTTCTCGTGGGGCAGGACGCGGTAGCCGGTGCGGTCGTAGGAGCCGGAGCCGTCGTCCTGACGGGAGTAGACGAAGGAGGCGTTGGCGACCGGGACGCCGTCCGCGACCGGCGCGTCCTTGTTGCCGGCGAAGGTCACCGACAGGACGGTGTCCAGGGCGGAGGGGCCGGCGTTGGGGGTCACCAGTACGTTCAGCAGGTCGTACGAGCGGAAGTCGACGTTCGGGTCGGCGCCGGCCACGATGTCCTGGACCAGGTCGCGGTACCCGGGGTCGAAGGGCGCGCCGCGCTCTATTCCGTACGCCTTGAACGGTTTCGGCATGCGCAGCCAGTGGGTGATCGGTGTCTCGGGGCGGTAGTCGAGGCGGCCGTAGGAGCTGGTGTCGAACCACTTCTGGGTCTGCGGGAAGAACTCGTGGAAGCGGTCCATCGCGCTGCCCCGGCCCGGCGCGTCGGAGAAGTCGACCATCAGGGTCAGGGCGTGGACGGTGCCGGTGGAGCGGGAGTAGCCGCTGATGGTCGGGACGCCCTCCGACATCTGGATGGACTGGTCCCCGCTGATCATGCACGGACCGAGGGCGGCGGGGACCCGGCCCAGGGATATCGGGCCCGCCCCGGCCGGCGTGGAGGGGCCGAGGTGGCCGGTGCCCGCCGAGGTGCTGAGCGCGAAGGTCAGGGCGGTCACGGACGCCAGGGCGGCCACACGGTGCGGGCGTATCCGACGGCGGGGCGGCTGCGGCTGCATGCGTGGGCCCTTCGCTCCAGGCAGCCGCCGGAACCAGGCTGCACCCTTGCGATCACCCTGGTTCGGTGGCCCGACACGCGCGCGCTGGAGGGGCCGATCGTGGGTTTCTCGCCGGTAGGCGGGCCGCTGGCGCGTGACGGCGGTCACATTGAGCGCGGGTGAGGGGTGGTCGGAGGGCATGTGACTCAGGTCACATGAAAACCCTTCGGGGGTCGGAAATATCCGGGGACCGTTTCCCCGTTTAGACCTGTGTTCGCGCGAAACGGGGAGACCTTCCCCGGATCGCAGTCGCCTTCGACCCCCTGGAGCATGCCGTGCAGACCGCGACCCCGGCGCAGCGCAGGCACACCCGGCCCCGCGCCGACGCGCTGCGCAACCGGGAGCGGATCGTCACGGCCGCCCGGGAGATGTTCGTGGAGTTCGGGCCGGATGTGCCGCTCGACGACATCGCCCGCCGTGCCGGACTCGGCAATGCCACGCTGTACCGGAACTTCCCCGATCGGGACGCCCTCGTCCGCGAGGTCGTCTGCTCGGTGATGGACCGTACGGTGCGGGCCGGTGAGGTCGCGCTCGCCGAGACCGGCGACGCGTTCGCGGCGCTGGAGCGCTTCGTGCACGCCGCCGCCGACGAGCGGATCGGCGCGCTGTGCCCGATGGTCTCCAGCACGTTCGACGAGCACCATCCCGACCTGGAGGCCGCGCGGGAGCGTGCCGAAGGGGTCATCGAGAAGGTCATGGACCGGGCCAGGGCGGCCGGGCAGCTCCGTACCGACGTGGGCGTCGGCGATCTGATGGTCGCCGTGGCCCAGCTCAGCCGGCCGCCGGCCGGGACGGGGTGCCTCAGCGTCGACCGCTTCGTCCATCGCCATCTGCAAATGTTCCTGGACGGTCTGCGGGCCCCGGCCCGCTCCGTCCTGCCGGGCGCCGCCGTGACCTTGGAGGACCTGCGCCGAGCCTGAGCCGCACCGACGGCGACACCGACACGCACAGCGACAGCCACAGCCACAGCCGAGCCATAGCCGTACCGACACCTCGCGTACCTCGACGGTCCGCGGGCCGTTGATCTGAAGACCGTCCGAAACACGCAGCCTGAGGCACGTCTCGAGCAGCAGGACGGACGGCTCGTCCCTTTTCCTTGCCTTTTTCCGTCACGAAGTCCCGAAGTGGGTACCCCCATGTCTGAAACAGCCCGGCGCGTCACCGACGTGACCGACGCACACGCCAGCCGCTGGCGAGCGCTCGTCTTCATCGCGCTCGCCCAGCTGATGGTCGTCCTCGACGCGACCATCGTGAACATCGCGCTGCCCTCCGCCCAGCAGGACCTGGGCATCTCCGACGGCAACCGCCAGTGGGTCATCACCGCCTACGCGCTCGCCTTCGGCGGCCTGCTGCTCTTCGGCGGCCGGATCGCCGACATCTGGGGCCGCAAGCGCACCTTCGTCACCGGCCTGATCGGCTTCGCCGCCGCGTCGGCCCTCGGCGGTGCCGCGCAGAGCGAGGGCATGCTGCTCGGCGCCCGCGCCCTCCAGGGCGCCTTCGGCGCGCTGCTCGCGCCCGCCGCGCTCTCCCTGCTCGCGGTGATGTTCGTCGACGCCAAGGAGCGCGCCAAGGCGTTCGGCATCTACGGTGCCATCGCCGGTGGTGGCGGCGCCGTCGGTCTGATCCTGGGCGGTTTCCTCACCGAGTACCTGGACTGGCGCTGGACGTTCTTCGTGAACATCCCGTTCGCCGTCGTCGCCGCCGCGGGCGCGTACTTCGTCATCCGTGAGCCGGCCGGCGGCCGCAACCGCTCGCCGCTCGACATCCCGGGCGTCCTGCTGTCCACCCTGGGCCTGGTCTCCCTCGTCTACGGCTTCACCCGCGCCGAGTCCGACGGCTGGAGCGACTCCGTGACGATCGGCCTGTTCGTCGCCGCGGCGCTGCTGCTCGCGTCCTTCGTGTTCGTCGAGTCCAAGGTCAAGGCCCCGCTGCTGCCCCTGCGCGTGGTCACCGACCGCAACCGCGGTGGCGTCTACCTCTCGCTCGGCCTCGCGGTCATCGCGATGTTCGGCCTGTTCCTCTTCCTCACCTACTACCTCCAGGTCGTGAAGGGCTTCTCGCCGGTCAAGACCGGCTTCGCCTTCCTTCCGATGATCGTGGGCATGATCACGGGCTCCACCCAGATCGGCGCCCGCCTGATGACCCGCGTCCCGCCGCGGCTGCTCATGGGCCCCGGCTTCCTGACCGCCGCGCTCGGCATGCTGCTGCTGACCCAGATGGAGATCGGCTCCTCGTACGCGGGGCTGCTGCTGCCGGCTCAGCTGCTGCTCGGTCTCGGCATGGGTACGGCGTTTATGCCGGCCATGTCGCTGGCCACCCAGGGCGTCGAGGCGCGTGACGCCGGTGTCGCCTCCGCGATGGTCAACACCTCGCAGCAGGTGGGCGGCGCGATCGGTACGGCCCTGCTGAACACGATCGCCGCCTCGGCCACCACGTCCTACATCAAGGACCACATCGCCTCCGCCGGGTCCAAGCCGCAGCAGCAGCTGGTCCAGCTGGAGGGCATGGTGCACGGCTACACCAGCGCCATCTGGTTCGCCGTCGGCATCCTGGTGGTCTCCGCGGCCATCGCCTTCACCCTGGTGAACGCCGGCCGTCCGGGTTCCACCGTGGTGCGCGGCAGCGGTGAGGGTGCCGAGGACGAGGTGCCGGTTCCGGTGATCGCCCACTGACCGCGCCCGTCCGGTCGTACCTCTTCGGGCCCCGCGTGCGGACGAGGAAGGGGACGTCTCGTCCGCACGCCCGCGGGCCCGCCCCGGCCGTGAGCGAGCTGCCGTAGCCGGTCGCTCAGCGCTGCCAGGGCAGGTCCGCGCCTGCTTCGTTCGGCTGGAGTCCCTCGGCGACGATCTGCATGATCTCGCCGAGGGACTTCTGCTGTTCCGGGCTCAGCCGGTCGAACAGCGCCTGCCGTACGGCCGTCACATGGCCCGGCGCGGTGCGCCGCAGCACCTCGAGTCCCGCGTCCGTGAGTACCGCGAACTGGCCCCGCTTGTCGGAGGGGCAGTCCTCGCGCCGGACCCAGTCGCTCTTCTCCAGGCGGGCGATCGCGTGGGAGAGGCGGGAGCGGGTGATCTTCGCCTTCTTGGCCAGCTCGGTCATCCGCAGCCGGCGCTCCGGCGCCTCGGCGAGCGTCACGACGAGCCCGTAGTAGATGTGCGGCATGCCCGCGTCACGCTGGAGCTGGCGGTCGAGGTGGTCCTCCAGCAGCGTGGTGGCGTGCAGATAGGAGCGCCAGACGCGCTGCTCCTGCGGAGTCAGCCACTGGGGCTCGTCGGCGGGTGCGGGGGAGGCGGGGGGCGCCGCGGATGCCGTGTTCATGGACTCCACTGTACGAGAGTTGTCCTTGAAGTTTAAACAAAGCAGGGTTAGTCTGGGAGACGGTTAGCTTTAGAGTTCAAGCACTGTCACCGGCTACGGGCCGCCGACCACCGAGCGCCTGGCGTCGGGTCCGTACGACATCCGGTCCACCGGAGGGAGCCCCCGCCATGTCCGCCGCCGCCCAGGAGCGCATGCCCGCCCTCTACCTCAGCCACGGCGCCCCGCCGCTCGCGGACGACCCGGTCTGGCCCGGTCAGCTCGCCGCCTGGTCCGCCGACCTGCCGCGGCCCAGGGCGATCCTCATGGTCTCCGCCCACTGGGAGGAGGCCCCGCTCGCCCTCGGCGCGACCCGGACCGTGCCGCTCGTCTACGACTTCTGGGGCTTCCCGGAGCACTACTACCAGGTCACGTACGAGGCACCCGGCGCCCCCGAGCTCGCGGAGTCGGTCCGCAAGCTGCTGCGCGCCCCCGGCACCCCCGTGCAGGACATCCCTGACCGGGGCCTCGACCACGGCGCCTACGTCCCGCTGGTGGAGATGTTCCCGGACGCCGACATCCCGGTCCTCCAGGTCTCCCTGCCGACCCTCGACCCGGTGCGGCTGATGGAGATCGGCCGCAGGCTCGCCCCGCTGCGCGACGAGGGCGTGCTGATCGTCGGCTCCGGCTTCTTCACCCACAACCTCGCCGCGCTGCGGCACACCGGCCCGGGGGTGCCCACCTGGTCGTCCGAGTTCGACGACTGGGGCCGGCGGGCGCTGGAGGCGCGTGACTGGGACGCGCTGCTGGACTTCCTCCGCAAGGCCCCGGCCGGCCGCTACGCCCATCCGCGCACCGAGCACTTCGCCCCGCTGTTCGTGACCATGGGCGCGGCGGAGATGGCCGGCGAGCTGGACGACCAGCGGTCCGTGATCGACGGGTTCTGGCTGGGCATGGCGAAGCGGTCGGTGCAGTTCGGCTGAATCCGTGCGGTTCGGTCAGAGGTCCTTCTCGTACCAGGCCACGTCCCAGTGGCGGCCGAACTTGCGCCCCACCTCCCGGAAGGTGCCCACGTGCCGGAACCCGAAGCGTCCGTGCAGCCGCACGGACGCTTCGTTGGGCTGGGCGATGCCCGCGTAGGCACGGTGCAGGTCCTCGCCGGCCAGCGCCTCGAACAGGGCCTCGTACAGGAGCGTGCCGACGCCGCGGCCGCCGGCCCCCGGGGCGACGTAGACCGTGACCTCGACGGAGGTGGAGTAGGCGGCCTTCGCGCGGTAGGGGCTGGATGTGGCGTAACCCAGAATCTCCTGTGAGATCCCTTTCGGTGCCGCCTCCGTGGCAACCATCAGGCGGTGCGGACCGTCTTCAGGGTGGGAGAGCAGCCAAGGGCGGCGCTCTTCCGGAGTGAAGACAGCCGTGTCGAAGGTGATGGACGTCTCGCGTACGTAGTGGTTGTAGAGAGCCGTGAGGGCTTCGAGATCACTCTCGATACCCGGCCTGACCTGCACTTCTGTACGTTCCGACGGCATCGGTCCCCCTTCGTGGCGGCACAGGGTACTGCATGATCAGAAAAATAGGGTGACGGGTTGGGAATTCTGTCCTGATTCCAGTCGTTGTTTCCATCGGATGCAGGGCACCCGAGCAGAGTCCGGAGAAAGCCGCGAGAGTCCCGGACGCGGTGTCAGGCGTTCGCAGGACCACCCGCACCCACCATCGCAAGGGAGCACGCATGGCAACCCGTGCCGTCGCCCGTCGTAAGTCCGCCACCGGCGAGACGGCCGACGCGGCAAGCAGTGTTCGCACCCATGGCGGCGAGATCGCCGACCGCGACCTGGTCGGCATGTATCTCGACGAGATCGCGCGCACACCGCTGCTCGACGCAGCCAAGGAAGTCGACCTGTCCCAGACCATCGAAGCGGGTGTGTTCGCGCGACAGGTCCTCGACGGTGAGGCGGAGTCCGACACGGACGCCACCCGCGAGGAACTGGAGGCGCTGGACGCCGCCGGGGAACGGGCCAAGGACGTCTTCATCCGTTCCAACCTCCGCCTGGTCGTCGCCGTGGCGCGCCGCTACCCGCGCAGCGGCCTGCCCCTGCTCGACCTGATCCAGGAAGGCAACGCCGGCCTGGTGCGCGCGGTCGAGAAGTTCGACTACCGCAAGGGCTTCAAGTTCTCGACGTACGCGACCTGGTGGATCCGTCAGGCGATCACGCGCTCGATAGCGGACCAGTCCCGCACCATCCGGCTGCCCGTCCACCTGGTGGAGGAGCTGGGCCGGATCCGGCGCGTGCAGCGTGAGTTCAACCGTGAGAACGGCCGCGAGCCGGAGCCCGCGGAGATCGCGGCCGAGCTCGGCTCGACGCCGGAGCGTGTCATCGACGTGCTCGACTGGGCCCGTGACCCGGTCTCGCTGAACATGTCGGTGGACGACGACGGGGACACCCAGTTCGGCGACCTCCTGGAGGACACCTCGGCCGTGTCGCCGGAACAGTCCGTCCTCACCCTGCTGCGCAGCGAGGAGCTGGACGGCCTGATCGGCCGCCTCGACCAGCGCACGGCCTCCATCATCAAGATGCGTTACGGCATCGAGGACGGCCGCGAGCGCACGCTCACCGAGGTCGGCAAGGAGCACGGTCTGACGCGTGAACGCATCCGCCAGATCGAGAAGCACGCGCTCCTCGAACTGAAGAAGCTGGCGCGCGACACCGGGTTCGACGCGGCGGCGTGACGCCGGTGGCATGACGCGGTGCGGGCCTTCGCCTGTCGGCGTATGCACCGCCCGGTGTACGCCCGGGGCCTGTACCCGATGGGTACGCCCAGGGCCATGCGCTGGGGTCGTACGCCGGGTGGCGAAAGCCCGCGCAAACATGGCGATGTATCGCCGCTTCAACCCGTAGGGCCCCGGGAACAAGACTCCCGGGCACCGGGGTTCGGGCCCCGCGGGGCGGCCGGGGGGCCGTCCTCGCGCCGATGAGCCATGTCCCGACGCAATCCCCCCCGGCGCCGGGACTTTCCCAGAGTCGGGCTTCGGCGCCCATCCCCCCGGGTGCCGGGGCCCGGCTCGCCCCCTCGGAGGGGAAGCGTCCGGACGAGCGCACGACGGACAGCTTCCGCATTCGCGCACGCTCGAAGGGCGGGGCACCCCGTACCTGAACTCCGGGGTGGCCCGCCGAATGGCAGATTGTGCCACATGGGCATAGCCTGCCGGGCGTGAGTACCACCCCCGCACCAGCTCTTCCCGGCTCCTCCTGTTCCTCCCCCTCCGCTCGTTCCGCTTTTGCTGCCTCTTCCCCCGTCTCTTCCACCGCTTCTTCCGCGTCCGCCGCGCCCTCGCTGACCGAGCGACGCAAGGCGGCGACGCGGATGGAGATCGCCCGGGCGGCGGCACGTCTCTTCGCGACCCGCGGACTGCGCGCCACCCGCGCCGAGGACATCGCCCAGGCCGCCGGGATCGCCCCTCGCACGTTCTACCGCTACTTCGCCACCAAGGAGGAGGCCGTCGCCCCGCTGTACGCGGCGGGCGCGCGGCACTGGGCGGAAGCGGTGCGCGAGGCTCCGGCCGAACTGTCGCTGCCGCAGGCACTCGAACACGCGGTGCGCGGAACGCTGACCCCCGGTGCCGGGGTGCCGGCGGTCTCCTGGGAGTGGGCCCGGACCCTGATCCGGCTGGCCGAGGCCGGCCCGGCGCTGCGGAAGGTGTGGGCGGAGGTCTGCCACGACGCGGAGGGCGAGCTGACCGAGATCCTGGCGCGACGGCTGGCCCAGGGCGACGACATCGTTGCCGTCCGGCTCGCCGCGTCCCCGAGGCTGCGCTTCGCCGCCGCCACCGCGAGTGCCGCGGTCCGCGTGGCGGTCGAGGTCTGGGCGACGGGGAACGCGGCGCCGGCCTCGGCGGAGGGACCGGCGGCACTGGCGCTGGGCAACCTCACGGTGCTGCGCGGCTTCTCCTGGGAGGACGTGCGGTAGGCCGTGCGGCAGGACGGACGGTGAGAGCGGGCGGGCCCGGCTGCCCCCGCCCACCCGCCCCGGCTCACCCGCTCCCAGGGCCTGTTCACCCGCCCCCGGCCCGGCTCAGGCGTCCGCCCAGCTCTCGTACGAAAGCCGCCAGTTCCACCGGTTCGCGGACCTCGAACTCGTACCCCAGGACCGCCAGCCGCATCGCCAGCCACTCCATCGGATCGCCGGTCGTGCCCCGTACCCGGCAGCCGCCCGCCTCCGTCGGCTCCGGCGGGGCGAACCACGCCGGCAGCCGGGCCGCGACGGCCTCGGCGGGTGCGGCGAAGACGGCCTCGAAGGCGTAGGTCTCCTGCCGCCGCCGGATCGACCGGCGCAGGTATTCCGCCGCGCTCCCCGTCGGCAGCTCCCGCGCAGCGAACCGCGCTCCCGTCGCGACCGGCTCGCTCACCCGGTCGACCCGGAACGTACGCCAGTCGGCACGGTCGAGGTCGTACGCGACGAGGTACCAGCGGCGTCCCGTCGACACCAGCCGGTAGGGCTCGGTGAGGCGCCGGGTCTGGGTGCCGTCCGCGGCCCGGTAGGCGAACCGCAGCCGCTCGCTCCCGGCCACCGTAGAGGCGATGACGGTCAGCGTCTCGGGCGCGATGGTCGCACCGTCCCCGCTGGTCAGCGGAGTGGTCGCGGCCTGGAGGGTGGCCACCCGGTGGCGCAGCCGGGACGGCAGCACCTGCTCCAGCTTGGCCAGTGCCCGCACCGATGCCTCGTCCACGCCCTCCAGCGCGTGCCCGGCGCCCGCGCGCAGCCCCACCGCGATCGCCACCGCCTCCTCGTCGTCGAGCACGAGCGGCGGCATCGCCTTGCCGGCGACCAGCCGGTAGCCGCCGTCGGCGCCCTTGCTCGCCTGCACGGGATAGCCGAGTTCGCGCAGCCGGTCGATGTCGCGCCGGACCGTGCGCCGGGAGACTCCGAGCCGGTCGGCGAGCTCGCCGCCGGGCCACTCCCTGGGCGTCTGGAGGAGGGAGAGGAGCTGGAGCAGCCGGGCCGGGGTGTCCGTCGTCATGAGTTCGAGGATGCCGCACAACTAGGACATGATCTGACCTAATACGGGCCTAGGTTTCGGGTATGACCTCCACCGAGACCCCTCCCAGTGCCCAGCCCGCCGTGGGCGACCGGCGCCGCTGGTTCGCCCTCGCGATCGTGATGACCGCGGCGTTCATGGACCTTGTCGACGTCACCATCGTCAACATCGCCATCCCGTCCATCCAGAAGGACGCGGGCGCGACCTTCAGCCAGATCCAGTGGATCACCGCGGGCTACGCGCTGGCCTTCGCCGCCGGGCTCATCACGGGCGGTCGGCTCGGCGACATCCACGGCCGCAAGCGGCTGTTCCTCGTCGGCATCGGCGGGTTCACGATCGCGTCCGCGCTGTGCGGCTTCGCCGCGAACCCGGAGATGCTGGTCGCCTCCCGGATCCTCCAGGGCGGCATGGCGGCGATGATGGTGCCGCAGGTCCTGTCCATCGTGCACGCCACCTTCCCGGCCCATGAGCGGGGCAAGGTGTTCGGGCTGTTCGGCGCGATCGTCGGACTGGGCGCGGTCTCCGGGCCGCTGCTCGGCGCGCTGCTGACGGAGTGGAACCTCTTCGGTCTCGAATGGCGCCCGATCTTCCTCATCAACCTGCCGGTCGGCGTCGTGGGCCTGATCCTCGGCCGGCGCTTCATCACCGAGTCCAAGGCGCCGCGGGCCCTCAAGCTGGACCTGGTCGGGGTCGTGCTGGTGACGCTGGGTCTGCTGATGCTGCTGTACCCGCTGACCCGCGGGCGTGAGCTGGGCTGGCCGGTGTGGGGGTACGTCACGATGGCGGGTTCGCTCGTCGTCTTCGGGGCGCTGGTGGCGTACGAGCGGCGCAAGGCCGCGCGGGACGGATCCCCGCTGGTCGAGCTGTCGCTGTTCCGGGTGAAGAGCTTCGCGGCCGGCATCGCCGTGCAGACGGTCTTCGGGGTCGCGCTCGGCGTCTTCTTCCTGGTCTGGACGCTGTACATGCAGATCGGGCTGGGCTGGAGCCCGCTGCGGGCGGGTCTGACCGGGGTGCCCTTCTCGATCGCGGTGTCGGCGGCCGCGGGCCTGTCGGTGCAGAAGCTGGTGCCGCGCTTCGGGCGTGGTGTGCTCCAGGCGGGCGCGCTGCTGATGGCGGCGGGCGTGCTGGTCTACATCGGGGAGTCGGAGCGGTACGGGCTCGGCATCGCCTCCTGGCAGATGGCGCTGCCGCTGGTCGTGATGGGGGTGGGCATGGGCCTGATCGTCGCCCCGCTGACCGACGCGGTGCTGTCGGAGGTGCCGCGCGAGCACTCCGGTTCGGCGTCCGGGCTCATCAACACCGTGCAGCAGATGGGCAACGCGCTGGGGCTCGGGCTGGTGTCGGTGGTCTTCTTCGGAGAGATCGGCGACCGGCTGACCGCGGACCAGGTGGGACCGTCCTTCGTGAACGCGTTCCAGCACGCGCTGGTCTGGGTGGCCGTGGTGATGGCCGTCATCTTCCTGCTGATGTTCGCTCTGCCGAAGCGGCCGGCGCAGCACGTGGAGGGCGCGCCGGAGCCGGACCCGGGCGCGGCGGAGCGGGGATCGGAGTCCGCGGCGGCCTCGGCGCCCGCCTCGGAGCTGGTGTCCTGAGCCACCGGTTTCGATCCGGACGGGACGGCGGTGCCTGCGGGCGCCGCCGTTTCGGTTTTTCCGGCCCGGGCGGCGAGCGCCGCCGCGGAGGCCGGTCGGAAAACGTGCCGGGGAAGCGTGCCGGGAAAGCCCGTTTGTGTCTGTCTGATGCCCGAACCTGTTTACTTTCCGGAAATCCAGACGTACCGTACTGGTGAAACCACAGATTCGGGCATCGGTCGGAGGCGAACGGACATGTACGCACCGGAGCGACAGCAGGAGATCCTGCGGCTCGCCCGTGACGGCGGCCGCGTGGACGTGCTGTCGCTCGCCGAGGAGTTCCAGGTCACCGCGGAAACGATCCGCCGCGATCTGAAGGCCCTCGACCGCGCGGGCCTGGTCCGCCGGGTCCACGGTGGCGCCATACCGGCCGGACGCCTCGACTTCGAGCCCGACCTGGCCGAGCGCGAGTCCACCTCGGCGGACGAGAAGGACCTCATCGCCAAGGCGGCCCTCACGGAACTGCCGGGCGAGGGAACGGTGATCCTCGACGCCGGGACGACGGTCGCCCGCCTCGCCGCGGCCGTCCCGCTGGACGCCTCGCTCACCGTCGTCACCCACAGCCTGCCGATCGCGGCCCGCCTCGCGGACCACCCCGGCATCCAGCTCCACCTCGTCGGAGGGCGCGTCCGGCACCGCACCCGTGCCGCCGTCGACGCCTGGGCGCTGCGCGCGTACGGCGAGATCCGGGCCGACGTCCTCTTCGTGGCCGCCAACGGCTTCTCCGCCGAGCACGGTCTGACCACCCCCGACCTGGCCGAGGCCGCGGTGAAGCGGGCCGCGATCGCCGCCGCCCGCCGCGTGGTGCTGCTGGCCGACTCCGCCAAGCACGGGCAGGAGCACTTCGCCCGCTTCGGCGGTCTCGGCGACGTCGATCTGCTGATCACCGACAGCGGGCTCAGTCCCGAGGACACCGCCGTCATCGAGCGCGGCGGCACGGAAGTTGTGCGCACATGATTCTCACCGTCACCCCCAACCCGTCCCTCGACCGCACGTACGAGGTGCCCTCGCTGGATCGCGGCGACGTCATCCGCGCCACCGGCGAGCGCGTGGACCCCGGCGGCAAGGGCGTGAACGTCTCGCGCGCCGTCGCGGCCGCCGGGCGGCGCACGGTCGCCGTGCTGCCCCTGGGAGGCGCGCCGGGCGCGCTCGTCGCCGGCCTCCTCGACGCACAGGGCATCGAGGTCGCGCGGGTCCCGGTCGCCGGTGCCACCCGCTCGAACATCGCCCTGGCGGAGGCGGACGGCGTCCTGACGAAGATCAACGCGCCGGGTCCCGAACTGTCGCCCGACGAGCAGGAACTGCTGCTGGAGACGGTGCGCGCGCGGTCGGGCGACGCCGACTGGATCGCCTGCTGCGGGAGCCTGCCCCGCGGTCTCACACCGTCCTGGTACGCCGACCTGGTCGCCCGCGCCCACGCCGCGGGGGTGCGGATCGCACTGGACACCTCGGGCCCCGCGCTGCTGGAGGCGCTGCGCGAGCGGCCCGACGTGGTGAAGCCGAACGCCGAGGAACTCGCCGAGGCCGTCGGGCGCCCCCTGTCGACCGTGGGCGACGCGCTGAAGGCGGCCGAGGAACTGCGCGCGCTGGGCGCGGGCGCCGTGCTCGCGAGCCTCGGCGCCGACGGGCAGCTCCTCGTGGCCGCCGAGGGCGCCTGGTTCGCCGAGGCGCGGGTCGACGTCGTACGCAGCAACGTGGGCGCCGGTGACGCCTCCCTGGCCGGCTTCCTGATCGCCGGCGGCAGCGGTCCGGAGGCGCTCGCCTCGGCCGTCGCGCACGGCGCGGCCGCCGTCCGGCTGCCCGGCAGCGTCATGCCCACCCCGGCGGACCTGGATCCGGCGGCGGTGACGGTCGCGACCGAGGTCCCCACGGACCGCGAGCTGACGGAGCCGGTGTCGTGAACCCCCGCCCCGCCGTCCCCGCCTTCCCCCACAGCACCACCCCCGTCCCCCTGTGCGTCCGGTTCATCTCCCGGGCGATACGCGTGCGAAGGAGCCCGCGATGAGCGACCTGATCACCGCGGACCTGGTCGATCTCGACCTGTCCGCCGACACCAAGGAAGCGGCGGCACGCGCCCTCGCCGAGCGCATGGTCGCCCGGGGCCGGGTGACCGACCTGGACGGCTTCCTCGCCGACGTCGCCGCCCGCGAGGCGCAGATGCCCACCGGGCTCGACGGCGGCATCGGCATCCCGCACTGCCGCAGCGCGCACGTCACCGAGCCGACGCTCGCCTTCGGGCGCAGCCCGGCCGGGGTCGACTTCGGCGCGGCGGACGGCCCGGCCGACCTGATCTTCCTGATCGCCGCGCCGGCCGGCGCCGACGACGCCCATCTGACCATCCTGTCCTCGCTGGCCAGGCAGCTGATGAACGACGAGTTCACCGCCGCGCTGCGGTCGGCCGGGGACGCGGCCGACGCGGCCGCGCTCATCTGCGGCGAGAAGGCTCCGGCGGACATCGGGAAGCCGGCCGACGGCGTCCCCGCGGACGCCGGGGCCGACGAGCCCACCTCCCAGGACACCGCCGTGGCGCCGGTGGCGGCCTCCGCCGACGCCACGGCGGGCAGCGGTACGACGACGGGCTCGGCTCCGGCGGCCACGGCCGGCCCCGCAGGCGCGGGCGAGCGACCCTTCCGTGTCGTCGCCGTCACCTCCTGCCCCACCGGGATCGCGCACACCTACATGGCGGCCGAGTCGCTGGAGAGCGCGGGCCGCGAGGCGGGCGTCGAGGTCGTCGTCGAGACCCAGGGTTCGGCCGGCTTCGCCCGGCTCGACCCGGCGGTCGTCGCCGCGGCGGACGGCGTGATCTTCGCGCACGACGTCCCCGTACGGGACAAGGACCGCTTCGCCGGCAAGCCGACCGTCGACGTCGGCGTGAAGGCGGGCATCAACCGCCCCGCCGAACTCATCGCCGAGGTCCGCGGCAAGGCGGAGCGCGGCGAGGTCACCGCGCCGGCCGCCGCGGACGGCACCGGCACCGGCACGCCGGTCGAGCGGGCCGGCGGCGCCACCGAGGGCTACGGCACCAAGCTGCGCACCTGGCTGATGAGCGGCGTCAGCTACATGGTCCCGTTCGTCGCCGCGGGCGGTCTGCTGATCGCCCTCGGCTTCGCGATCGGCGGCTACAAGATCAACAAGGCGCCGTCGGTCATGGACCACTTCGTCTGGACCCAGACGGACAGCTGGGCCGCGCTGCTCTTCCAGATCGGCGTCGTGTCCTTCGGCTTCCTGGTCCCGGTCCTGGCCGGCTACATCGCCTACGGCATGGCGGACCGCCCCGGCCTGGTCCCCGGATTCGTCGGCGGCGCGATCTCGCTGACCATCAACGCGGGCTTCCTCGGCGGCCTCGCGGCCGGTCTGATCGCCGGCGGCGTGGTGCTGTCGATCCAGCGGGTGAAGGTCCCGGCCGCGATGCGCGGCATCATGCCGGTGGTCGTGATCCCGCTGATCTCCGCGGCGATCGTCGGATTCCTGATGTTCGTGGTCATCGGCAAGCCCATCGCCGCCGCGCAGAAGGGCATGACCGACTGGCTGAACCACCTCACCGGATCCAACGCCATCCTGCTCGGCGGCCTGCTCGGCCTGATGATGTGCTTCGACCTCGGCGGCCCGGTCAACAAGGTCGCCTACACCTTCGCCACCGCCGGTATCGCGGTCGCCGCCCCGAGCGACTCGGCCATGAAGATCATGGCGGCCGTGATGGCGGCCGGCATGGTGCCGCCGCTGGCGATGGCGCTGGCCACGACCGTGCGCGGCCGGCTCTTCACCCAGACCGAGCGGGAGAACGGCAAGGCCGCCTGGGTCCTGGGCGCCTCCTTCATCACCGAGGGCGCGATCCCGTTCGCGGCGGCCGACCCGCTGCGGGTCATCCCGTCCGCGATGGCGGGCGGCGCGGTCACCGGCGCGCTGTCGATGGCCTTCGGCGCCACCCTGCGCGCCCCGCACGGCGGCATCTTCGTGGTGCCGCTGATCGGCAACCCGCTCCTGTACCTGGTCGCCCTCGCCGCGGGTGTCTGCGTCACGGCGGCTCTGGTCGTCCTCCTCAAGGGCCTGCGCGCACCGGTCGCCGAGGACCCGGCGGCGCAGACGCAGGGCGCGGCCACGACGGAGGCGCAGCGCAAGCAGCCGGTGGCCGCGTAAGCGGACGCGCGGCCACGCAGGGCGGACGGCCGCAGTCCCGGGGGACCGGGACTGCGGCCGTCCGCATGTCCCTCCGGGGCGCTGTGAGTTGCTCGGCGCCCGTATGCGCCGACCGTTCCCGATCTTCCCCGGCTTTCCCGACTGCCGTAATCGCCGTCTCTGACCCAACCGCCACAACTGCCGCATCTGCGAGATGCGTCACGGTACGGGCTTGATGTGCGGCCGCTGGTGTCTACTGGACCGTATGTCTGAGCACCTCTCGATCCCTCAGCTGGCCGGTCTGACGGTCCTTGCTCTGGCGGCGGCGGTCGTCTGGGTGATGTGCCTGACCCGCGTCCTGCGCCGCGGCCACGACAGGGTTTCCGGGTGGCGTTCCGGCCCTGCCGACCTGGCCGCTTTCCCGGTGTTGCCCGCCCCTTCCGTGCTGTCCGCCCTTCCGGCCCAGCGGCATACGGGCCCGCAGCAGGAGTCCGTGGAGCTGACTCCGGCGGAGGAGGACGCCTTCGCGGGCCTGGTCGAGCGGTTCGGCGCGGGCGGCTGACCGAGCGGGTCGAACCCCGGGCGGGGTGATCCCCCGGGGGGCATCCTCGGGTGGAATGACTTGCGGGCGGGGCGGCTCCCGGCGGGTTTCGCCGCGTCCGTCAGGAGCGGCGCGCCGCGCGCCGTTCCATCGCCTCGCGGGCCGCGTCCTCGCTCGGGTAGACCTCGCACATGTGCCGACCGTCGGGCGTCTCCGTGTGCTCGACCTCCCACAGGGCGATCTCCCTGCCGTCCCGCAGCAGGAACGCGTGCTCGTAGAGCGCGAAGCACAGGCCGATCCGGCCCGCGCGGCACGGGCGGCCGAAGGCCTGGGTGATCTGGTGGGCGAACGCCGACGCCAGCAGTTCGGCCGTGTCCGCGCCCGGACGGTCCGGGTTCTCCGCCCGGCGCAGCAGCCGGCGCGCGTGGTCCGCCGAGTCGTCGGGCGTGTACGCGTGCCGCGGCTGGGGGAACGGCGAGAGCTGCACCATCACCGGCAGTTCGAAGTCGGGGGTGTCGGGCGGTAAGGACAGCCGGGAGGTGGCGGCGCGCAGCTCCTCCTCGTCGACGTACACCTCGTGCTGCGGGTCGCCGCCCGGCGCGGTGTTGTGGACGAGCTCCCACAGCGTCAGCGCCGAGCCGTCGGCGAGCAGCCAGGTGTGCCGGTAGGTCTCGCGATGCAGCCCCGCGCTGTGGTGCGCGGAGTGCAGCGAACTGTCGTGCGCCAGCGCGCAGTCGAGCCGCCGGATCACCTCGTCGGGCAGCTCGAAGGAGTTCAGGGCACGACCGAGGAGTCGCGCGAGGTGCTCTTCCGGAGACTCGGGCGACTCGGGTGGTTCGTACGCTGCGGTCTCGTACGGAACGCTCAAGGTTTCTCCTGGCGTTGCTGCATGTCACCTTGTGGGTGCATACCGTAGCCCCTCGGTCGGACATCATGTCCGGGAACCGGGAAAACGTACACAGGGAAAACGCGCGGGCCGCGCGGGAAGTTCCCGCACGGCCCGCCGGATCGTCAAAATCCGCTGGTCAAAAGGGAGTTCCGGGCGAAAGGCCTCGGCGGGAGGCCCGCCGTCAGGCGGCGCTGCCCGCGGTCCACTCGTCCCACGGCATGTTCCAGCCGTTGAGTCCGTTGTCCGGCGCCACGGTCTTGTCGGGGGAGTTCCGGACCACCACGACGTCCCCGATGAGCGAATTGTCGTAGAACCACTTGGCGGACGTGTCGCCCTGGGCGCCCTGCACGTCCTGGAGCCCCACGCAGCCGTGGCTGGTGCCGGTCTGCCCGAAGGGCGGGGCGGACTTGTTGTACCAGTAGTTGCCGTGGACGAAGGTGCCGGAGTTGGTCAGGCGCATCGCGTGCGGCACGTCCGCGATGTCGTACTCGCCGCCGTAGCCGACCGTCGATCCGTTCATGCGGGTCTGCGTGAACTTCTCGGAGATCACCATCTGCCCGTTGTAGGTGGTGTGCTCCGGGCTGCCCGAGGAGATCGGGACCGTCTTGACGGTCCGGCCGTCGCGGACCACCGTCATGGTCTGCGTGTCGACGTCGACCGTGGAGACCTGCGAGCGGCCGACGGTGAAGGTGACGGTCTTCTTCTGCACCCCGAAGACGCCGTTCGCGCCCTGCACGCCGTCCAGGTCGATCTTCATCGTGACCTTGGAACCGGCCTTCCAGTACTGGTCGGGGCGGAAGTCCAGCCGCTGCGCGCCGAACCAGTGCCCGACCACCTGCTGCCCGCTGCTGGAGGTGACCGTGATGTGCGACCGGACGGCCTCCGTGTCGGTGATGGCCTTGTCGAAGGTGAACGACACCGGCATCCCGACGCCGACCGTCGTGCCGTCGTCGGGCGTGTACGTGCCGATGAAGCTGTTCGCCGACGAGACGGTGGTGAAGATGGAGTTCGCGGCGGCGGTACGGCCGCTCCGGTCCTTCGCGGTCGCCGATATCCGGTACTTGGTCCCGCGCTCCAGCCGGTCCTTCGGCTTCCAGCTGCTGCCGTCGGCGGACAGGGAGCCGTCCACGGCCTGTCCGGTCCCCGCGACCGTCATCTTCACGTCGGTCAGGGTGCCGCCGCTGACCCGCACGCCGGTCGAGTTGATCGACGCGCCGGTCGAGCCGTCCGCGGCCGAGATGGCGATCTTCGCCGTGGACGTCCTGGGGGTGCTCGTGCCGCCCTTGTCGTCCCCGGTCCCGGCGTTGGCGTCGCCGCCGCAGGCGGTGAGGGTGAGGGCGCCGACGATCAGGGCGGCACAGGCCCCCAGTACGCGCCGCGCTGACTTCTTCGGCGTTGTCACGATCTGCTCCAGGTCTGTGTGGTGTACGGGTTCCGCTCACATACGTGGAGAAGGAGCGACCCGGCGTGGCGGGGGTTCCCGACCGCCGCCCGGAACGGCGTCACGTGACAGAACAGGGACAATCCGATGAGGTGCCCGTCATCAACTCCTCCGGCACGGGGGGATTTCGGCGCCGCCGTCGCCCCGGTCAGCGCTCCCGGTCGCCGCCCCGGCCGGCCTCCGCCCCGTACAGCGTCCCGTACGACGGCCACGCGCCTCCCGGTCCGTCCACCGACTCGGCTGCCCGGACGGCACGCACGATCGCCCGGGTCACGAGGTCCGCGCCCGCTTCGAGGAGTTCGTTCAGCGCGCGCGGGCGCTCGCTGTCGAGCGGACGCGCTCCCGTCGCCAGCGTGAACACGGTGTCCCCGTCGTGGAGCAGGTGCACCGGCCGTACGGCGCGTGCGATCCCGTCGTGGGCCGTGCCCGCCAGCTTCTGCGCCTGGGCCTTCGACAGCCGGGCATCGGTGGCGACCACCGCCAGCGTCGTGTTCAGCGGCGGGGACGCGTTCCTGCGGGCGGCCTCGGCCAGACGCAGACCCGCGGCCCGGTGCGCCTGCGCCGACGGATAGTCCACGCGCCCCTGGAAGTACTCCCCGTAGAGCACGCCGGTCTCCGGGTCCATCACCGAGCCCGCCGCGTTGGCCACCACCAGCGCGGCCACCGTGATCCCCGACTCCAGGACGGCGCTCGCGGTGCCGACCCCGCCCTTGAGCGCCCCGGCCGCCGCTCCGGTGCCGGCGCCCACGCACCCTTCGGGCACGGGAGCGCCGGGTGCGGCCGCCGCGGCCGCCTCGACCGCGGCCCGCCCGGTGGCCGCGTCCGGCCTGGCCCGGAAGGAGCCGCCCCGGCCCAGGTCGAAGACACAGGCGGCGGGCACCACGGGCACGACGTGCGCCGGATCCGTCCCCACGGACACTCCGCGCCCCTGCTCCTCCAGCCAGGCCATCACCCCCGACGCCGCGTCGAGCCCGTACGCACTGCCGCCGGTCAGGACGATCGCGTCGACCCGCTCCACCAGGTTGCGCGGGTCGAGGGCGTCGGTCTCCTTGGTGCCGGGGCCGCCGCCGCGCACGTCCACGGCGGCGACGGCCCCGCCTTCCGGGGCGAGCACGACCGTGGTGCCGGTGAGCCACCCCTCGCCGGTGCGCGTCGCGTGCCCCACCCGCACCCCGGCCACGTCGGTCAAAGCGTCGACTGTCATGGGGATCAGTGTCGCTCCGCCCGTCGTCCCACGGGCCGCTTCGCGCACCGCCGCGCACACGCCGGCGGGCTCGGGGCGTCCCGCGTCGTCGGGCCCGAGGCGTCCCGCGTCGTCGGGCCCGAGGGCGTCACACGGTCGGGGCGGACCCCGCCTCCCGGCCCGGTCCGGCGTGCGTTCGGGTCGTCAGCATCGAGCCGACCACCACCCCCAGCGCCGACACCAGACCGGTCGCGAGCACCGCCCACTCGCCGAGGAAGGCGCAGCAGATCACCAGCAGCGCCGTGGCGGGCAGGACCGACTGCTGGGCGATGCCCACCTTGAAGTGCCGTGCGTGCAGCGCCCACAGGGTGACCAGGTAGAGGGCCGTGGGCAGGGTCACGGCGGCCGAGGCGGCCAGGGCGGAGATGTGCGCCTGGCCCACCGACTGCTCCACGGCCAGTTCGAGGCCGGCGCCGATCGCGGCCGCCGAGGCGAAGATCAGGTAGTGGCCGTAACCCCACAGGAACGACTCTCTGTTGGTGTGCAGATGCCCGTGGATCGGCACCACGAAGTAGATCCACCACGCGCAGAACACGATCAGCAGACCGCCGGCCGCGATCGGCAGCAACTCGCCCAGCGCGTTGTGCTCGTGCACGGCCGTCTTCACCGCGACCGTGGCCGCGGCGACCGTCTCGCCGAGCACGATGATCGTGAACAGGCCGTACCGTTCGGCGATGTGGTGCGGGTGCCAGCTCGTGGAGAAGGCCCGCTCCGCGTAGACCGGCACGCACAGTTCCGCGATCACCATCACCAGGAACAGCCAGAGACGGATGTGTTCCGGCAGGAGCACCAGGCCCGTCCAGCCGATCTGGCAGACCAGCACGCCTCCCGCGTACCGCAGCGCGGTGCCCCGCTCGGCGCCCTCGGCGGTCCGTGCCACCCGCAGCCACTGCGCGGCCATCGCCAGCCGCATGATCACGTAGCCGATGTAGACGACGGTGAAGTCACGGTCCTCGAAGGCTTGCGACACTCCGGCGGCCAGCACCAGGACACCGGCGACCTGGACGAGGGTGACGATCCGGTAGAGGGCGTCGTCGTTGTCGTAGGCCGAGGCGAACCAGGTGAAGTTCATCCAGGCCCACCAGATGGCGAAGAAGACCATCGCGTAGTTCAGGACGCCCTGTCCGACGTGCCCCTCCGCCAGGGCGTGCACCAGCCCGGCACCCGCCTGTGCGATGGCCACGACGAAGCACAGGTCGAAGAAGAGTTCGAGCGGGGAGGCGACCCGGTGGGTCTCGGCGCGGTCGCGCGCGACGAGGCCGCTCAGCGGTCTTGGGGACATGGGTGGCGGGGTGGGGCTGGAGGTCATGCGCCCAAGCACAGCAGATGCGTCCGGAAAGTTCCCGTACGGCCCCGCGCACGGCAGGCGTCGCGGGCCCGGTGGGCGGGTGCCTCCAGGGCCGTACCCTGGAGGCATGACGACCGGATCCGCCCCCGAACCCCGCGACCCGAAGGCCGCGCTGATCTTCGACGACCCGCTGGACCGGCCGTCCGCCGACGACACGGACCGCGGTTGGGGCGAACGGCCGCGCACGGACGGCGACAGCGCGGCCGACCTGAAGCGCTTCCTCGACGAGAAGCCGCCCCACCACGTCTGATCCCGGTGGGTGCGGGCCGTCGCCGTCCGAGCCGGGGCCGGTCCGGCCGCCGTCCGCGTGAGGGACGGCCCTACTGGCGTCCGTCGTAACCGCGGTGCGAGGGTCCGTCGTAGCCGGAACCGCGCTGCGCGACCAGGGCGTCGCGGATCTCCTTGAGCACCTCCAGCTCGGTCACCTCGATGACCTCGTGCGTGCCCAGCCGCGCCTTCTTGCGGGCCTCCTGCCGGGCCAGGTACTTCGACATCGGCAGGACCATGAGGAAGTACACGACCGCGCCGGTGATCAGGAAGGTCAGAGTGGCGCCGAGGACCGACCCCCACAGCAGCTGGATGCCCTGGTTGCCCTTGCAGGTCGAACTCAGGCACGAACGGTAGGCATCGAGGTTCTGCGTGCCGACCGCGCCGACCAGCGGGTTGATGATGCCCTTCACCAGCGAGTTGACGATGTTGGTGAAGGCGGCGCCGATCACCACCGCCACTGCCAGGTCGACGACGTTTCCGCGCATCAGGAAGGCCTTGAAGCCCTGCCAGACGCCCGTCTCCTTCTTCTTGCTCACCTAAGCCCCTCTTCTCGCGTGCACAGGCTGTGGAACAAAGCGCTCCGCAACCTACGGCAGAGCGGGTTCGCCCTGTCCCGGCGGGTGCCTCGGAAGGGGGACTTGGAACGGTTTGGCCCCGGACGGCGTGGCTCAGCACAGCGTCACCGCCAGCCGTTGCGTCGTGGCGGCTCCCACCAGACGGGCGGCGGTGGCGCGCTCCACGGAGAGCACCACCAGGGCGCCGCCCTCGGCCGTGGGGCCCACCGGCGTGGGCACCCGCGTCACCAGCGCCCCGCGGGCGACCACCCGGGCGTCCCCGCCCGTGGCCGCCGGGCCGGCGGCGATGACGTCGACGCGGTCGCCGGGGCGCAGCAGCCGGACGGTGGCCGCGTCGGCGATCCGCACCGGTGCCGTCACCGTCTCGACGGCGCGGTGCCGTCCGGCGGGAGCGCCGTCGGCCGGCTCCCCGGGCACGGTCCGGTCCGGACGGCCGCGGGCCCGCTCGGTGTCCTGGGGACCGGCCGCCACGAGCGCGGCCGCGGTGACGGCGATGCCGAGCGCGACGGCCCGCTCCCGGTGCCGTACGAGCCGGTGCAGCCGGTGCCGAGCGCCCCGGATGCGCACCGGAGCGAAGTGCGGCACCTCGCAGGTGGCGGGGGCGTCGGTGCCGGGCGGGCGGGGCGCGGGCACGCCCGCGGAGAGCGTCGGGAGGGAGGAAGGGAGCGAGGGGAGGGGAGAGCCGGGGGAAGGGAGACGTGTCGGGAAGGGAGAGCCGGGGGGAGAGGAGGACATCGGGATCACCGCCTGCGACGTGGGATCGGCCTGTGCTCCCACGATGAGGCTTCGCGCCACGGCCCGCCGACGCCCGTGGACGACCGGCGGACTGTGGACAACTACCCCACCCGAACGAGGCGTTCCGCCCCCCTACGCACACCCACGGCCGCGCCTTCGGCCGTACCGCCTCCCCGCCGCCGCCGGACTCCGGACTCCGGACTCGGGCCCCCGGCCCCCGGCCCCCGGCCCCTGGCTAAGGCAGTGTGAACCCCGGATCCATCCCGCCGAGTGCCGTCGTGCACAGGCAGTCGCGCTCCCCGGCCGGGGGCAGTGCGGCCACCGCGTCGAACAGCACATCGCGCAGCCGGTCCACGTTCGCGGCGAACACCCGCAGCACCTCGTCGTGCGAGACGCCCTCCCCGGACTCGGCGCCCGCGTCCAGATCCGTGACCAGGTTGATGGACGTGTAGCAGAGCTCCAGTTCACGGGCGAGCGCCGCCTCGGGGTGGCCGGTCATGCCCACCACGGACCAGCCCTGGGCCCGGTGCCACAGCGATTCGGCGCGGGTCGAGAAGCGCGGCCCCTCGACCACGGCGAGCGTGCCGCCGTCCACCGGATCCCAGTCCCGCCCGCGCGCGGCCTTCAGTGCGGCCGCGCGCCCCACGGGGCAGTAGGGGTCGGACAGGGACACGTGCACGACGTTCGGCACCGTGCCGTCCGGCAGCGGCAGTCCGTCGAAGTACGTTCCGGCCCGGGACTTCGTACGGTCGACGAACTGGTCGGGCACGACCAGGGTGCCCGGCCCGTACTCGGGGCGCAGTCCGCCCACCGCGCACGGGCCGAGGACCTGCCGGACACCCACCGAACGCAGGGCCCACAGGTTGGCCCGGTAGTTGATGCGGTGCGGCGGCAGATGGTGGCCGCGTCCGTGCCGGGGCAGGAAGGCCACCCGACGGCCCGCGATCTCGCCGAGGAAGAGGGAGTCGCTGGGCGGCCCGTAGGGCGTGTCCACCTGGATCTCGGTCACGTCGTCGAGGAACGAGTAGAAACCGGAGCCGCCGATGACACCGATCTCCGCGCTGACGTCGAGCTCTGCGTTCGCCATGGTCAGCACAGTAGCGGGCGCTCGCGGAGGAGCGCCGGTCGGTGCCGCGGACGCACGGGACCCCGCCGTCGCAGCGACGGCGGGGTCCCGGTGCGGTACGCGGGGTCCTAGGCGGCGGAGCTGCCGGCCGAGGAGCTGGAGCTCGACGACTTCGAGTCCGAGGACGACGAGGACGTGGTGGACGTCGACTTCGAGTCCGAGGACGTCGAGGACTTCGACGCGGCCGGCGAGCTGCTCGACGAGGAGCCGCGGCTGTCGTTCCGGTAGAAGCCGGAGCCCTTGAAGACAATGCCGACCGCGGAGAACACCTTCTTCAGGCGGCCATCGCAGTTGGGGCAGACGGTCAGGGCGTCGTCGGTGAACTTCTGCACCGCCTCGAGGCCCTCGCCGCACTCGGTGCACTGGTACTGGTAGGTCGGCACTGTCTTCCTCCTGGCACTCTCACTCGATGAGTGCTAACGACGGTCCATAGTGACGTATTCCCGGGGTTCAGTCCACCGTCATCGGCACTCGGTGACCGACGCCACGTGCGACGGTGCGGCCACGTGGGTGTACGGCGAGCCGTGAGCGCAGGGCGATCAGGGTCGCCAGCGCCAGCACCGTGCCGCCCATCGGCACCAGGAATCCGGTCCCGTCGCCGAGGCGGTCCTCCAGCTGTCCGGCGACCGTGACGGCGGCCGCCTGGCCCAGTGCCACCGCGCCGGTCAGCCAGGTGAAGGCCTCGGTCCGGGCGCCGGCCGGAACCAGGCTCTCGACCAGGGTGTAGCCGGTGATCAGGGAGGGCGCGATGCACATGCCGACCAGCAGGCCGAGCCCGGCCAGGACCAGGGCCGAGTGCGCGGCCCAGAGGCCGGAGGCGGTCAGCGCGAGGGCCGCGTAGCCGACGACCAGGCGCCGCTGCGGGGCGGCCCGCCAGGCGATCGCGCCGCAGACCAGGCCGGAGAGCATGTTGCCCGCGGCGAACACCCCGTACAGGACGCCGTTCAGGCCGGGCTCGCCGATCGACTCGGTGAACGCGGCCAGCGAGACCTGCATGCCGCCGAAGACGGATCCGATGCCCAGGAAGGCGACGACCAGCACGCGCACGCCGGGCACGCGCAGGGCGGATTCGTGCGCCACGCGCGCGTGCCCCCGGGCGGCCACGGGAGGCTGGGTGCTCTTGCGCGCGGCGAACAGCAGACCGCCGACCAGGGTCAGCGAGGCCTCCGCGACCAGGCCCGCCGAGGGGGTCACGGCGGTGCACAGCGCGGTGGCGAGCAGCGGACCGAGGACGAAGGTCAGCTCGTCCGTGACGGACTCGAAGGCCGCCGCGGTCGACATCAGCGGGGAGTCCTTGAGCTTCACGCCCCAGCGGGCCCGGACCATGGGCCCGATCTGCGGCACCGAGGCGCCGGTGGGCACGGCCGCCGCGAACAGCGCCCACAGGGGCGCGTGGGCCAGCGCGAGCGCCGTGAGGGTCAGTCCGGAGACCGCGTGGACGAGGACGCCGGGGAGCAGGACCGCGCGCTGTCCGTAGCGGTCGGCGAGGCGGCCGCTGTAGGGCGCGAACAGGGCCATGGAGACGCCGGTGGCGGCGGCCGCGGCGCCCGCGACGCCGTACGAGCCGGTGGTGTGCTGCACGAGCAGCACGATGGAGATCGTGAGCATCGCGAACGGCTGGCGCGCGGCGAAGCCCGGAAGCAGGAACGTCCAGGCGCCTCGGGTGCGCAGCAGCGACCCGTATCCGGGGCGGGACGGAGAGTCCGGCGAGTTCTTCGACGGCTCGTCGGTGACCGTGGATGCCACGGCCCGTGCCTTTCTGCCGCCTGGTAGCGCGCCCGTGCGGGGGCGCCGAGCGCTGTCCTCTCGCGCGGAACTGCGGTAGATGCCGGGGCCTGTTCTGAGGGTGGCTTCCCGGCCGCCATACGGTCGCGCCAGCACTGCGTCAGGCAGAGTTGGTTCGATCAAGGTAAGCCTTCATGCTACAGGGATCGGCGCCCGGTGCACCTGTGAAAGCGAGCACGGTCGGGGCGTCCGCCTGTGAATGGCTGGGGTGTGAACCATACGAAACAGGCCCTTAACGTGCCCGGGGGGCGCACGGAGCCACGACGGGACCGACGGCCCCCGCGCCGGGCGTCCCCGCCACGGCGGCGGGCTGAGGCGGCCCCCGCACAGGGCCGAAGCGGCTCCCCTACCGCCTGCGTGCTCTGCCGGTCCCGCCCGGCTCGCCGGGCCCGCTCGTGCCCAGCCATCCGGCCAGCTTGCCGCCGTGGCCGACCGCGCGCAGTCGCTGTTCGGCCGCGTCGCGGACCGGGTCCGTGGCGACCACGAGGAGTTCGTCGCCGCGCCGCAGCACCGTCGTCGGCGACGGCACGAACGAGGTCCCGTCGCGTACGACGAGGGTGACCGCGGCCCCGGCCGGCAGTCTCAGTTCGTTGACCTCGACGCCGTGCATCTTCGACTCGGCCGGGATCTCGACGGACAGCAGGTGTCCGCGCAGCCGCTCCAGGGGCGCGGACTCGATGCCGAGGTCGGCGGCCTCGGAGCCCTCGCCCAGTTTCAGCTTGCGGGCCAGCCAGGGCAGCGTCGGCCCCTGGATCAGGGTGTAGACGACGACCAGCACGAAGACGATGTTGAAGATGCGGTGGCTGCCGTCGACGCCGTTCACCATGGGGATCGTGGCCAGGATGATGGGCACGGCGCCGCGCAGTCCGGCCCAGGACATCAGGGTCTGCTCCTGCCAGGGCACCCGGAACGGTGTCAGGCAGAGCACGACGCTCAGCGGGCGCGCGACCATCGTCAGCACCAGGCCGATGACGAGGGCGGGCCACACGTCGTCGCCCAGTTCGTGCGGGGTGACCAGCAGGCCGAGCAGGACGAACATGCCGATCTGGGCGATCCAGCCGAGCCCGTCGGCGAAGCCGCGGGTGGCGGGCCAGTGCGGCAGCTTGGCGTTGCCCATGATCATGGAGGCGAGGTAGACGCCCAGGAAGCCGCTGCCGTGCGCCAGGGAGCCGGCCGCGTAGGCCATGACCGCGATGGCCATGACGGCGATCGGGTAGAGACCGGAGGCGGGCAGGGCGACATGCCTGAGGCCCCAGGAGCCCAGCAGGCCCACCGCGAGGCCGATGGCGGCGCCGATGGCCAGTTCCAGCACGATCTCGCCGACCAGCACGTACCAGTGCTCGAAGGGGCCCGCGGTGGAGAAGGCGACGACCAGGATGACCACCGGGGCGTCGTTGAAGCCGGACTCCGCCTCCAGCATGCCTGTCACGCGCGCGGGCAGCGGGATCCTGCGCAGCACGGAGAAGACCGCCGCCGCGTCCGTGGAGGACACCACCGCCCCGATGATGAGCGCCTGCCGCCATTCGAGCCCGACCAGGTAGTGCGCGCCGGCCGCCGTCACCCCGACGCTCACCGCCACCCCGCCCAGCGCCAGCGCGGTGGCGGCCGGAAGGACCGGCTTGATCTCCTTCCACTTCGTGCCCAGACCGCCCTCGGCCAGGATCACGACGAGCGCCGCATAGCCGATGACCTGGGTCATCTCGGCGCTGGCGAAGTTGATGTGGCCGATGCCGTCCTGGCCCATGAGGACGCCTATCCCCAGGTACACGAGCAGGCTGGGGAGCCCGCTGCGCGAGGAGATCCGGACCGCGGCCACGGCGACGAGCAGGACGAGCGAGCAGGCGAGCAGGAGCTGGTTGAGGTGGTGGACAGTCAGTGGCCGTTCCCTTCCCTGGCTCACGCGCGGCAGCGCGAGGGGCGCACACGTATATCGGACACAACGCTCGCGCGCCGCGTCCCCAAGTACTTCGTTACCTTACCTAACTCTTGACGATTTCTTGACGCTCACCGGCTCGGGGTCGAACGTCCGTCCGTGCCAGTTCCCGACTCCGCGTCAAGCGGCTCGGGGCCCTGCGCCTATGGTTGCTCCAGCACTCCAGGACCGCCTGCCGCTCGCGTTAGGACAGCAAGGACAGCGATGCCCCCCAACACCACCGCCACAACGGGTGACAAGCCCGGCAAGTCCGGCAGGAAGAAGGGGCGCAAACTGCGCCTCATCGTGCTCGTCCTGGTGCTGGCCATCATTGGTGGCGTGGCCTACGGGGCGTACTGGTCCATCAGCACGGTCCGGGCCTCCTTCCCGCAGACCACGGGTTCGATAACCCTCGACGGCCTCTCGGGACCGGTCGACGTCAAACGCGACGGCAACGGGATCCCGCAGGTCTACGCCTCCACGGACGAGGACCTGTTCATGGCGCAGGGCTACGTCCAGGCGCAGGACCGGTTCTACGAGATGGACGTGCGCCGGCACCTGACCTCCGGCCGCCTCTCCGAGATGTTCGGTCAGAGCCAGGTCAAGAACGACGAGTTCCTGCGCACCCTGGGCTGGGACCGGGTCGCAAAGCAGGAGTACGACAAGACCCTGTCGCCCGAGACGAAGAAGTACCTCCAGGCGTACGCCAAGGGGGTCAACGCCTACCTCAAGGGCAAGGACGGCAAGGACATCTCCCTGGAGTACGCCGCTCTGGGGTTCACCAACGACTACAAGCCCACCGAGTGGACCCCCGTCGACTCGGTCGCCTGGCTCAAGGCGATGGCCTGGGACCTGCGCGGCAACATGCAGGACGAGATCGACCGGTCCCTGATGACCAGCCGCCTCGGCCCGAAGCAGATCGCCGACCTGTACCCGGAGTACCCGTACGACCGGAACCGGACGATCGTCCAGGAGGGTAAGTACGACGAGCAGTCCGGGACGTTCGAGCAGGGCGGTTCCGCGAGCGGCTCGGGCGGCACCGCCGCGAGCGGCACCTCCGGTTCCGCCGCCGACGGGACCGCTCTCCAGAGCCAGCTCTCGGGCCTGTACGAGCTCCTGGACGACCTCCCCGCGGCGGTCGGCGTGAACGGCAACGGGATCGGCTCCAACTCCTGGGTCGTCTCCGGTGAGCACACCATCACCGGCAAGCCGCTGCTGGCCAACGACCCGCACCTGTCGGCCGCGCTGCCCTCGGTCTGGTACCAGATGGGCCTGCACTGCCGCACGGTCTCCGCCAAGTGCCAGTACGACGTCGCCGGCTACACCTTCGCGGGCATGCCCGGCGTGATAATCGGCCACAACGCGGACATCGCCTGGGGCATGACCAACTCCGGCGTCGACGTCACCGACCTCTACCTGGAGAAGCTCAGCGGCGACGGCTACGAGTACGACCACAAGGTGCTGCCCTTCGAGACCCGCGAGGAGACCATCAAGGTCGCCGGCGGCCCCTCGAAGAAGATCGTCGTCCGTACGACCAACAACGGCCCCCTGCTGTCCGACCGCGACGACGAGCTCGTCGAGGTCGGCAAGAAGGCCGGTGTCGGCACCGAGGCACCCGACCGCGGCGACGGCTACGGCATCGCGCTCCGGTGGACCGCCCTCGACCCGGGCAACTCCATGGACGCCGTCTTCGCCATGGACAAGGCGGCCGACTGGGGCGACTTCCGGGCCGCGGCGAAGAAGTTCGACGTGCCCTCGCAGAACCTCATCTACGCCGACGGCAGCGGCAGCTCCGGCAACATCGGCTACACCCTGCCCGGGAAGATCCCCACCCGCGCGAAGGGGCAGGACGGCTCGGTCCCGGCGCCGGGCTGGGACTCCAAGTACAAGTGGACCGGCTACATCAAGTCCTCCGAGCTGCCCTACGAGTACAACCCGAGGCGCGGCTACATCGTCACCGCCAACCAGGCCGTGGTCGACAAGGACAGCTACCCCTACACGCTGACCACGGACTGGGGCTACGGCACCCGCAGCCAGCGGATCAACAGCCTGATCAAGGGCAAGATCGACGGCGGCGGCAAGATCTCCACCGACGACATGCGCCAGATGCAGCTGGACAACTCCAGCGAGATCGCCAAGCTGCTCGTCCCGGCGCTGCTCAAGATCGACATCGACGACCCGGACGTCCGCCAGGCGCAGAAGCTCCTGGAGGGCTGGGACTACACCCAGGACCCCGACTCGGCGGCCGCCGCCTACTTCAACTCGGTCTGGCGCAACATCCTCAAGCTCGCCTTCGGCAACAAGCTGCCCAAGGAGCTGCGGGTCGAGGGCCAGTGCCTGTACGTGGCCCCGACGAAGAGCACCAGCGCGGTGGACGACACCGACAAGGTGCGCGAGTGCGGCCAGCGGGAGGCCGACCAGGCGCAGCCCGACGGCGGCGACCGCTGGTTCGAGGTCGTGCGCATCCTGATGGACGACAAGAACAAGAACAGCGACTGGTGGACGACGCCCGCGTCGGGCACCCGCCCCGGGGCGCACAACGACCGGGACAAGCTGTTCGAACGCGCCATGATCGACGGCCGCTGGGAGCTGACCGCCAAGCTCGGCAAGGACATCGACACCTGGAGCTGGGGCCGGCTGCACCGCCTGTTCCTGAAGAACCAGACCCTGGGCACCGCGGGTCCGGCCTTCCTCCAGTACGTCCTCAACCGCGGTCCCTGGGAGCTCGGCGGCGGCGAGGCGGCGGTGGACGCGACCGGCTGGAACGCGGCCGGCGGCTACGGCGTCGTCTGGGTGCCGTCGATGCGGATGGTGGTCAACCTCGCCGATCTCGACAAGTCGAAGTGGATCAACCTCACGGGTGCCTCCGGGCACGCCTACAGTTCCCACTACACCGACCAGACGGACAAGTGGGCCGCCGGCGAGCTGTTGCCCTGGGCGTTCTCGCAGAAGGCGGTCGACGCGAGCACGGGCGACACGCTGGTGCTCAAGCCGTGAGCCGACCCATCTGACCGGGTCGACGCTGAGTCAGACGTTCCCGAAGCGGCGCACGGCCGACGGTGTCACCACCAGGTGGACCGGCCGGTCGTGCGCTTCTTCGGGAACGTGCCCGACGACCTCCGGGTCGTAGAGAAGCACCACGAGCGCGGGGTGGGCGCCCGCGCGTTCCAGCCGGGCCAGCACCCGGTCGTACGACCCCCCGCCGCGCCCCAGGCGCATGCCGCGCGCGTCGACGGCGAGGCCGGGCAGCAGCACCGCGTCCGCCGCGGTCACCGCGTCCGGGCCCAGGCGCTCGCCGGACGGTTCCAGCAGCGCCATCTTCCCGCCGTGCCGCACGCTCGCGAGGGATTCCGCTCCGGCGTACTCGCCCCAGTCCAGGTCGTTGTCGGGCAGCAGCACCGGAAGCAGCACCCGCGTCCCCCGCGCGCGCAGCGCGTCCAGGAGCGCGAGCGTCCCGGGTTCGCTCCCCACCGAGACATAGGCGGCCACCGTGCCCGCGCGGGCCAGTTCGGGCAGTTCCAGTGCCCGCTCCGCCAGCGCGCGCGAGGCCGCCTCCACGTCATCCGCGGTAAACCTGTTTCTCACCTGAAGTAGCTCGCGTCGCAACATCCGCTTGTCAGAATGGGATGGAGGCCTGCGGTGATGCATAAAGTACTCCCATATGGACTCAATACGTTCATGTGAGCCGAAATTAATCCGGACCACAGATTCTTCACAAAGGCACCCGATAAGGTGTCGGCCATGACCCAGTCGCACCCCAGGATCAGCAAGGCTGTCATCCCCGCAGCGGGCCTCGGCACCCGGTTCCTGCCGGCCACCAAGGCCACTCCCAAGGAGATGCTGCCGGTCGTCGACAAGCCGGCGATCCAGTACGTGGTCGAGGAGGCCGTGGCCGCCGGCCTCGACGACGTCCTCATGATCACGGGCCGCAACAAGCGCCCGCTCGAGGACCACTTCGACCGCAACTACGAGCTCGAGTCCGCCCTCCAGAAGAAGGGCGACGCCGCGCGGCTCGCCAAGGTGCAGGAGTCCAGCGACCTCGCGACCATGCACTACGTGCGTCAGGGCGACCCCAGGGGACTCGGTCACGCCGTGCTGTGCGCGGCCCCGCACGTGGGCCGCGAACCCTTCGCCGTCCTGCTCGGCGACGACCTCATCGACCCCCGCGACCCGCTGCTGGCGCGCATGGTCGAGGTCCAGGAACAGCGCGGCGGCAGCGTCATCGCGCTCATGGAGGTCGCGCCCGAGCAGATCCACCTCTACGGCTGCGCGGCCGTGGAGACCACCGGGGACGGCGACGTCGTCAAGGTGACCGGCCTGGTCGAGAAGCCCGACCCGGCGGACGCCCCGTCGAACTACGCGGTCATCGGCCGCTATGTCCTCGACCCGCACATCTTCGACATACTCCGCACCACCGAGCCGGGCCGCGGCGGCGAGATCCAGCTCACCGACGCGCTCCAGCAGTTGGCGCAGGACGAGAAGGTCGGCGGACCCGTGCACGGCGTCGTCTTCAAGGGCCGCCGCTATGACACCGGCGACCGAGGCGACTACCTGCGTGCCATTGTCAGACTCGCGTGCGAACGTGAAGACCTGGGCCCGGAGTTCCGGACCTGGCTTCGCAGTTACGTAGCCGAGGAGATGTAACAACGTTGAGCACCGCCGCGCCCCGCACCGCAGACCAGGACCGCGTCTGGTCGGTGGACGAGCACCTTCAGGACATCCTCGCCACCGTCCGCCCCCTGGAACCGATCGAGCTCCAACTCCTCGACGCCCAGGGCTGCGTCCTGGTGGAGGACGTCCTGGCGCCGGGCTCCCTGCCGCCGTTCGACAACAGCTCCATGGACGGGTACGCGGTACGGGTGGCGGATGTCGCGGGCGCGAGCGAGGAGTTCCCGGCCGTCCTGGACGTCGTCGGGGACGTCGCGGCCGGCCGGCGCGACCTGCTCCACGTGGGCCCCGGCCAGGCCGCCCGCATCATGACCGGCGCGCCGTTGCCGCCCGGTGCCGAGACCGTCGTCCCCGTGGAGTGGACCGACGGCGGACTCGGCGAGGGACCGGTCAGCGGGATGCGGGCCGCCGCCCTCGACCCCGGGGGCGCCGGCGGACTGGTGCGGGTGCACCGGCCCGCCGAGGCACGCGCCCATGTGCGGGCCAAGGGCAGCGACGTCAGGGCGGGCGACCTGGCCCTGGAGGCGGGCACCGTCCTGGGGCCCCCGCAGATCGCCCTGCTCGCCGCCATCGGCCGCGGCACCGTGCGGGTGCGGCCCCGCCCGCGCGTGGTCGTCATGTCCACCGGCAGCGAGCTGGTCCAGCCCGGCGAGCAGCTGGGCAGCGGCCAGATCCACGACTCCAACAGCTTCGCGCTCACCGCGGCCGCGCGCGACGCCGGCGCGATCGCCTACCGGGTCGGCGCCGTCGCCGACGACGCCGACGTCCTCCGCTCCACCATCGAGGACCAGCTCGTGCGCGCCGACCTCATGGTCACCACGGGCGGCGTCAGCGTCGGGGCGTACGACGTGGTCAAGGAGGCGCTGGCGCACGTCGGCGACGAGGACGAGCCGGGCAGCGGCATCGAGTTCCGCAAGCTCGCCATGCAGCCGGGCAAGCCCCAGGGCTTCGGTGCCATCGGCGCCGACCACATCCCGCTGCTCGCCCTGCCGGGCAACCCGGTGTCGTCGTACGTCTCCTTCGAGCTGTTCGTCCGGCCGGCCATCCGCACCCTCATGGGGCTCGCGGACGTCCACCGGCCCACCACGCGCGCGACCCTGACCGCGGACAAGGCGCTGACCTCCCCGGCGGGCCGCAGACAGTTCCTGCGCGGCAGCCACACCGACGGCACCGTGCGGCCGGTCGGCGGCTCCGGATCCCATCTGGTGGCCGCCCTCGCGCACGCCGACGCCCTGATCGTCGTCCCCGAGGACGTGACCTCCGTCGAGCCCGGCACCGAGGTCGAGGTCGTCCTGCTCGGCTGAGCCCCGCCCGGGTACCTGTTCGCAGGACGGTCCTGGCCCGCTGCGCGCCCCGGCTTGGCGGTACCGTGTCGCGCACAACAGGCCCGTGCGCCGCACCGCGACGGGCCCGGACCGGGAGCGCGCCACACCATGACTGTGCCTTCCCGGGGGGAGACCCCCGGACCGCCTGTGCAGGACCGACTGACCCACCTCGACGACGCGGGCGCCGCCCGTATGGTCGACGTGTCCGACAAGGCCGTGACCGCGCGCACCGCCCGCGCCGCCGGCCGGGTCCTGGTCTCGCCGCGCGTGGTCGAACTGCTGCGCGGTGAGGGGATGCCCAAGGGCGACGCCCTGGCCACGGCGCGGATCGCGGGCATCATGGGCGCCAAGCGCACCCCCGACCTGATCCCGCTGTGCCACCCGCTCGCGGTGTCCGGTGTGAAACTGGACCTGTCGGTCGCGGACGACGCCGTGGAGATCGTGGCCACGGTGCGCACCACGGACCGCACGGGCGTCGAGATGGAGGCCCTCACCGCGGTCTGTGTCGCCGGGCTCACCGTGGTCGACATGGTCAAGGCCGTCGACAAGGGAGCGGTCATCACGGACGTGCGGGTGGAGGAGAAGACGGGCGGCAAGTCGGGCGACTGGAGCCGCTCATGAGCGGCGCGCCGTCGCCCGGCGGCACCGGGTCGGCGCCGTACGCCGCCCTGGTCGTGACCGCCTCCAACCGGGCCGCCGCCGGGGTGTACGAGGACCGGGGCGGCCCGCTGATCGCGGCCGGCCTGCGCGGCCTCGGGTTCACCGTGGACGGACCGCGGGTGGTGCCCGACGGGGACCCGGTGGAGAGCGCGCTGCGCGCCGCCGTCGAGGCCGGGTACGACGTCGTGGTCACCACCGGCGGCACCGGGATCTCGCCCACCGACCGGACCCCCGAGGCCACCCGCCGGGTGATCGACCGGGAGGTGCCGGGCATCGCGGAGGCCGTCCGGGCGTACGGACGGCGGAAGGTGCCGACCGCGGCGCTCTCCCGGGGCCTGGCCGGAGTGGCCGGCCGGACCCTGATCGTCAATCTGCCGGGCTCGACCGGCGGGGTGAAGGACGGCCTGGCCGTGCTGGAGCCCCTGCTGGTGCACGCCGTCGACCAGATCCGGGGCGGCGACCATCCCGGACCCGGCGCCAGTAGTGGGGGTGCGAGCTGAACAGCGCGTCCTGGCCGGTGGAGCTGGTGGACGGCGATGTCGTGCTCCGGCCGATAAAGCTGCGCGACCAGCGGATGTGGCGCGAGGTCAACCGGCGCAACCGTGACTGGCTGCGCCCCTGGGAGGCGACCATTCCGCCGCCCACGCCCAGCGGTCCGATCACGCACCGGCCGACCTACCGTCAGATGGTCCGGCATCTGCGCGCGGAGGCGAGGGCGGGCCGGATGCTGCCGTTCGTCATCGAGTACCAGGACCGACTGGTCGGGCAGCTCACGGTCGCGGGCATCACCTGGGGCTCGATGTGCTCGGGCCACATCGGCTACTGGGTGGACCAGTCCGTGGCCGGGCGCGGGGTGATGCCGACGGCGGTCGCGCTCGTGGTGGACCACTCCTTCCGCACGGTCGGACTGCACCGGGTCGAGGTCTGCATTCGGCCCGAGAACAGGCCGAGCCGCCGGGTCGTGGAGAAACTCGGATTCCGTGAGGAGGGGCTGCGGCCCCGTTATCTCCACATCGACGGAGCGTGGCGGGACCATCTCGTCTTCGCGCTCACGGCGGAGGAGGTGCCGGAGGGGCTGCTGAGCCGTTGGCGGCGGACCCGTCCCCCGAGCGTGCCCCGGGACCAGGGAATCCCGCACGGCCCGGGTAATTGAATAAATGTTCGAAATTGATCGCAGGCTGACCGTCTCGGGCATTAAATACGCGCCCGCAGCGGCCTGCTGATCGCATCGGTCGCAAAAAAAGCTCGAAATATCAGCCAGATCGTGCGACACACCGGCTCAATTGGCGGATGGCCTCACGTAAACCCCTCTACCGTGTGAGACGTGAGCAGCAGCGGCCTCATCTACGCAGTCATTGTCGGGGCCTGGGCCGCCTACTTGGTGCCGATGTGGCTCCGTAGGCAGGACGAGCTGAACGAGGCCCGTCCGACGGAACGCTTCAGCACCGCCATCCGGCTGCTGTCCGGAAGGGCGGGTATGGAGCGCCGATACGCCAAGGACCTGCAGGCGCGCTCCGCCGAGGAGGGGGAGCCCGACGCCGGCGATCCGGACGTCGTCACCGATTCGGTGGACGTCCGGGCCTTCGCCATGCCCCCGACCCGCCCGCGGACGGAAGCGGTGGTACCGGCACAGGCACCGCAGCACCCGGAACCGGCACGCGAACCGACGCGCGACGCGGCGCACGAACCCGGCCGCGAGCCGGTGCGCGAAGCGGCGCAGGAACCGGCGCACGACCGACACGGCGCGCCGGCCCCCGAACCCCGCGGCACCCCGAGGCGCACCCGTGCGACGGACGAGAGGCGCGCCGCCTCGGCGCAGGCGGCCGCCGCCCGCGCCAAGCGCTCGAAGGCACTGGCACGCCGCAGGCGTACGACCGTCCTGCTCTTCGTCGCCTTCACGTTCGGCGCGATCGTCGCGGCCGTCGGAGGCCTGGCGTTCCTCTGGGCGCCCGGCGTGCCCGCCGTGCTGCTCAGCGGCTACATCGCCTACCTCCGCACCCAGGAGCGCCGGCGTTTCGCCTTCCACATGGACCGGCAGCGCGCCGAGGTCGCGGCCCAGCGGCTGCGCGAGCGCAGCCGCCAGCCGCGTCGGCGCCCGGCGGTCGAGACCGGTTCGCGGGTCGAGCCGGACGCCGGCGAACCCGGGGAGGCGTACGACCCGGAGACCGACTCCGCCCTCTCGGCGGCGCTCGCCGCCGACCGGCGCGCGCTCGTCGAGCAGACCGACCACGCGGAGTGGGTCGACCAGCAGCGGGAGCGGCAGCGGCGGCCGGGCCCGGGCGAGAGCTGGGACCCGGTGCCGGTGCCGCTGCCGACCTACGTGACCGCGCCGGTCGCCCCCCGGGCCACCTCCGACGTGGATCTCGGCGGGCCGGACGCGTGGAGCTCCGCGCGGTCCAGTTCCGTCGCCCGGGAGCCGGAGCCCGAGGCCGGGACGGCCGAGGGGGCCGCGACGGCCGACGACGCCGCAGCCCCGGGCGCGGACGGCGCCGACGGCGGACAGGCGGACGAGCGGGACGGCGCGGGCGGCCGGAGCGACGCCCGCCGGGCGGCGTCCGCCCGCCGCTCGCGCGAACGCGGACGTACGCCGCTGTTCGACCAGTACGACGACGGCGGGCGCCCCCGGGCGGCCAACGAGTGACGCTTCGCGGTGGGACGGGTGCGCTCCCCGTCCCACCTGCGACGTCGCCCCCGGTCGGCGGAACCCGGGGGGCCCGGGAACGGATTTCCAAGCACGGCGATCGGGATGCTAGAGTTTCACTCGTTGCAAGGGCCTGTGGCGCAGTCCGGTAGCGCACCTCGTTCGCATCGAGGGGGCCAGGGGTTCGAATCCCCTCAGGTCCACTGCAGCTCAAAGCCCCGGTCGGGAAACCGACCGGGGCTTTGGCCATTTCGTGGACAGCGCAGAGCGCGGACACGGGCCGTTCCGTGCGGCGCGAAGCCCCGACCGGATCTCCCGGCCGGGGCTTCGGCATGTCGTACAGAGGGTCTGTACGGAGGTCTGTGCGGAGGTCTGTGCGGAGGCGTCGTACGGCTGTGACCGGCACCCGCCTGCCGGTCACAGTGCCTTGGCGTAGCAGCGGCTCGACTCGTGGAAGCGGTAGAAGCCGAACTTGACGCACGGCTCGTAGCCGCTGGAGGAGTAGAGGGCGATGGCCTCGGGCTGCTTGAGGCCGGTCTCCAGCACCATGCGGGCCCGGCCGGCCGCGCGGGCGTGCTCCTCCAGGGCGGCCAGCATCCGGCGGGCGAGCCCACGGCCGCGGGCGTCCGCGACGACGTACATGCGCTTGAGCTCGGCGTCGCCGTCCTCGTTGCCCTCGCCGTTCTTGTCCTGGGCGCGCCAGCCGCCGGTGGCGAGGGGCCGGTCGGTCTCGTCGTACGCGATCAGGTAGACGCCGTTCGGCGACTCGAAGTCGGAGGGGGCCAGGAGAGTGGCGTCACCGCCGTCGCCGTAGCGCACGTGGTACTCGGCCTGGACCTCGTCGTTGAGCCGGACGGCGTCGGGGTGATCGAACGGGACGGGACGTATGTTCATGTCGCTCACTGTACGTGTATGCAGAACCGAAATCGGGACTCCGTCCAGTGTGCCGGTATCGTGCCCTGGTGCTGACTGTGACCACGGTGAATGTGAACGGACTGCGGGCCGCCGCCAAGAAGGGCTTCGTCCCGTGGCTGGCGGAGACCTCCGCCGAGGTGCTCTGCCTCCAGGAGGTGCGGGCCGAGCCGCAGCAGTTGCCGGAGGAGGTGCGCGCCCCGGAGGGCTGGCACGTCGTGCACGCTCCGGCCGCGGCCAAGGGGCGCGCGGGCGTCTCCCTCTACACCCGGCGCGAGCCCGACGCGGTCCGGGTCGGCTTCGGGTCGGCCGAGTTCGACGGCAGCGGGCGCTATGTCGAGGCGGACCTGCCGGGCGTGACGGTCGCCTCGCTCTATCTGCCCTCCGGCGAGGTCGGCACGGAGCGGCAGGACGAGAAGGTCCGGTTCATGGACGAGTTCCTGCCCTATCTGAAGGGCCTGCGCGAGCGCGCCGCCGCCGACGGGCGCGAGGTCGTCGTCTGCGGCGACTGGAACATCGCCCACCGGCAGGCCGACCTGAAGAACTGGCGGGCCAACAGCAAGAGCTCCGGCTTCCTGCCGGAGGAGCGGGAGTGGCTCGGCGACGTCCTCGACCCGGCCGACGGCGGCTACGTCGACGTCGTACGCGAACTGCATCCGGACGTGGACGGCCCGTACTCGTGGTGGTCCTACCGGGGGCGGGCCTTCGAGAACGACTCGGGATGGAGGATCGACCTCGCCGTCGCGACGCCCGGGCTCGCTCGGCGAGCGGTCAAGGGGTACGTGGAGCGGGCTGCCAGCCATGAGGAGCGCTGGTCGGACCATGCTCCGGTGACGGTGGTTTTCGATCTGTGAGGAGGACGGAGGGGCGCCAGAGGTTCTGCGCCCCTCCATGTCTCTTTTAACGCTGCGGCTGATGAGACAGGGCGTCGCCGATGGTGAACGTCAGCCGTGAGGTGTCCGGCCCGGCCAGGCGGTCCGGCCCTCCGCCGGACCGCCCCTTGGCGACGGTGACGCGGACTCCGTCCCTGAGGAGTTGTTCTCGGGTCACCTCGCCGTCCGTGGCGAATGCCTCGCGGTAGCGGCTGATGGTGTACTCGTCCGACCAGCTGGCGCGGATGGCGGCGGGAGCGGCACAGGTTGAGCCGCGGGCTGAGGCGCGGCAAGCGTAGTCGCCGTACGGGTAGGCCTTCCGGGTGGCGAAGTGCATGCGGCCGCCGCACCCAGTGCAGTGCGCGACCCCGATCAGCAGAGACGTCTCCCGGCGCTTGGAGCGGATCCCGTTGGAGCGGGCGTCGAGGATGCCCTGGAGCGCTCGGAACTCCTCCTCGGTGAGCAAGCGGGGGGCCGATCAGTACGGGCGAGCCCCCGGCGTCGCGGACGGTCTCCCCTTTGTGCACCCGGTGCCCCATCAGCGCCGGGGTGCGGAGGATCTTGGACAGGCTGCCGGCTGTCCAGCGGAATCGCTCGAAGTCCCGTCCGTGACGCCGCCCGCCCATGGGCGTCCTTGAAGCTGGGCGTGGCGATCGCGAGGTACCGGAATGCCTGCCGCTTCGAGTTTGTGGGCGATGGCGACCAGGGACAGCCCCGAGTGCACGTCGTCCACGACCATACGGACGACGTCCGTGGACTCTGGATCGGGTGCGAGACACCAACCGACGCCCGAGGAATGCGGAGCCTTTCGGTATCCGAAGGGAGACGGCCGCCTCCGTATCGGCCCTTGGCACGGAGCGCTTCATGGGCGCTGGTGAGCCGGGCGGAAATGGCGTGGGCTTCCTGCTCGGCGGCGTAGGCCAGGTCGATGCAACGTCGGACGACGCTGCTGTCCGCCTGGGGTACGACAACGAGTGGAGACTCGTCCTCGGGCATTCCGAAGGCGAGTGTCGTCGAGTTCCTCTGCCCCCACTCGATCATTTGGGACATGTGAGCCACGGATCGCACAGCGCGGTCCACATGTGACCACACGATGACGTCGTACTCGGCAGGGCGTTGCAGCCAAGGTGCCAGGGACGGCCTTTCGAAGGGCGAGGTCCTGCGTGCGGACACGCCGAGATCTGCGGCTTCGGCGATCAGGGTCAGGCCCAGTCGCTGGGCACACAGCCGGATCGCGGAACGTTGCCTGCCGGGTGACGTGGTCACCTCGGTCACGTTGCTGAGACGCACCACGCCGAGAGCTCGTGGTGATCCGGTGCGCGCGGAAGTGGGCTGGGACGGTCGAGGGCTATGCTCGGGCACGCTGACGCTCCTGTGCAGTGTCGGCCACGCCCCGGGGCTGGTAGGACAGCCGCCGGGGTCCTTTCGATCTCACTCTCGGAGTGCGAACCGAATTTCGTATGCCGTTCACCGGGAAGTGCCTCGATCGAGTGAACCTGCCTGTTGCTCAGTCCTGTTTGCGCAGGTGGCGGTCCAGGGCCAGGGAGAGTTCCGCCTCGACCACGCTGCGGGCCAGGGGGCGCAGGCGCTGGAGGTCCTCCTCGGGGGCGTGGCGCAGGACCAGGGAGCGGAAGAGTTCCGCGAGGGCGTCCGCGTGTTCGCGGACCTGTTTGCCCGCCGCCAGGACCTCCGCGAGCGGTATGCCCTCGCGGACCAGGGCCGAGGAGACGTCCAGCAGGCGGCTGCTGATGTGGACGATCTCGTCGCCGTCGGTGCCGAGGTAGCCGAGGTCCAGCGCGGCGGCGAGGTTCTCCGGGGTGACCTCGCCCTCGAAGCGGGCGGCGAGTTCCTCGGGGGTGAGGCGGACCGGCTCCTCCTCGGTGGGGGCGTCGAGGCCGAGCAGTTCGCCGACGTCACGGCCGTGGTCGAAGGCCTCCGCGAGTTCGGCGATGCCGTTCAGGGTGTGGCCGCGTTCCAGCAGCGCGGAGATGGTGCGCAGCCGGGCCAGGTGATGGTCGTCGTACCAGGCGATGCGGCCCTCGCGGCGGGGTGGCGGGATGAGTTTGCGCTCGCGGTAGAAGCGCAGGGTGCGGACGGTGATGCCGGCCAGCCCGGCCAGCTCCTCCATGCGGTACTCGCGTCGTGCGCCGTCTTCTGCCACGTCGGAAGCCTATGCCGAGCCGGCGCCGGCCGGGGCCGGCCGACCGGTTCGGACGTCCTGCCCACGCCCCCTACCCATCGGTACGCCACTGCTCTACTCTCCCCATTGCGCCAGTGTTCACTGGCGGAGTCCGAGGCGATGCGTGGAGGCTCAGGGATGGCCGAGCACGAGCACGAGCATGTACGGGTGGCGGTGATCGGGTCCGGGTTCGGCGGACTCGGGGCGGCCGTACGGCTGCGACGCGAGGGGATCACCGACTTCGTCGTCCTGGAGCGGGCCGGCGGCGTCGGCGGCACCTGGCGGGACAACAGCTATCCCGGCTGTGCCTGCGACGTCCCGTCCCACCTGTACTCGTTCTCCTTCGCGCCCAACCCGGACTGGCCGCGCACCTTCTCCGGGCAGGAGCACATCCGCGCCTACCTGGAGCACGTGACGGACCTCTTCCACCTGCGGCCCCACATCCGCTTCGACTCCGAAGTGACGAGGATGACCTGGGACCCGCAGGGGCTGTACTGGGAGATCGAGACCACGAGCGGGCGGCTGCGCGCCGACGTCGTCGTCTCCGCCACCGGACCGCTGTCCGACCCGAGGATCCCGGACATCCCGGGGCTCGACTCCTTCCCCGGCGCGGTCTTCCACTCGGCCCGCTGGGACCACGGCCAGGAACTGCGCGGCAAGCGGGTCGCGATGGTGGGCACGGGGGCGTCCGCGATCCAGATCGTGCCCGCCGTCCAGCCCGAGGTCGGCCGGCTCACCCTGTTCCAGCGCACCCCGCCGTGGGTGATGCCCCGCGTCGACCGCGCGATCACCGGGGCCGAGCGGGCGCTGCACCGGGCCGTGCCGCTCACCTCGCGGCTGCGCCGCGGACTGCTGTGGGGCATAAGGGAGTTGCAGGTCCAGGCGTTCACCAAGCACCCGGACGAACTCGGTTTCGTCGAGCGGCTGGCCCGGCGCAACATGACCCGTGCGATCAAGGACCCGGCCCTGCGGGCCAAGCTGACCCCCGACTACCGGATCGGCTGCAAGCGGATCCTGCTGTCCAGCGAGTACTACCCGGCCCTCGCCCGGCCCAACGTGGACGTGGTGGCGAGCGGGCTGCGCGAGGTCCGCGGCTCCACCCTGGTCGCCGTCGACGGCACCGAGACCGAGGCCGACGTGATCGTCTTCGGCACCGGCTTCCACGTCACCGACATGCCCATCGCCGAGCGGGTGGTCGGGGCCGACGGGCGCACGCTCGCCGAGTCGTGGAAGGGCGGTATGCAGTCCCTGCGGGGCGCCTCCGCGGCCGGCTTCCCCAACTGGATGACGATCATCGGGCCCAACACCGGCCTGGGCAACTCCTCCATGATCCTCATGATCGAGTCCCAGCTGAACTACCTGGCCGACTACATGCGGCAGTTGGACGTGCTCGGCGGGCGCGCGGCCCTCGTCGCCCGGCCGAGCGCGGTGAACGCCTGGAACCGCCGGGTGCAGGACCGGATGAAGCGCACGGTGTGGAACACCGGCGGCTGCACCAGCTGGTACCTGGACGCGAGCGGGCGCAACACCACCATCTGGCCGGGGACGACGAGCGAGTTCCGGCGCGAGACCCGACGGGTGGACCTCACGGAGTACGAGGTGCTGCGCGCCCCGGCCGACCGGCGGTCCGTGCGGTCCGGCGCCGCCGAACCTGTCGAAGCCGTCGAACTCGCCGAATCCGCCGGGCAGTCCGGGAAGCCCGGGAAGTCCGGCGCCGCCCGGAAGTCGGAGGCGAGCGCATGAGCCGTCCCGCCCCCGCCGCCGTGGACGTCTACGCCCCGCCCGTCCCCGCCCGCGAGCTGACCGCCGTCTCCGCCGACGGCGCCGCACTCCATGTCGAGGTGCACGGCCCCGAGGGTGCCCCGCCCGTCGTCCTCGCCCACGGCTGGACCTGCTCCACCGCGTTCTGGGCGGCCCAGATCCGCGACCTGGCCGTCGACCACCGGGTGATCGCCTACGACCAGCGCGGCCACGGACGCAGTCCGGCGAGCCGGGACTGCGGCACGGACGCGCTCGCCGACGACCTGGAAGCCGTACTGGAGGCGACCCTCGCGCCCGGCGAGAAGGCGGTGATCGTCGGGCACTCCATGGGCGGCATGACGGTGCTGGCCGCCGCCGCCCGCCCGGGGTTCCGCGCGCACGCGGCGGCCGTCCTGCTGTGCAGCACGGGCAGTTCGCGGCTGGTCGCCGAGGCGACCGTCGTACCGATCCGGGCCGGTGCGCTGCGGACCTGGCTGACCCGGCACGTCCTCGGGTCGAGGGCGCCGCTCGGACCGGTCACGCCGGTCGCCCGCCGGATCCTCAAGTACGCCACCATGGGCGCCGGTTCCGCGCCGCACATGGTCGACGCCTGCGCGCGGATCGTGCACGCGTGCCCGCGCCGGGTCAGGCACGCCTGGTCGCAGGTGCTCGACCTGCTCGACCTCGACCACGGGGTGACGGAGTTGACGGCGCCGGCCGAGGTGGTCGTGGGCACCGCCGACCGGCTGACCCCGCCGGTGCACGCCCGCTCGCTGGCCGCCGCGCTGCCGCACTGCGTCGGCCTCACCGAACTCCCCGGCCTCGGCCACATGACGCCCGTCGAGGCGCCCGAGCTGGTCACCGGGCGGATCCGGGCACTCGTCACCACGTACGTACAGGTCAAGGAGGGCGCATGAGCAGGGTCGGTCTCGAGGGACAGGTCGCGGTCGTCACGGGAGCCGCGCGCGGCGTGGGGGAGCAGCTCGCGCGCAAGCTGTCCGCGCGCGGCGCCGAGGTGGCGCTGGTGGGGCTGGAGCCGGACGCCCTCAAGCAGGTCTCGGAGCGGCTGCACGGCGACAGCGCCCACTGGTGCGCCGACGTGACCGACGACGAGGCCATGGCCCGGGTCGCGCGGGAGGTCGTGGAGCGGTTCGGGAAGGTCGACATCGTCGTCGCCAACGCCGGGGTCGCCACCGGCGGGCCGTTCGCCGACTCCGACCCGGGCGCCTGGCGGCGGGTGATCGAGGTCAACCTGATCGGCTCGGCGGTGACCGCCCGCGCCTTCCTCCCGGCGCTGGTGGCCAGCCGCGGCTATCTGCTCCAGATCGCCTCCCTGGCCGCCATCACCCCCGCCCCGATGATGACCGCGTACTGCGCGTCCAAGTCGGGCGTGGAGGCGTACGCGCACAGCCTGCGCGCCGAGGTCGGCCACCAGGGCGTCCGGGTCGGGGTGGGGTACCTGTCCTGGACCGACACGGACATGGTGCGCGGGGCCGACCAGGACGAGGTGATGCGGGAGCTGCGGCAGCGGCTGCCGTGGCCGTCGAACAAGACCTACCCGCTGGGCCCGGCGGTGGACCGGCTGGTGGCCGGCATCGAACGGCGGTCGGCCCATGTGTACGGGCAGTGGTGGCTGCGCGGGATGCAGGGGGTGCGCGGATATCTGCCGGGGCTCATCGGGAGCGTCGGGCAGCGGGAGATGCGCCGGTTCGCGCCCAGGTTGCAGGGGATGCGATCGGGCCTGGTGGGAGCGGGTGGAGCGGCCGACGAACAGGCCCGCGTCACGCACCGTGACTGATCGACATGCGCTCCGTGTCCGGCCGTGTGAATCTGGTCGAGGCCCGATCAAGGGCCTTCCCCCCCCAACACGGGAGTGAACCCACATGGGTATGAAGGACAAGTTCCAGGACCAGGCCCAGCAGATGCAGCAGAAGGGCAAGCAGAAGGCCGACGAGGCCAAGCAGCGCGCCCAGCAGTCGCAACAGCGGGGTCGTGAGCCGCAGCGTGACACGGAGCGCAGCGTCCGTGAGCAGGAGGACCGCTTCAACCAGGACTACGACGCCTGAAGCGGACTTCCTCGCTGAACCAAGCTGAATGAGCAAGGGGTGCCCCTGACGAGGGGCACCCCTTCCTCGCGTCCTCGGGTTCCCTGCGGCCGGCCGCTCGCCGGCGCGCCGACCGGACGGTGCCCGGCCGGCGCTCCGCTCCGGCGTTCTCAGCTCCGCGGCGGCAGCTTCGGCCGGGACCGGTCCGGTACCCGGCTGCGGTCCGGCGGGGTCGCCGGCGGGTTGGTCTCCAGCAGGTCCAGGGCGAGCTGCACGGCGTCGTCGAGCTGGGCGTGCCGTCCCTCCGCCCAGTCCAGGGGGGTGCGCAGCACCTCCAGGTCGGGCAGCACGCCGTGGTTCTCGATGGACCAGCCGTAGGCGTCGAACCAGGCCGCGTTCATCGGCACCGTGATCACGGTGCCGTCGCCCAGCTGGTGCCGTCCGGTCATGCCGACCACTCCGCCCCAGGTGCGCTGGCCGACCACCGGGCCGAGGTTCAGCAGCTTGAAGGCCGCGGTGATCATGTCGCCGTCGGAGGACGTGGCCTCGTCGGCGAGGGCGACCACCGGGCCCCTGGGGGCGTTCGAGGCGTACGACACCGGCTGGGCGTCGCGCGTCAGGTCCCAGCCGAGGATCCGGCGGGTGAGTTTCTCCACGACCAGTTCGCTGATGTGGCCGCCGGCGTTGCCGCGTACGTCCACGATGAGCGCGGGCCGGGAGACCTCCATGCGCAGGTCCCGGTTGAACTGGGCCCAGCCGGAGCCGCCCATGTCGGGGATGTGCAGATAGCCGCAGTGTCCGGCGCCCAGTTCCCGCACGACCTCGCGGCGCTTGGTCACCCAGTCCTGGTAGCGCAGCGGCCGGTCGTCGGTGAGCGGCACCACGGCCACCCGCCGGGACCGGCCCGCCTTGCCCTCCGCGGGGGCGAAGGTGAGTTCCACCGTCGTGCCGCCCGCGGCCGCCAGCAGCGGGTACGGGCCGGTCACCGGGTCCACCGGCCGCCCGTCCACATGGGTGAGGACGGCTCCCTGGCGGATGCCGGTGCCGGCCAGCGGGGAGCGGGCCTTGGAGTCGGAGGAGTCGCCGGGCAGGATCCGTTTGACCATCCAGCCGCCGTCCCGGCAGACCAGGTTGGCGCCCAGCAGGCCCTGGCGGCGCTGGTAGTGCGGCGGGCCCTCGTTGCGGCGCGAGGGGGTGACGTAGGCGTGCGAGGTGCCGAGTTCGCCCAGCACCTCGCGCAGCAGGTCGGCGAACTCGTCCGGGGAGGCGACCCGCTCGACCAGCGGCCGGTACTGATCCAGCACCCCGTCCCAGTCGACGCCGCACATCCCCGGGTCCCAGAAGTAGGCGCGGATGAGGCGGCCGGCCTCGTCGTACGCCTGACGCCACTCGGCGGCCGGGTCGACCTCGTGCAGGATGCGCCGCAGGTCGATCCAGACGGTGCTGTCGCTGTCGCCGGCCTCGCCGGACGGCACCGCGCGCAGCTCGCCCTCGTCGACCACGACCAGCCGGGTCCCGTCCCCGCTCACCGCGAACCAGTCCAGGTGGTCGACGAGTTCGGACTTCTTGGCCTTGGTGATGTTGAAGTGCTCCAGCGTGGGCCGCCCGCTGGTGTCGTCGGGGTTGGCGAAGGTCTCGCCCAGCGCGCCCGAGATCGGCCAGCGCAGCCAGACCAGGCCGCCGCCCGCGACCGGGTACAGCGCCGAGTACTTGGAGGCGGTCACCGGGAACGGTGTCACCCGGCTCTCCAGCCCCTCGACCTCCACGGTCACCGCGCCGTCGCCGCCCTCGTCCTCCATCGGGTCCAGCCCGCCGGCGGCCGGGCGGCCCTCCGGGGTCAGGGCGAACGGGGAGGGGGTCGCCGACGACAGCGGCACCAGGTAGGGGCGGCAGCCCAGCGGGAAGGACAGGTCGCCGGTGTGCACGTCGTACACCGGGTCGAAGCCGCGCCAGGACAGGAAGGCCAGATACCGCCCGTCCCGGGTGAACACCGGGTTCTCGTCCTCGAAGCGGCCGTTGGTGACGTCGACGACGAGGCCGGTCCCGCCGTTGTGGGCGATCCGGGCCATCTTGATCTGCCGCAGCGACCGCCCGATGCCCGGGTGCGACCAGGTCAGCCAGGCGCCGTCGGGGGAGAAGGCGAGGTCGCGCACCGGCCCGTTGACGGACCGGATCAGTTCGGTCGCCTCTTCGTTGGACTCCTCGGTGGCGTCGATCAGCAGCAGCCGTCCGTCGTGCGAGGCGATGGCGATGCGCTCGCCCTCCGGGTCGGAGACCAGTTCCAGGACCCGTCCCAGTTCCCCGGAGGCCAGCCGCCTGGGCGGGCGGTCGCCGGTGGCCCTGGGCAGGTAGGCGATCTCGACGGCGTCCTCGCCCTCCGCGTCCGTCACGTACGCGACCTGTCCGCCGGAGCCGAGCATCTCCGGCAGCCGCACCCGTACGCCCGGGGTGTCGGTGATGGTGCGGGCGGGGCCGTCCCGGTGGGTCAGCCAGTACAGGCTGCCGCGCACCACGACGGCGCCGGCCCGCCCGGTCTCGTCCACGGAGATGCCGTCCACGTGCTGGGCGGCGGGTACCTGGTAGGGGCGGCGGCCGGCGCGCGGCCCGCCCAGCCGGATGTCGAGCCTGCGCGGGACGGAGCGCGGGCTCAGGTCGTCGACGATCCACAGGTCGCCCGCGCACTGGTACACCACGCGGGTGCCGTCGCTGGAGGCGTGCCGGGCGTAGAAGGCGTCGTGGTCGGTGTGGCGGCGCAGGTCGGAGCCGTCGTAGGCGCACGAGTAGAGGTTGCCGATGCCCTCGTGGTCGGAGAGGAACGCGATCCGTCCGTCGGCGAACACCGGGGACTGGAGGTGGCCGCCGATGTCGGGGACCAGTTGTTTCCCGTGCAGCCACAGGCGGCCCATGGCCCCGCCGCGGTAGCGCTTCCAGACGGCGGGTTCGTGCGGCGGGGTGCCGGTCAGCAGGAGGGTCTTGCGGTCCCCGTCGAGGTCGGCGACCTGGATGTCGGAGACCGGGCCCCAGGGCATCCGGCCGCCGGGGTCGCCGTCGGTGGGCACCTTGTAGGCCCAGGTGAAGTAGGGGAAGGGCTGGCCGTGGGAGGCGACGGCGAGGATGTCGCCGTCCGGGGTCCAGCCGCAGACCTGGGTGTCGGCGCTGCCCCAGTAGGTGAGTCTTCGGCCGGGCCCGCCGTCCACCGGCGCGAGGTGGATCTCGGGGACGAGACTGCGCCAGGTCGTGTACGCGATGTCGCGGCCGTCGGGGGAGAAGCGGGGGTGGCCGACCTTGGTGCGGTCGACGGTGAGGCGCCAGGCGCGGCCGGGCCCGTCGAGCGAGGTCAGCCAGAGGTCGTCCTCGGCGACGAAGCACAGCAGGTCTTCGTGGAGATGGGGCAGACGCAGATAGCTCACCTCCCCATGCTTTTCCGCCGAATGGCCCCGGGCAACTCGTGAAAAAGGGTGCGTGTCGCCCGAGGGTGACTCAGCACACGTACGAAACGGTTTCGTTTCGCACGAAGGCTGCGCTACATTCGTCGTGTACGAGGACGACGTACGGAACGACGTCGTACGGAAGAATGTCGTCCGAAGCGCACGCCGGAGCGGGAAGTGGTGAGTGGCATGACCGAGGTCGCGACCGCGCGGCGCAGTCGGATCACGCCCGAGCGCGAGGCCGAGTTGTACGAGGCCGTGCTCGACCTGCTCCGGGAAGTCGGCTACGACGCCCTCACCATGGACGCCGTGGCCGCCCGCACCCGGTCCAGCAAGGCGACGCTCTACCGCCAGTGGGGCGGCAAGCCGGAACTCGTCGCCAAGGCGATCCGGCACAGCAAGCCGGGCCGCGCGGGCGACATCGACACCGGGTCCCTCAGAGGCGACTTCCGTATGCTCGTCTCGCGCGAGGACGACTGCACCATGGAACGGAACTCCGCGCTGATGCGGGGCCTGTTCATGGCGGTGCACACCAACCCGGACCTGCTGCGGGCGTTCAAGGAACTGCTCGTCGAGCCGGAGATGGAAGAGTTCCGCACGCTGCTGCGACGGGCCATCGACCGCGGTGAGATCCGCGCCGACTGCCCCGCGCTGGAGTACGTGGTGCACATGCTCATCGGCGCCTTCGCCACCCGGGCGCTGATCGACGACCATCCACCGACGCAGGAATTCCTCGCCTCGTACATCGACGCCGTGGTCCTCCCCGCCCTCGGCGTTCCCACCGTCTGACGCATCCCCGAGCCAGGCTCCACCTGACGTATCCGCTCATGTCGTCGGGCTGATGAACCCTGCCCCGAAAACCCCCACGACTGACCGGGAGTTCGCCCTCGTGGCCACTTTCCTCTACAGACTCGGCCGGTTCGCCTTTCGGCGACGGCACTTCGTCGCCCTGATATGGGTCGCGCTGCTGACCCTCGCCGGTGTCGGCGCGGCCAACGCCCCCGCGGCCGGCAGCACGTCGTTCTCCATCCCCGGCACCGAGGCGCAGAAAGCCTTCGACCTGCTGGAACAGCGCTTCCCCGGGATGAGCGCCGACGGCGCCACCGCACGGGTCGTCTTCAAGGCGCCCGGCGGCGAGAAGATCACGGACGCCGGCAACAAGGCCACCGTCGGCAAGGCGGTCGAGGAGCTGTCCACCGGCTCCGAGGTCACCTCCGTCGCCGACCCGTTCAAGACCCACGCGGTCAGCCAGGACGGCACGATCGCCTACGCGTCCGTGAAGTACGACGTCTCCGGCATGGAACTGAAGGACGCCGCCAAGGACGCCCTGAACGAGGCGGCGCAGCACGCCCGCGACGGCGGGCTGACCGTCGAGATCGGCGGTGACGCGCTGACCGCGGCGCCCGAGACCGGCTCCACGGAGGTCATCGGCATCGCGATCGCCGCGGTGGTCCTGGTCATCACCTTCGGTTCGCTGATCGCGGCCGGTCTGCCCCTGCTGACCGCCCTGATCGGCGTCGGCATCGGCGTGTCCACGATCACGGCACTGGCGAACGCGCTGGACCTGGGCTCCACCACGTCCACCCTCGCCATGATGATCGGCCTCGCGGTCGGCATCGACTACGCGCTGTTCATCGTCTCCCGCTACCGGGCCGAGCTGGCCGAGGGCCGGGAGCGCGAGGAGGCGGCCGGACGGGCCGTCGGCACGGCGGGCTCCGCGGTGGTCTTCGCGGGCCTGACGGTGGTCATCGCGCTGGTCGGCCTCTCGGTCGTCAACATCCCGATGCTGACCAAGATGGGTGTCGCGGCGGCGGGCACGGTCGCGATCGCGGTCCTGATCGCCCTGACCCTGATCCCCGCGCTGCTCGGTTACGTCGGGCGCAAGGTGCAGCCCGCCGGGACGAAGAGCAGGCTGCTGGGCGGCGCCCGCGCCGCCCGCAAGGCGGCCGAGCGTCCGGGCCGGCCCAACATGGGCGCGCGCTGGGCCAGCTTCGTCGTACGGCGGCCGGTGGCCGTGCTGCTGCTGGGCGTGATCGGACTCGGCGCGGCGGCCGTCCCGGCCGGCTCCCTCGAACTGGGCCTCGGCGACGACGGCTCCCAGCCGGTGTCGACCACCCAGCGCCGGGCGTACGACCTGCTGTCGGACGGCTTCGGGCCCGGCTTCAACGGCCCGCTGATGGTCGTCGTCGACGCCGGCGCGAGCGACTCCCCGAAGGCGGCCGTCGCCGAGGTGAGCGACGAGATCAAGGGGCTCGACGACGTCGTGACGGTCACCCCGGCGACGTTCAACGAGGCCGGCGACACCGCGACGATCACCGTGATCCCGGACTCCAAGCCGTCCTCCGTCACCACCGAGGACCTGGTGCACGGCATCCGCGACACGGGCGCCGGGATCAAGGCGGACACCGGCGCGACGGTGCTGGTCACCGGCTCGACCGCGATGAACATCGACTTCTCGCAGAAGCTGAACGACGCCCTGATCCCCTACCTGGTGCTGGTGGTCGGTCTCGCCTTCCTCCTGCTGATCATGGTCTTCCGTTCGATCCTGGTCCCGCTGAAGGCCGCGCTCGGCTTCCTGCTGAGCGTGATGGCGGCGCTGGGCGCCGTGGTCGCGGTCTTCCAGTGGGGCTGGCTGTCCGGCCTGCTGGGCGTCGAGCAGACCGGCCCGATCATGTCGATGATGCCGATCTTCATGGTGGGCGTGGTCTTCGGACTGGCCATGGACTACGAGGTCTTCCTCGTGACCCGGATGCGTGAGGCGTACGTGCACGGGGAGAAGCCGAGCCAGGCCGTCGTCACCGGCTTCCGGTACGGCGCCCGGGTGGTCACCGCCGCGGCCGTCATCATGATCGCCGTCTTCTCCGGCTTCATCGGCTCCAGCGAGTCGATGATCAAGATGATCGGCTTCGGCCTGGCGATCGCGGTCTTCTTCGACGCGTTCGTCGTCCGGATGGCCGTCGTCCCGGCGGTGCTCGCGCTGCTCGGCCGCAAGGCCTGGTGGCTGCCGCGGTGGCTGGACCGTGCCCTGCCGAACATGGACGTGGAGGGCGAGGGCCTGAGCCGCGCCGGCGGTTCCGGCGACACGGAACCGGACGCGCACCGCGAGCCGGCGCACGTCTGACGCCGCCGCGCCGAAGGACCGGCCGGTGAGGGCTCCGTGGGGACGGGGTGCCCTCACCGGCCTCGCGCATGCGTTCGGGACCCGGCCCTCGGCCGGTCCGGCGCGCGCCCGGCCCGCGGAACCCGTTCGCCTGCCCGGTACACGGACCGCTAGCGTGCCGTTCATGACGACGACCGACGGCACGGCCGCAGAAGGCTCCGCAGCACACCCCCGGTTCGCCGAGGCCCTGCGCGAGACGGGACTCGCCGAACTGCACGGGCGGGTACGGCGCTTCCCGGACGCCACCCGCACCGCGGAGGAGGCGGCCGCCGCGATCGGCTGCGAGCTGAGCCAGATCTGCAAGTCGTTGATCTTCGCGGCATGGGGGTCCCCCCTGCTCGAGCGGAGCCGAGAGATTGGGGGAGGCGTGCCGGTGCTGGTGCTCATGGACGGCGCCTCCCGGGTGGACCTGGAGCTCGTGCGCGAGGAGCTCGGGGCCGCGAAGGTGACCCGGGCCAGGGCCGACGTGGTGCGCGAGACGACCGGGTACGCCATCGGAGGCGTACCGCCCTTCGGGCACCGCACGGCGACCCGGGTGCTCGCCGACCGCTCCCTGCTCGCGCACGACGTGGTCTGGGCCGCCGCCGGCACCCCGTACAGCGTCTTTCCGATGGAGCCGAAGGCCCTGATCGCCCACGCCGGCGCCACCCTGGTGGACGTGCGAGAGCTCGCTCGGTGACCCCGCTCGTGACCGCGGCCGTCCTCCTGGCCGCGGTCACGCACGCGTCCTGGAACGCGATCGCGCACCGGATCACCGACAAACTGGTCGGGTTCACGCTGATCGCGGGCGGCGGCCTGCTGATCGGACTGACGGTGGCGCCGTTCACGGCGTTCCCGCAGGCACGGGCCTGGCCGTACCTCCTGGCGTCCGCCGCCATCCACATCGCCTACACCGCGCTGCTGATGACCTCGTTCCGGCTGGGCGACTTCGGCCAGGCCTATCCGATCGCCCGGGGCAGCGCGCCGCTCGTGGTCACCGTGCTCGCCGCCGCCTTCGCGCACGAGGTGCCGGACGGCTGGGCGGCCGCGGGCGTCCTCGTGTCCTGCGCGGGCCTCACCGGGGTCGCGCTGTGGGGGCTGCGCGGGCGCCGTCCCCCCTGGGTGGCGATCGGCGCCGCGCTGGCGACGGGTCTGACCATCGCCGGGTACACGGTCGTCGACGGGCTGGGGGTACGCGCCTCGGGCTCGCCCCTGGGCTACATCGCGTGGCTGATGGCCCTCCAGGGCGGGGTCGTCCCGCTGTACGCCCTCGGCCGCCGCCGCGGCGAACTCCCTTCCTTGCTGCGCCCCTTCGCCGCGCTCGGGCTGCTCGGCGCGGCCCTGTCCGTGGCGGCGTACGCGCTGGTGCTGTGGGCGCAGACGAAGGCCGACCTGGCCCCGGTCGCGGCGCTGCGCGAATCGTCGATCATCGTCGGCGCGGGGATCGGTGCGCTGTTCTTCAAGGAGCGTTTCGGGGTGCCGCGGATCGCGGCGGCCGGACTGCTGGTGGTGGGCATCGGGCTGATGCTGCACGCCGGTTAGCCGGCCCCGGGTCGGTGCGGGCGGGCGACCCGGTTGTGGAAACGGGGACCCGTGGGGCTCCGTGGGTGCGGTGGGGCGTGGGGAGGGGCACCCTGGAAGCAGGTGTTTGTGGAGGTGATCGTCATGATGCACACCGCAGTGGGATGGCATGTCGAGATGGAGTTCATGGAGGACGACCAGCACACGCGCGCGGTCGCGATGGTGCGCCTGCCCGACGGCACCGAGGTACGCGGGCACGGTCACGCCAGCCGTCACCACTCCGACTCCAATCAGCCGAGAGTGGGGGAGGAGGTGGCGGCCGCCCGTGCGCTGAACGAGATGGCCATGCAACTGCTGAGCAAGGCGCACGGGGAGATCGACGCCGAGTCGGGGCGGATCTCGCACGCGATCCACGTCTAGGACGCGTCTGTGGCCGGGCGGCCGGGTTCCGCGACCCGGCCGCGGCCGTCGCCGGTCAGCGGGGCAGTGCCTCGCGTACCGCCCGTACCAGGGCCTGTGCCCGCGGATCGGCCGTCACGCTCGTCCTGAACCCGTTCGTCACATAGCCGAAGGCGAGACCCGACTCGGGGTCGGCGAAGCCGAGCGCGCCGCCGCGGCCGGGGTGGCCGAAGGAGGTGGGGGACAGCAGCGGCGAGGCCGCGCCGTGCAGCATGTAGCCCAGGCCGAAGCGGGTGCCGACGACCAGGACGCGGTCGGCGCCCGCGGACCGCTCGCCCCGGGCCAGTTCCATCGTCCGCGGGGTGAACAGCCGCTGCCCGCCGTCGACTTCGCCGATCAGGGAGGCGTAGAAGCGGGCCAGTCCGTCGGCCGTCGCGATGCCGTTGGAGGCGGGCAGCGCCGCCGCCCGGTACGCCGGGTCGTTCTCGTCCGGCTGTGGCGTGATCGCGGCGAAGGCGCGGCGGGTCAGGGACTCGGGGTCGGCGTAGGCGTCGGCGACGGCCCGCGTGGGCCGCACCCGCAGGGCGCCCGCGCCCGCCGGGGGCTCGATCTGCCCGACCCGGCCCACCCGGCCGGCCTCGGCCGGGGTGAGCCCGAGCCGCAGGTCGGCGCCGGCCGGTCCGGCGATCTCGGCCGCGATCCACTCGCCGACCGGCAGGCCCGTGATCCGCCGGACCAGTTCGCCGGTCAGCCAGCTGTAGGTCTGTGCGTGGTAGCCGTGCGCCGTGCCCGGCTCCCAGACCGGCGCCTGCGCGGCGACCGCCGCCGCCCCGAGGTCGGGATCGGCCGCCTCGGCGGGGCTCAGCGGCCGGTCCAGCACCGGCACGCCCGCGCGGTGCGCCAGCACGTCCGCGACGCGGGTCCGCTCCTTGCCCGCCGCCTTGTACTCGGGCCAGTAGGTGCCGACCGGCTCCTCCAGGTCCAGCTCACCGCGCTGGTGCAGCAGCAGGAGCGCGGCGGCGGCCACGCCCTTGGTGGCCGAGCGCACTATCTGGGCGGTGTCCCGCTCCCAGGGCGCCGTGCCGTCGACGTCCCGGGTGCCGCCCCACAGGTCCACGACCCGGTGCCCGTCCCGGTAGACGGCCACCGCCGCGCCCCGGTCCCCGAGCACCTCGAAGTTCCGTGCGAACGCTTCCCCGACCGGCTCGAAGCCCTCGGCCACTGTGCCGTTCACGATCACGTCCGGAGCCCCTTCCCTGCACTGACTTACGACAGTCAGTGCAACACACCCGTCCGGCCTTCGATTCCACGGGGTGGCCCCGGCCGGGGCGGCCGGCGGGGGCGTCTCAGCCCAGGACGATGGTCACGTCGATGTTGCCGCGGGTGGCGTTGGAGTAGGGGCAGACCTGGTGGGCCGCGTCCACGAGCTTCGCGGCGATCTCCGCGTCGAGCACCGGGAGGGACACGCTCAGGGCGACCGCGAGGCCGTAGCCGTGGGTCTTGTTGGGGCCGATGCCGACCTTCGCGGCGACCGTGGAGCCGGCCAGGTCGTAGCCCGCGCGGTTGCCGACGAGGATCAGCGCGTTGTGGAAGCAGGAGCTGTAGCCGGCCGCGAACAGCTGCTCCGGATTGGTGCCGTCGCCGTCGCCGCCCAGCGCCGGGGGCATCGCGACCTTCAGGTCGATCTGGCCGTCCTGGCTGGTGACATAGCCGTTGCGGCCGCCGTGCGCGGTGGCCTCGGCGACATACATGATCTTTGTCGGGCGGGTGTCGACAGCGGCGCCTTCGATCACGGCGGACCTCCCCCAGGGCGTTGCACAAACGGCAGACGGCACGGAAGTTACAGATGCATCGTGCACAAGGTACCGGCCGGTATGGGCGGGCCGGGGGACGGGGGGAGTAACCGCGGGTAATACTCGCGGGCGAGGGTTCAGCGGAGCCGGCCGGCCGCGTCGAGCGCCCGTCCGGTCAGCTCCCGCAGCTCCTCGCGCAGCCTCGCCACCGCCGTCGCGTCGAGCCCCGTCGCCGTGAGCAGGGCGCCCGGCACCCGTGCCGCACGCTCCCTGAGCGCCTCCCCGCGCCCGGTGACGGCGACGGACACCGAGCGTTCGTCGTGCGCGGAGCGCTCCCGGCGCACCAGGCCCGCCGACTCCAGCCGCTTCAGCAGCGGCGAGACCGTGCCGTAGTCGAGCCGCAGCGCCTCGGTCAGCTCCTTGACGGTGAGCTCGCCCCGCTCCCAGAGCACCAGCAGCACCAGGTACTGCGGATAGGTGAGGCCGAGTTCGTCGAGCAGCGGACGGTAGGCCGCCGTCACCGCGCGCTGGGCCGCGTACAGCGCGAAGCACAACTGGTCGTCCAGCAGCAGCGGCTCGGCGTCCGGACCGGTGCCCGGCCCGGCGTCCTCTTGGTGCGTCACGCGCCCATTGTCACCGAGCGCGGGTCGAAGCCGAAGGGGAGTTCCAGGCGGTGGGAACGCATCAGCGCGTCGTCCGAGAGCAGTTCGCCGGTGCGCCCGTCGGCCGCGATCACGCCCTCGCTCAGGACCAGCGCTCTCGGGCACAGTTCGAGCGCGTACGGCAGGTCGTGCGTGACCATCAGCACGGTCACGTCCAACGACCGCAGGATGTCCGCGAGTTCGCGTCTGGAGGCGGGGTCCAGGTTCGACGAGGGCTCGTCCAGGACCAGGATCTCGGGCTCCATCGCCAGCACGGTCGCCACGGCCACCCGGCGGCGCTGCCCGAAGGAGAGGTGGTGCGGCGGGCGGTCCTTGAACCCCGCCATGCCGACCTGCTCCAGCGCGCGGTCCACCCGCCGCTCCAGTTCCGCCCCCTTCAGCCCGGCCGCGGCGGGACCGAAGGCCACGTCCTCCCGGACGGTCGGCATGAAGAGCTGGTCGTCGGGGTCCTGGAAGACGATGCCCACCCGGCGGCGGATCTCGGCCATGTGTTTCCTGCCGACCGGCAGCCCCGCGACCGTCACCGTGCCCGCGCCGCCGGTCAGGATGCCGTTGAGGTGCAGTACGAGCGTCGTCTTGCCCGCGCCGTTCGGCCCGAGCAGCGCGACCCGTTCGCCGCGCGCGATGCTGAAGTCCACGCCGAACAGGGCCTGGTGGCCGTCGGGGTACGCGAAGGCCAGTCCGGCCACGTCCAGTGAAGGTGTCACAGCGTCCATCCCAGCAGACATACGACGAGGGCGGCGAAGGGGAGGGCGAGTGCGTACGACCACTGCGCCCGGGAAGCGGTCACCTCGTCGATGACCGGCATCGCGCCGGCGTACCCGCGGCTGACCATGGCCAGGTGCACCCGCTCGCCGCGTTCGTAGGAGCGGATGAACAGGGCGCCCGCGGACTTCGCGAGCACTCCCCAGTGCCGTACGCCCTTCGCCTCGAAGCCGCGCGACTCCCGGGCGATGCGCATCCGCCGCATCTCGTCGGTGATGACGTCGCCGTACCGGATCATGAAGGAGGCGATCTGCACCAGCAGCGGCGGGAGCTTCAGGCGTTGCAGGCCGAGCAGGAGTTCGCGCAGCTCGGTGGTGGAGGCCAGCAGGACGGAGGCGGCGACGCCGAGGGTGCCCTTGGCGAGCACGTTCCAGGCGCCCCACAGGCCGGAGACGCTCAGCGACAGGCCGAGCACGTCCACCCGTTCGCCCTCCGCCACGAACGGCATCAGGACGGCGAACGCGACGAACGGCACCTCGATCAGCAGTCGCTTCAGCAGGAACCCGGCCGGTACGCGCGCGGCGTACGCGACCAGGGCCAGCAGGGCGGCGTACAGGCCGAACGCCCACATCGCTTCCCGCGGGGTCGACACCACGACCACCACGAAGGCGAACGCGGCGGCCAGCTTGGTGTGCGGCGGCAGCCCGTGCACGGGGGAGTGGCCGTGCCGGTAGAGCCGGTGCGCGTGTCCCGCCCCCACCTCAGGCGCCCGCGGACACGGAGGCGGGCGACGCGTCGGCCGTACGGCGCCTGCGCACCGTCCAGAACACCGCGCTGCCCGCGACGACGGTGACGCCGACGCCGATCACGCCCGCGAGACCGCCGGACAGGCGCGCGTCGTCGACGTCCTTGACGCCGTAGCCGGCCAGCGGGGAGCCGTCGGACGCGTGCCGTTCGGCCTTGCGGTCGATGCCCTGGTCGTGGGCGACCTTCTCCAGGCCGTCGGGGGCGGCGGAGGCGTAGAAGCTGACGAAGCCGGCCAGCGCGAGGGAGGCGACGAGACCGCTGATCCACAGCGTGCGCCGGGAGGTGCGGGCGGCCACCGGGGCCGGCGTGGCGGCGGGGACGTCGACCAGGTCGCCGTTCACGCGCAGTTTCAGCCGCTGTTCGAGCCCGCGCGCGCCGTGGACGAGGTCGGGGCGTACGGCGATCACGGCGCCGACGGTCAGCGCGGTGATCACGGCCTCGCCGATGCCGATCAGCACATGCACGCCGACCATGGCGGTGGCGACCTTGCCGAGGGAGACGTCCGTGGTGCCGCCGACCGCGTACACCAGCGTGAACGCCACGGCGGCGGCCGGGACGGAGAGCAGGGCGGCGACGAAGGAGGCGACCGTCACCGACCGCCGCTTGCGCGGCAGCACCCGCAGCAGGCCGCGGAAGACGGCGTAGGCGACCACCGTCGTCACGATCGCCATGTCGGTGATGTTGACGCCGAGCGCGGTCAGGCCGCCGTCGGCGAAGAGGATGCCCTGCATGAGCAGGACCACGGACACGCACAGGACCCCGGTGAAGGGGCCCACGAGTATCGCGGCGAGCGCGCCGCCCAGCAGATGTCCGCTGGTCCCGGCCGCGACCGGGAAGTTCAGCATCTGCACGGCGAAGATGAACGCGGCCACGAGTCCGGCCAGCGGGGCCGTGCGCTCGTCGAGCTCGCGGCGGGCGCCGCGCAGGCTCACGGCGACGGCTCCCGCGGCGACGACTCCGGTCACGGCGGAGGTGGGGGCGTTGATGAATCCGTCAGGCACATGCACCGTTCGATGATAGTGGCTTAATGCGAACGAGTTGCAAGAGCGAGATGCTCGTGCATCGTGCATCGCTTGAACGGGACACCCGCCCCGAGGGGCGCATTCCATGAAATATGCGACATTGGAGAGGAGGCGGAGAAGTAGATTCCGATTCGGTCACGCATGGTGAGGGGTCGTCGATGTCTGTAGTCGAGCAGTACGCGCGAGCCCACATCGTCACCGACGAGAACGACCGGGCGGAGCCCGAGGCGGCCCCCGTGCGGCTGCGCTACGACCCGGACGCCGATCCCCGGGTCGTGCGCATCGCCCTCGCCGGCCGGCGCGAGTGGACGTTCTCCCGGTCGCTGCTGGAGGAGGGGCTGCGTGCCCCGGCGGGGTCGGGGGACGTACGGGTGTGGCCGTGCGGCCGGGTCCAGACCGTCGTCGAGTTCCACTCGCCGCAGGGGGTCTCGGTGGTGCAGTTCGACACGAAGACGCTGATCCGCTTCCTGCGCCACACGTACACGGCCGTGCCCATGCCCCTGTCCAACTGAGGGCGGCCACCGCCCCGGCGGGACGGCGGCCGTCCGTGGGACGCCTCGCCCCCGGACCGCTCCACCCCCTGCTCCAGGACGGCGGCGGGCCCGGGGTCCGGTCGGCTCAGCCGCCCATCCGCAGCAGTGCCGCCACGATCGGGCCGGCCGTGTCGCCGCCGTGGCCGCCCGCCTGGACGACGCCGGCGGCCGCGAGGTCCCCGCGGTACGCCGTGAACCAGCCGTTCGGCTTCTCCTGGTTGTCCACCTCGGCCGAGCCGGTCTTGGCGCCGTAGTCCGGGCCGAGCCCCGACATCGCCTCCGCGGCGGTGCCGTAGGCGGCGGTGTACTGCATGAGCTCGCGCAGCTGCGCCAGCGTCCCGCCGGACAGGGTGCGCGTGGCGGTGGCCAGTGTGCGGCCGTCGGTCTTCGAGGAGACCAGGTAGGGCTGGCGGAAGGTGCCCGACTTCACCGTCGCGGCGACGGAGGCCATGTTCAGCGGGTTCATCCGCACCCCGCCCTGGCCGATCAGCTCGGCCGCCTTCTGCGCCTTGCTCTGCGGCGGCACCTCACCGTCGAAGGTGGGCACACCGACCGCCCAGTTGTTCATCGACAGTCCGAAGACCTGCTGTGCCTGGTTGGTCAGGTCGGAGTCCGAGAGCTTGCCCGCCTGGCTGATGAAGGCCGTGTTGCAGGAGCGCGCGAAGCTCGCCTTGAACGTGCCGTCCTTGATCTCGAAGTCGTCGTCGTTGTGGAACTTCCAGCCGCCGTAGCTGAAGGTCTTGGGGCAGGGGTGCTTCTTGTCCGCCGACGCGAGGTTCTTCTCGATCAGCAGCGAGGAGGTGATGACCTTCATCGTGGAGCCGGGCGCGAGGGAGCCCTGGAACGCCGTGTTGAAGGTGTGGCTGGTGTTGGCGACCGCGAGGATCTCGCCGGTGGACGGGCGCATGAGGACCACCGACGCCCGGGCCTGCTTGGTGACCTGTTGTTCGGCCGCCGCCTGGAGGGTCGGGCTCAGCGTGGTCTTCACCGTGCCCGGGGTGCCCTTGCTCAGCTCCAGCAGGGTCTTGTCGGAGGCCTTGCCGGCCTTCGAGGCCTTCCCGCGCGCCACCCGCAGTTCGATGCCCGCCCTGCCGCCCGCGATCTTGCCGTACTTCTCGCGCAGTCCGTCCAGCACCGGGCCCAGCGACGGGTACTTGGCGGTGGTGATCTCCCCGCCGTTCCGGTCCAGGGCCGTCACCGGAGGGGTGTCGGAGTCGTCGGTGACGAGCGTGTCGCCGTCCTGGAGGTCGGGATGGACGACGGAGGCGTGCCAGCCGACCAGCGGCTTGCCGTCCGAGGCCCGGCGCACGACGGTGAGCGCGCTGTCGTACGCGAGCGGCTTGCTGACGCCCTTGTACGTCACCGTGCCCTTCACCGAGAACGGCACCTTGTCGCCGACGCGGGTGCCCGCGGTGAGGGTGACGCCGGTGACATGGGCGTCCTTGGTGTAGCCGGTCAGCAGGGCGGTCGCGGCCGCGGAGTCGTCCGTGGCCGCCGCGGCCAGGGTGGGACTGCCCTGCTGCCAGGCCGTCAGGAACCGCCCGGCCGTGGTGGTGACCTCGGTCGCCGACAGCGGGCCGGTCTTGACCTTCGGCTTGTCGGACGAGGCCGTCGCCCCGTCCTCGGCCGAGGCGCCGCCGCCGAACAGCGCGTACCCCCCGAGGCCTGCGCCCGCCACCACCACGGCGACGATCCCGCCGACCACCGCAGGTCTCGTACGCCGCCGTTGCTCGGCGACCCGTCTCCGCTTGCCCACAGCCCTGCCCTCCGCGCTTCCCAGGGCCCCTCGCCCCGCCGTCCACGTTTCCCTCACACAACCCAACGACGCGACCAGCCTAGAGTCCCGTCCTGTGCGCGTGACGTGGACCACCCGCACGAGCGGCCGCGCACCGGCCGTGGGGGCGGCGCACCGGCCGTGGGGGCGGCGCACCGGCCGCGCGGGCCCGGCCGGGGGGGCGCTGTCCGGCCGTGCGGGCCGCCTCAGCCGGCCGCGCCCAGCACCGCCGCCACGATCGGGCCCGCCGCGTCGCCGCCGTGGCCGCCCTCCTGGGTCATGGCAGCCGCCGCGACGTCGTTGCGGTAGCCGGTGAACCAGCTGTTCGACTTCGCCTGGCCGTCGACCTCGGCGGAGCCGGTCTTCGCGCCGATGCGGCCGCTCAGGCCGGACATCGCGCGGGCCGCGGTGCCGCTGGTGGCCGTGCGGTTCATCATGGAACGCAGCTGCTGGACCGTGCCGGCCGGCAGACCCCGCGCGGTGGCGAGTTCGCGGTCGTCGAGGCTGCGGGGCACGATCACCGGCTGGTGGAAGGCGCCCGTCATCGCGGTCGCCGTCACCGAGGCCATGTTCAGCGGGCTCATCTGGACCTGGCCCTGGCCGATCAGGTTGGCGGCGGTGTCCGGGCCGCCGGAGGCCGGGACGGAGCCGTCGAAGGACGGGATGCCGGTCTTCCAGTTGTCCTGCCCGAGCCCGAACCGGTTCTGGGCCTCCTGGGTCAGGGAGTCGACCTTGACCTCGTCCGCGTACTTCACGAACGCCGTGTTGCAGGAGCGCGAGAAGCTGTCGGAGAGGGTGGCGTGCTCGTCCGGCGGCATGTTCTTCAGGTTGTGGAAGGTCTGGCTCTGCCAGACAGCGTTGTCAGGGCAGGGCGCGGGACCGTTCGCGGTCGTGATCCCGTTGTCGATCAGGGTCGCCGCGCTGATGATCTTCATGGTGGAGCCGGGGGCCAGCCGGCCCAGGAAGGCCGCGTTGAAGGCGTCGCCCCGGTGGTTGGCGACGGCCAGCACCTCGCCGGTGCTCGGCTGCACGGCCACCACGGACGACTCGGCGTACTTCTCGACCGCCCGTTCGGCCGCGGCCTGCGCGCTCGCGCTGAGCGTCGTCGGCAGCCGTCCCGCCTTGCCCTTGGCCAGGGTCAGCAGCGTGGTGTCGGCGGCGTTGCCGTCGGCGTGCCGGATGCTCAGCTCCACGCTCGGCGTGCCGCCCGCCTGCGCGCCGTACTTGTCGCGCAGCTCGTCCAGGATCGGCCCGAGGGAGGGGTACTTCTCCTTCGTCAGGACCTTCCCGTTCCGGTCCACGGCCTCGATCGGCGGCTTCGCCGACTCGCCGGTGACCAGGGTGTCGTCCATGCCGGTCAGTTGCGGGTGCACGACCGAGGGCTGCCAGTCGACCAGTGCCCGCCCGGTGGTGACCCCGCGCACCACCGTCAGCCTGCTGCCGTAGTCGAGCGGCTCGGACTTCCCGTCGTACGACACCGTCGCCCTGACCCTGAAGGGGACCGTGGCGCCGCTCGCGGTGCCCGGCGTGATCCGCACCCCCGTGATGTGGGCGTCCTGGCCGTACGAGGTCAGCAGCGGTTCGGCCTTGGTGTCGTTGTTCGTGAACCCCGCCGCCTTGGCCGCGTCCCCCTTCTCCCAGGCCGCGAAGAAGGCCGCGGTGGTCTCCTTCACCTCGGCTCCGCTCGGCGGGCCGGTCCGCACGGGGGTCGCCTCGCCCGCCTTCGCCGACACCCCGCCTTCCGCGCTCTCGTTCAGCGCGGACACGAAGTTGTAGGCGCCGTATCCCGCTCCGCCCACCATCACGGTGAACACCGTGGCCACCACGGCGGACTTTGCCCCCTTGCGCATGTGCGATTCCCTCCCCGTCGCGCCCCCTCCGGGGCATTTTCTGAACGCGTTCAGAACGTTCGACCGGTTACACCATAAAGCCAAAAGAGACAGCTGTGACGGGAGTTGACGGAATCGAGAGCCGGGCCGGCCGGGCGGCGACGGCCGAGAACGACCGGGAGGGCGCGGCGGTCCGCCGCGCCCTCCCGTCAGGTCCGTCAGGTCCTCAGACCCAGGTGTCCAGCCACATCCTCGACCGCCAGTCGTCGATCGGGACGGCCTGGCCGGTGTACAGGGGCCAGAAGTAGATGAAGTTCCAGGCGATCAGCAGGACCAGGACGCCCGCGCCGGTCGCGCCCGCGACCCGGCGGGTCTCGGTCGAGCCCGGTGGCCCGACGACCGCGCCGAGCAGCATCGCCACCGCCAGACACAGGAACGGCACGAAGACGACGGCGTAGAAGAGGAAGATCGTCCGCTCCTGGTACATGAACCAGGGCAGGTATCCGGCCACGATCCCGCAGGCGATCGCGCCCGCGCGCCAGTCACGGCGGAAGAACCAGCGCCACAGCACGTACAGCAGCGCGAAGCAGCCCACCCACCACAGCATCGGCGTGCCGATCGCCAGCACCTCGCGCGCGCACTTCTCGCTCGCGTCGGAAGGGCAGCCGTCGGTGCCGGGCAGCGGGGACTCGTAGAAGTACGAGACCGGGCGGCCCAGCACGAGCCAGCTCCACGGGTTCGACTGGTAGGTGTGCGGCGAGGACAGGTGCACGTGGAAGTTGTAGACCTCGTGCTCGTAGTGCCACAGGCTGCGCCACCAGTCCGGGAACAGCCAGGACCAGCTGCTGCCCCTGCCGTCGGTGACGGCCCAGTTGCGGTAGTAGCCGCCGGAGCCGTCGTCCGCGGAGAGGATCCAGCCGGTCCAGGACGCGATGTACGTGACGAGCGCGACCGGCACGGTGGCGAGGAACGCCAGGCCCGTGTCGCGCTTGAGGACCGTCGTGTACGCGTTGCGCGCGCCGGCGACCTTGCGGGAGCCGACGTCCCAGAGCAGCGTCATGACGCAGAACGCCGCCATGATGTACAGGCCGTTCCACTTGGTGCCGATGGCCAGGCCGAGCAGCAGACCGGCCGCCCAGCGCCAGGGCCGCAGGCCCAGCCGGGTGGTCTCGGCGACGTGCGCGTCCGGCCGGGCCAGGCCGTCCGCGTCCTCGGGGAGCGCCGCCGCGAGTCTCGCGCGCGCCCGGTCGCGGTCGACGACCAGACAGGCGAACGCGGCCAGGACGAAGAACATCAGCACGCCGTCGAGCAGCGCGGTGCGGCTCATCACGAAGTGCAGTCCGTCGACCGCCATCAGCGCGCCCGCCAGACAGCCCAGGAAGGTGGAGCGGAAGATCCGGCGGCCGACCCGGCACAGGACGAGCACGCTCAGCGTGCCGAGCAGCGCCGTCATGAACCGCCAGCCGAACGGGTCGAACCCGAAGATCAGCTCGCCCAGCCCGATGACGTACTTGCCGACCGGAGGGTGCACGACGTAGGCCGCGTCCACCGGGACGGTCAGATGCCCGCCGGAGGACAGCACGAGGTCGTTGGCGTTCTTGTCCCAGTTGACCTCGAACCCGCGGTGGACGAGCGCCCACGCGTCCTTCGCGTAGTACGTCTCGTCGAATATCACCGCCTTCGGGCTGCCCAGGTTCCAGAACCGCAGCACCCCCGCGAACAGGGTGACCAGCAGCGGACCACCCCAGCCCGACCAGCGCCTCAGGCGGTCGACGAGGGTGGGTGGGAGGCCGAGCGCCGCCCACAGCCGGGGGCTGGGCTCGGCGTACGGCGGCACGAGCCGTTCGCGGACGTCGCTCGCGGGTCCCGACGCCTGCGCCGAGTAGCCGAATCGCCGCAGCCGCTGCTGCCACGACGGCTGCTGGTCGTGCGGGGCCCGGCCCTGCCGGATGTCCGTGGAGGACGCGGTACTGGTCACCGCGCCATCGTAGGGAACCCTTCTGTGCGAGTCCCGTGCAAGGGCGGTACCGGTCCGGATGCGTCCCCCCGGTCCGGCCCCTGGGAGGATGGTGACGTGACTGGAACCCTTGTCTTGGCAGGCACCCCCATCGGCGACATTCAGGACGCTCCGCCCCGGCTCGCCGCGGAACTGGCCGACGCCGACGTCGTCGCCGCCGAGGACACCCGGCGGCTGCGGCGCCTGACCCAGGCCCTGGGTGTGACGCCCAAGGGCCGGGTGGTGTCGTACTTCGAGGGCAACGAGGCGGCCCGCACGCCCGAACTGGTCGAGGCGCTGGTGGGCGGCGCCCGGGTGCTGCTGGTCACCGACGCGGGCATGCCGTCCGTGTCCGACCCCGGCTACCGGCTGGTCGCCGCGGCCGTCGAGAAGGACGTCAAGGTCACCGCCGTACCCGGACCGTCCGCCGTGCTGACCGCGCTGGCGCTGTCCGGGCTGCCCGTCGACCGCTTCTGCTTCGAGGGCTTCCTGCCGCGCAAGGCGGGCGAGCGGCTGTCCCGGCTGCGGGAGGTCGCCGAGGAGCGCCGCACCCTGGTGTACTTCGAGGCCCCCCACCGGCTCGACGACACCCTCGCCGCCATGGCCGAGGTCTTCGGCGCCGACCGGCGCGCCGCCGTCTGCCGTGAGCTGACCAAGACGTACGAGGAGGTCCGGCGCGGCGGCCTCGCCGAGCTGGCCGCGTGGGCCGCCGAGGGGGTGCGGGGCGAGATCACCGTCGTCGTCGAGGGGGCGCCCGAGCGGGGCGGGCAGGAGCTCGACGCCGAGGAGCTGGTGCGCCGGGTGCGGGTGCGCGAGGAGGCGGGGGAGCCCCGCAAGGAGGCGATCGCGTCGGTGGCCGCGGAGGCCGGTCTGCCCAAGCGTGAGGTGTTCGACGCGGTGGTCGCGGCGAAGAACGCCGGTCGCTGAGACGGCGTACGCGGGCTGCCGTACACCCTCTGAGCAGGGCGCTTCTCCCATGAGCGGGCGCCCCATGCGCGGGCAAAGGGTGCACGCGCCAGGCAAAGCCCAGCCCGCCCGCCGAGGCCGTTTCGGCAAGACCGGTCCAAATCGGGTCCAACACTCGACAGCCCTGATGCATTCGGGCCGGTGGAGGCGTCCACTGGATACAGGGACGCACCCGTCCCTCGCCTCCACCGGGGTTCCGGGGGGAACTCCCTCGCCGGGGGCGCTCGTCCAGCGGACAGCGGGAGCTGGCATGAGTGAGATCGCAGGGCAGACCGGTCTTCGCGACGGAGCGACGTCCGTCGTCAACGAGTCCTATTCCTTCGCCTGCATGAGGTGCGGGCACGGCTGGGAACAGTCGTACGAGATCGAGCACCACACGGACGCCGACGGCCACGAGTTCGTGCTCTACGTGGCGGGCGGCCGGGTCGTGCCGTCCCCGCTGAGCCGCCCCGCCTGCGTGAACTGCGACGGCAACGTCGTACGGATCATGCGCGCGGGCCAGGTGTCCTTCGTGCAGGACCTGCTGCACCGGCAGCCGCCCCCGGCGGCGCCCGGCACGCAGGAGCAGCGGGGGGTGCCGGAGCCCGAGGGGCACCACTGGCACCTGTCCGATCTCCTGCACCCGTTCCAGCGCAGGGTGGGCTGACGCCCCGCACGGCCCGGGACGGCATGCCCCTTTCGTAGGATCGGGGCATGCCTTCGAACGACGACAAGAACGCGGCACCGCCGCTCCCGGAACCCCTCAGGGTGCCGGTCGCCGACTCCCACACCCACCTCGACATGCAGTCCGGCACCGTCGAGGAAGGCCTCGCGAAGGCCGCGTCGGTGGGGGTCACGACGGTCGTCCAGGTCGGCTGCGACATCAAGGGCTCGCGCTGGGCCGCCGAGACCGCGGCCGCCCACGACAGCGTCCACGCGACCGTCGCCCTGCACCCCAACGAGGCCCCGCGCATCGTCCACGGCGACCCCGACGGCTGGTCCCGGCAGGGCGCGCGCACCCCGGGCGGCACCGCCGCGCTCGACGAGGCGCTCGCCGAGATCGACCGGCTGGCCGGGCTGCCCCAGGTCAAGGCCGTCGGCGAGACGGGACTCGACTACTTCCGCACCGGCCCCGAGGGCAAGGAGGCGCAGGAGCGGTCCTTCCGCGCCCACATCGAGATCGCCAAGCGGCACGGCAAGGCGCTGGTCATCCACGACCGCGACGCCCACGCCGACGTGCTGCGCGTGCTGAAGGAGGAGGGCGCCCCGGAGCGGACCGTCTTCCACTGCTACTCCGGCGACGCCGACATGGCGCGGACCTGCGCCCGCGCCGGGTACTTCATGTCCTTCGCCGGCAACGTCACCTTCAAGAACGCCCAGAACCTGCGGGACGCCGTCGCCGTCGCCCCGCTGGAACTGCTCCTGGTGGAGACCGACGCGCCCTTCCTGACCCCGGCCCCGTACCGCGGACGGCCCAACGCCCCGTATCTCATTCCGGTCACGGTCCGCGCCCTGGCCGCCGTGCGGGGCATCGACGAGGACGCGCTGGCGGGAGCCCTCGCGGCGAACACGGCGCGCGCCTTCGGCTACGCCATGTGACCGACCCGTGACCGACGGGCCGTGATCGCGGCGCTCGGCACTCACTCTGGGCACGACTGTGCGTAGTCGCACGGCTTTGGAGAGTGACGGATGCTCCGCTAGGTTCTGGGGGCCCGATCCGGACCCGTCTGGCCCTGTGGAGCGTGTCGGCGTGAGCAACTCGCAGTACGAGACGTATCAGGCGTACGAGCCCTACGGGGGGTACGAGGGGTACGGCGGCCCCGACCCCGGCCCGCCGGCCCCGCCCGCCCCGGAGGCGGACACCGGTGGCGGCTTCGACCTCCACACCGCCCAGACGCTGGCGTACGGCGTGTACGCGGCGCCGGGGGCGTACGAGCCCTTCGGGATGTACCAGGACACGTACCAGGACGTGTACCAGGACACGTACCGGCCCGCCTACGAGACGCCCGAGGCGCACGGGACGAGCGACACGCGCGACGAGCGTGAGCTGTACGGCGCGTACGGCCCGTACGGGGCGGACGAGGGGCCCGGGACGTACGAGGTCCACGACGTGTACCGGGCCGACGAGGCGCGCGGATCGCGCGAGGCGGGCACGGCGCACGAGGCGTACGACGCGCACGAGGCGTACGGACCGTACGGGGGATACGGGTCCTACGGGTCCCCCGGTGTGTACGGGGCGGAGGACGCCACGCTTCCGCGTCAGACGCTGCGCCCGCCGGGTGCGGAGGCGCCCACGCTCGTCGAGCGCGTCACGGCGGACCGGCGTTCCCCGCGCCGGCGCAGGCTCGGGTACGCCGGACGGACGGACGGTCGGATGCGCCGGCTGCTGCCGCGGGCGCTGGTCGTCGCCGTCCTGGCCGGCGGCACCACCGCCTTCGTCGCCAAGGACAAGGCCGTCGAGCTGGACGTCGACGGCAGACCGCGCACCCTGCACACCTTCGCCGACGACGTGACCGAGCTGCTCGCGAAGGAGGGCGTCCGGGTCGGAGCGCACGACACGGTGGCGCCCGCCCCCGGCACGCCCCTGGCCTCGGGCCAGGAGGTCGCGGTGCGCTACGGACGGCCGGTGCGGCTCACCGTCGACGGCCGGCGGACCGAGGTGTGGACGACGGCGCACACGGTGCAGGAGGCGCTGGAACAGCTCGGGGTGCGGGTGGAGGGCGCGTATCTGTCCGACGCGCGTCACCGGCGCATCGGGCGGGAGGGGCTCGCGCTGGACGTGCGTACCGAACGCGCCGTCACGGTCATGGCGGACGGCCGGGCCCGCACCGTGCGCACCAACGCCGCGACCGTGGGCGAGGCCGTCGAGCAGGCCGGGATCACCCTGCGCGGCCAGGACGAGATCTCGGTCCCGGCCGGGAGCTTCCCGCGCGACGGGCAGACGGTGACCGTGCTGCGGATCACCGGCGGCAGGGAGGTGCGGGAGGAGGCGATCCCGTTCGAGGTGCGGCGCACCGCCGACGCCTCGCTGTTCCGGGGCACGGAGGTCGTCGAACGGGTGGGACGGCCGGGGCTGCGGCGCATCACGTACGCCCTGCGGACCGTCAACGGCGTCCGGCAGAAGCCGCGGCGCGAGCGCTCCGAGCGGGTCCGGGAGCCCCGGTCCCAGCTGGTGCGGGTGGGCACGAAGCCGCTGCCGCCGTCGGTCCGCGGCGCCGACCACCTCGACTGGAAGGGCCTCGCGGCCTGCGAGTCCGGCGGACGGCCGGACGCCGTCGACCGGTCGGGGACGTACGGCGGGCTCTACCAGATGGACACGCACACCTGGCGCAGCCTCGGCGGGAGCGGACGGCCGCAGGACGCGCCGGCCGCGGAGCAGACACGGCGGGCCAAGCGGCTGTACGTACGGCGGGGGGCGACCCCCTGGCCGCACTGCGGGGCACGGCTGCACGGGTGAGCAGACCGGGGCGGGGCAGGGCGCGTGCCGGGCGCGGCCGGTGACCGGACGAGGGGCCGCCCGCGGCCCCGTACCCTGGTGCCGTGAGCAGCCCCACCCCTGACGCCCTGCTGGGCCCCGCCGACATCCGCGAACTGGCGGCCGCCCTCGGGGTGCGCCCGACCAAGCAGCGCGGCCAGAACTTCGTGATCGACGCGAACACGGTCCGCCGTATCGTGCGTACCGCCGGGGTCCGCCCCGACGACGTGGTCGTCGAGGTCGGTCCGGGGCTCGGCTCCCTCACCCTCGCCCTGCTGGAGGCGGCCGACCGGGTCACCGCGGTGGAGATCGACGACGTGCTGGCCGCCGCGCTGCCCGCGACCGTCGCCGCGCGGATGCCGCAGCGCGCCGACCGGTTCGCGCTCGTGCACTCCGACGCGATGCACGTCGGCGCGCTGCCCGGTCCGGCCCCGACCGCGCTGGTCGCGAACCTCCCGTACAACGTCGCCGTCCCCGTGCTGCTGCACATGCTCCAGACCTTCCCGAGCATCGAGCGCACCCTGGTGATGGTGCAGGCGGAGGTCGCCGACCGGCTGGCCGCCGCGCCCGGCTCGAAGGTCTACGGCGTGCCCTCGGTCAAGGCCAACTGGTACGCCGAGGTCAAGCGGGCCGGAGCGATCGGCCGCAATGTCTTCTGGCCCGCGCCGAACGTCGACAGCGGGCTGGTCTCCCTGGTCCGGCGGACCGAGCCGATCAAGACCACGGCCTCCCGCACGGAGGTCTTCGCGGTCGTCGACGCGGCGTTCGCGCAGCGCCGCAAGACGCTGCGCGCGGCGCTCGCCGGCTGGGCGGGGTCCGCGGCGGCCGCCGAGGCGGCCCTGGTCGCCGCTGGTGTCTCGCCGCAGGCGCGCGGGGAGTCGCTGACGGTCGAGGAGTTCGCGCGCATCGCCGAGCACAAGGACGCTTCCGAGGGGACGGGCGAGTGAGCGTCACGGTACGGGTTCCGGCCAAGGTCAACGTCCAGCTCGCGGTCGGGGCCGCCCGGCCGGACGGCTTCCACGACCTGGCCAACGTCTTCCTCGCCGTCGGGCTGTACGACGAGGTCACCGTGACCCCGTCCGACGAGCTGCGGGTCACCTGCGCGGGCCCGGACGCCGCCCAGGTCCCGCTGGACCGCACCAACCTCGCCGCGCGCGCGGCGATCGCGCTGGCCGGGCGGCGGGGCCTCGACGCGGCCGTGCACATCCACATCGCCAAGGACATCCCGGTCGCCGGCGGCATGGCGGGCGGCAGCGCGGACGGCGCGGGCGCGCTGCTCGCCTGCGACACGCTGTGGGGCACGGGCGCCTCCCGCGAGGAACTGCTGGAGATCTGCGCCGAGCTCGGCAGCGACGTGCCGTTCAGCCTGGTCGGCGGGGCGGCGCTCGGCGTCGGGCGCGGGGAGAGGCTGACCGCCCTGGAGGTCGGCGGGACCTTCCACTGGGTGTTCGCGATGGCCGCCCGCGGCCTGTCGACCCCGGCGGTCTTCCGCGAGTTCGACCGGCTGGCCGAGGGCCGGGACATCCCGGAGCCGGTGGCCTCGGCCGAGCTGCTGGCGGCGCTCGCGAAGGGCGACCCCGAGGCGCTGGCGGCGGCCGTCTCCAACGACCTCCAGCCTGCCGCGCTGTCCCTCTTCCCGGAACTGGCCGACACGCTGGCGGCGGGACGCGGGGCGGGCGCGCTCGCCGCGCTGGTCTCCGGCTCAGGCCCCACGACGGCCTTCCTGACCCGTGACGCGGAATCGGCGGAGAAGGTGGCGGAGGCGCTCGGGGCCTCCGGTACCTGCCGCACGGTACGGACGGCGGCGGGGCCGGTGGCGGGGGCGACGGTGGTCTGCTGAGGGCGGGTTCCCTCAGAGCTCGTCGATCGCGGTCAGGTCGATGTCGATGGGGTACGGCTTCTCGACCTTGACGCGGTTGCGGTGCATGCCTGCGTGGACGTAGGCCCGGGTGACAGGGTCGAGTTCGTAGACGTGGACGACGGGCTTGCCGGTGCGGCCGTCCTCTTCGACGCGCCAGAAGTTCTTGATGCCAGCAGCGGCGTATTTGTGGGGCTTGGTCGTGCGGTCGCGGGATTCCGACTCCGGGGAGACCACCTCAATGGCCAGAACCACGTCCCTGGCCTCGAAGCTCGTCTGGTCCGGACCCGAGACGTTCTCGGAGAGGACCACGCTGACATCGGGTTCGGGACCATTGCGCTTGTCGAGAACGACGGTCATCTCCCGAGTGACTTTGAACTCGCTCGGCAGGTTCTGGCGCAGGCCGGTGACCAACAGGTCGATCACGTTGGCATGGAAACGACGCTGCGGGCTCACGAAGACCAGGCTCCCGTCGATCAATTCGGTGTGTCGCGGGAGGTCAGGCAAGGTGAAGAGGTCGTCCACGCTCCAGCCGTCCGCCGGAGGCACCGGCCACCGCGAGGTCGGCTCGGCGACGGGCTCTGCGGCCTCGGAGATCGGCTCGGCAGTCAAGGTTCCTCCCATGGAGCAAGATCTTGGAGCCTGCCCTTCCACAGTAGTCGTCATATCCCGAACACGTCATCACAAAGAGTGACCGCCTCCTCGCGCGCCGCCGCAACCCCGCAGGGCCTAGGCTAGAAGGCTGACCGACCCCCCTGCGCAGGAGTGAAATGGCCGTCAACCTGGTCAATGTCGAGAACGTCAGCAAGGTGTACGGCACCCGTACCCTCCTCGACGGCATCTCGCTCGGCGTGTCCGAGGGCGATCGGATCGGGGTGGTCGGCCGCAACGGCGACGGCAAGACCACCCTGATCCGGATGCTCGCCAAGCTGGAGGAGGCCGACTCCGGCCGCGTCACCCACAACGGCGGGCTGCGGATGGGCGTGCTCACCCAGCACGACTCCCTCGACCCGACCGCCACCGTCCGGCACGAGGTCATCCGCGACCTCGCCGACCACGAGTGGGCGGGCAACGCCAAGATCCGGGACGTGCTGACCGGCCTGTTCGGCGGGCTCGACCTGCCCGGCTTCCCGCAGGGCCTGGACACCGTCATCGGCCCGCTCTCCGGCGGCGAGCGCCGCCGTATCGCGCTCGCCAAGCTCCTCATCGACGAGCAGGACCTGATCGTCCTCGACGAGCCGACCAACCACCTCGACGTCGAGGGCATCGCCTGGCTCGCCCAGCACCTGCGCGAGCGCCGCTCCGCGCTCGTCTGCGTCACCCACGACCGCTGGTTCCTCGACCAGGTCTGCACCCGCATGTGGGACGTGCAGCGCGGCGACGTGCACGAGTACGAGGGCGGCTACTCCGACTACGTCTTCGCCCGCGCCGAGCGCGAGCGGATCGCCGCGACCGAGGAGGTCAAGCGGCAGAACCTGGTCCGCAAGGAGCTGGCCTGGCTGCGCCGCGGCGCGCCCGCCCGCACCTCCAAGCCGCGCTTCCGGATCGAGGCCGCCAACGAGCTGATCGCCGACGTGCCGCCGCCGCGCGACACCAGCGAGCTGATGAAGTTCGCCTCGTCCCGGCTCGGCAAGACCGTCTTCGACCTGGAGGACGTCACCGTCCAGGCCGGCCCCAAGGTGCTGCTCAAGCACGTCACCTGGCAGCTCGGCCCCGGCGACCGCATCGGCCTGGTCGGCGTCAACGGCGCCGGGAAGACCTCCCTGCTGCGGGCCATGGCCGAGGCCGCCCGCAGCCAGGGCGAGACGCAGCCCGCCGGCGGACGCGTCAACGTCGGCAAGACCGTCAAGCTCGCCTACCTCTCCCAGGAGGTCGCCGAGCTGAACCCCGCCACCCGGGTCCTGGAGGCCGTCCAGCAGGTGCGCGAGCGCGTCGACCTCGGCAAGGGCCGCGAGATGACCGCCGGGCAGCTGTGCGAGACGTTCGGCTTCGGCAAGGAGAAGCAGTGGACGCCGGTGGGCGACCTGTCCGGCGGCGAGCGCCGTCGGCTGCAACTGCTGCGCCTGCTGATGGACGAACCCAACGTCCTCTTCCTCGACGAGCCCACCAACGACCTCGACATCGAGACCCTCACCCAGCTCGAGGACGTCCTCGACGGCTGGCCCGGCTCGATGATCGTCATCTCCCACGACCGGTTCTTCGTCGAGCGCACCACCGACCGGGTGTTCGCCCTGCTCGGCGACGCCACCCTGCGGATGCTGCCGCGTGGCATCGACGAGTACCTGGAGCGGCGCCGGCGCATGGAGGAGGCGGCCGCGGCCGCCGCCGGGCCCGCGGCCCCGGCCCGGGCCGCGACCGAGAAGAGCGCCGCCGACCAGCGTGCCGCGAAGAAGGAACTCCAGAAGATCGAGCGGCAGTTGGACAAGATCACCGAAAAGGAGTCCAAGCTGCACGCCCAGATCGCCGACAACGCCACGGACTTCGCGAAGGTGGCCGAACTCGACTCCCAGCTCAGGGACTTGTCGGGTGAACGGGACGAACTGGAGCTGCGCTGGCTGGAACTCGCCGAGGACGTCTGATCCCCGGTCCGGTAGGGGCGTACGGCGCGCGGGTCGTGTGAAGGGGGCGTGACGGCGCATAACGAGGGCGTCACGGGCCGGTTCTCCCTTGGGAACAGGGGGGACCGCAGGCCCGTGCGCCGTCGGTGCCGGGTGATAGAACAGAGCGTCTGATATCTCGCCGGGACGTCTCCGCGTCCCTCGCACAGCTCGGGGCGTGGCGGGAAATCAGTGAGCCAGGGGGAGACACACCGATGACGCAACCGCCCGACCAGCCGTCCGCGCAGGGCGGCTTCGGCCCGCCGCAGGACCAGCCGCCGTCCGGCGGCCCGGGCTTCGGCGCTCCCGTGCCGCCCCCGCCGCCGCAGGCCCCGCAGCCCGGCTTCGGCGCTCCGCAGCAGCCGGGCCCGTACGGTCAGCCGCCGCAGCCGGGCCCGTACGCCCAGCAGCCCGGCCCGTACGGTCAGTCCCCGCAGGCGGGACCGTACGGCCAGCCGCAGCAGCCGGGTCCCTACGGCCCGCAGCCCGGCTACGGCTACCCGCCGCAGTCCCCGTACCCGATCGGCCCGGGCGCGCCGTCCGCCGGTTCCCGCAACCCCTTCAAGCGGCGGCCCGCGCTCGCCGCCGGGGCGGCGGTCGTCGCGCTGCTCGTCGTCGGCGCCGTCGTGGTGGCGCTCACGACCGGTGGCGGCGGTGACGACCAGGCGGGCAAGGACGGCAAGGGCGGCAAGCCGGTCGCGTCCGGCAGTGACAGCCCCGGCACCGACGCCCCGGTCAACCCGGGCGACGGCAGCGGCGGCAACGCGGAGTCCCAGGACCTCAACGCGGGCCGCAAGCCCGGCGAGGCCAAGGTGCTCTGGTACAAGGAGGCACCCGACGCGCCCGCCTCCGGAGCCGACGCCCCCGGCATGTGGATCACCGGCACGACCGCGGTGAAGGCGGCCTACAACGAACTCGTCGCCTACGGCGTCGCGGACGGGAAGCCGGCCTGGGACCCGATCACCTTCCCGCAGAAGATCTGCGCGGTCACGCCCGTCAAGTCGTCCGACGACAAGGTCGTCGTGGCGTACATGAGCGGCAGCAGCAGCCGCGCCAAGTGCAACCAGCTCCAGCAGATCGACCTGAACACGGGCGCGAAGGGCTGGACCGCCCAGGTCGCCGACGGCGCGCTGTTCGACAGCGTGATATCCGTCGACCTGACGCTGGCCGGCGACACGCTGATGGTCGGCCGCTCGCAGTCCGGCACGGCGTACGACCTGAAGAGCGGCAAGAAGCTGTTCGACAAGAAGAAGTACGGCACCGCCTGCTTCCCCACCGCGTTCGCCGGTGACGAGCGGCAGTTGGTCTCGGTGGCGTCCTGCGGCGCCGGCGGCGCCGACGAGCACGAGGAAGTGCAGGGTCTCGACCCGCGGACCGGCGGCGTCCGGTGGACGCAGAAGCTCGACAAGGGCTGGTCGGTGCAGCGGGCGTACTCGGTCGACCCGCTCGTCCTCTACCTGACCAACGAGGGCAAGAACGCCTGGAACATCTCCACCATCAAGAGCGACGGCACCTTCCGCTCGGAGGTCGGCGTCGACGAGGACTTCGCCCCCGAGTGCGGCTGGGCCCTGCTCGACCGGGACCTCCAGGGCTGCCAGGGCGTCGCGGCCGACGCGAACACCCTCTACCTGCCCACCAAGGCCACCACCGGAGCCAACGAGATCGTCGCCGTCGACCTCTCCACCGGCAAGGAGAAGTGGCGCGTGAAGTCCCCGGCGGACACCTCGATGCAGCCGATCCGGGTCGAGGGCGGCCGGCTCGTCGCCTATGTCGAGCCGTCGTACGACACGGGCGGGCAGGTCGTCGCGATCCCGACCGCGGGCGCGGCCCACACCCCGGCGAAGCTGCTCCAGAACCCGCAGGGCACCGCCCGGATCGAGTCGGGCTTCTTCTCGAAGTCGATCGCCTGGGTGGACGGGCGCTTCTACCTCTCCACCACCCATCTGACCGGGAAGGACGACGCGAAGGAGAAGCTGATGCTCGCCTTCGGCAAGTGAGCCGGACCGGCCGCCCCGGTCCCGACTTCTCCCGCCCGCCCCCGTCCTCGTCCGCTCCCGTCGTTCCCGTACCGGTGCCGGTCCCCGTCCCCGTTCCCGTCCCAGTCGCGTTCCCGAGGTAGTCAGACCATGAGCCAGCCGCCGCCCCCGCCCCCGAACGAGCCCCCGCAGCCGCAGGGCGGCTTCGGCCCGCCCCGGCCGCCGCAGCCGCAGGACACCCCGCAGCCCGGCTACGGCTACCCGCAGGCGCCCCCGCCGCCGCAGCCCGGCTACGGCTACCCGCAGGCACCTCCGCCGCCACAGCCGGGTTACGGCTACCCGCAGCCGCCGACCGTCCCGCAGCCCGGTTACGGCTACCCGGGCGCCCCCCAGCCGGGTCCGTACGGCTACGGGCAGCAGCCCGGCGGACCGGCCGGCGGCGGGCGCAAGCCCAACGCCCAACTGCTCATCATCGTCGCGGCCGTGGTCGCGATCGCGCTGATCGTCGGCGGCGGCATCTGGTACTCCTCGTCCGGCAAGGGCGGCGACGGCAAGCACGGCACCGCCGGCTCCAGCGGCGGCACCGGGGGCAAGGACGGCAAGGACACCACCGGGGGCGGCTCCGGCGGCACGGAGAAGGCGCCCGCCGACACCGCGTCCAAGGTGCTCTTCCAGGTCCCCATGCCCTCGGTCGCCGCCACCATGAGCACCCAGGGCTCCTGGCTCACCGACAAGACGTACGTCAAGACCGGCGCCGCCGAGGTCGTCGGCTACGACCCCGCCAAGGGCACCCGGCTGTGGACGATCAAGCTGCCCGGCCCGGTGTGCGAGGCCGCCCGCCACAGCACCGAGGACAACCGCACGGCGATCCTCTACGAGCCCGCGATGCCGACCAAGGCCGATCCCTCGCACGGATGCAGCCAGGTCGCCGCGATCGACCTCGACGCGGGCAGGAAGCTGTGGACGAAGACCGTCAACACCGGTGACCAGCCGATCACCTTCGACAACGTCACCGTCAGCGCCCACACGGCCGCCCTGGGCGCCACCGAGGGCGGCGCCGCCTTCGACATCGACTCGGGCAAACTGCTGTGGTCCCCCAAGGTCGGCGACACCTGCTACGACGCGGGCTACGGCGGCGGCGCGAAGCTGGTCGCGGTCCGCAAGTGCGGCGACTACGACAACCACCAGCTCAGCATCCAGACCATCGACCCGGTCAGCGGGAAGGTGATCTCGGAGTACAAGATGACCAAGGGCATCGAGTACGCCAGCGTCGTGTCGACGGATCCGCTGGTCGTCGCCGCCGACGTCGGCGACAGCGCGGGCGACGGCAGCGGCATCTCGGACTTCTTCTCCATCGACAACAAGACCGGCGCGCTGCGCACCCGCATCTCCGCGCCGGGCGACCAGTACGCGGCGAAGTGCGAGGGCATCAGCAGGATCGAGTACTGCAAGGGCGTCGTCGTGGCCGCCGACCGGATCTACGTGCCGACCGAGGAGCACGAGGGCGGCGGGTCGGGCAGCCGGTCCAACGAGATCGTCGCCTTCGACCTCGCCACCGGCAAGCAGACCGGCCAGCGCGCCGACGCGGGCGACGGCTACACGATCACCCCGCTGCGCATGGACGGCACCGCCCTGCTCGCCTACAAGCGCCCGCCCTACGACAAGGGCGGCCAGGTCGTGAGCATCGACGGCGGCAGCTTCAAGGAGACGACGCTGATGGAGAACCCGGCGACGTCGCAGGTGCACACCGTGGAGCAGAGCATGCTCCCCGAGTACGCCGAGATCCTCTACACGGGAGGCCGTCTGTACATGTCCCAGGTCTTCGCCAGCAAGGCCCTGTCCGGTCTGGGCGGCAAGGAGGTCCTGGCGGTCGCGTTCGGCACCGGCGGCTGACCCGGCGCGCCCGGGCCCGAGCGCACGGCCCCGTCCCTGCTCAGGGGCGGGGCCGTGCGCGTACCGCTCATCACCCTCGAATGTGAGGAATTTCGACGATCCGGGGCACTTCTCACCAGTAGGGGGAGCGCAACGTCGAACAAGCGTGTAGCTTCCGGGGGCATGAAGGACGGGGGAGCCGGGGGGCCCTTCGGCCATGCGGACCAGTGGGCATCCCCAGGGGGACCCATTGGGGGGACTGGGGGTTGCTCTGTGGGAGTGCGGCTGATGGTGGTCGACGACCACCGACTGCTCGCCGAGGCGTTGGCCTCGGCGTTGAAGCTGCGGGGTCACCGGGTACTGGCCGCGGCGGCACCGGCCGCCGGTGCGGCGGAACTGGTGATCACCCGCGCGCCCGAGGTGTGCCTGCTGGGCACGGCGGCACCGGCCGAACCGGGCATCTTCGACCCGGTGATACGGATCAAACGGGAGCGTCCGCAGGTCGCGGTCCTGGTTCTCGGCCCGGTACCCAGTCCGCGCGGGATCGCGGCGGCCTTCGCCGCGGGCGCCTCGGGCTACGTACGGCACGACGAGCGCATCGAGGGCGTGGAGCGGGCCATCATGAAGGCGCGGGCGGGCGAGGCGGCGGTGGCCCCCCAGCTTCTCCAGGGGGCGTTCAGCGAACTGCTCAACCCGGCCGCCCAGCCCGACGACGAGGGCCAGCGGCTGTTGCAGATGCTCACCCCGAGGGAGATCGAGGTCCTGGTCCGGGTCGCCGACGGCGAGGACACCCGGCTGATCGCGGCCGGCATGGGCATCGCCCCGTCCACCGCCCGCACCCATGTCCAGCGTGTCCTGATGAAACTGGGCGTCGGCTCGCGGCTGGAGGCGGCGGCCCTGGCGGCCCGCACGGGCCTGCTGGACCGGGCGGGACCGCTGCCGCCGCAGAGCGCGGGCGTGGAGCCGTAGACCCGGGCGTGGAGCCGTGGTTCCGAAGTTCCGAGCGGGGGCCGTGACGCGAACGGCGCGGCCGGTCCGGGCATCGCCCCGGACCGGCCGCGCCGTTCGCGGACCTTTGCGCCTGTCTTCGGCGCGTGCGCTCAGTCGGTGCCGAACTCCATCGCGGCACGGTCCAGCAGCTGGTCGTCGCCGGACGCCTCGCCGCGGGAGGCGATGGCCTCGGCGCCGCCCTCCGGCATGGTCTCGATCAGACCGGACGCCGCCGCCGGGGCGATGCCGATCAGTTCGGGGTGGGTCGTGCCGACGATGCCGAGGCCGGCGTACTGCTCCAGCCGGGCGCGGGAGTCGGCGATGTCGAGGTTGCGCATGGTGAGCTGGCCGATCCGGTCCACCGGGCCGAACGCGGAGTCCTCGGTGCGCTCCATCGACAGCTTGTCCGGGTGGTAGCTGAACGCCGGGCCGGTGGTGTCGAGGAGCGAGTAGTCCTCGCCGCGCCGCAGCCGCAGGGTGACCTCGCCGGTGACCGCCGAGCCGACCCAGCGCTGGATCGACTCGCGCACCATCAGCGCCTGCGGGTCCAGCCAGCGGCCCTCGTACATCAGCCGGCCCAGGCGCCGGCCCTCGTTGTGGTAGGTGGCGAGGGTGTCCTCGTTGTGGATCGCGTTGACGAGACGCTCGTAGGCGGCGTGCAGCAGCGCCATGCCCGGCGCCTCGTAGATACCGCGGCTCTTCGCCTCGATGATCCGGTTCTCGATCTGGTCCGACATGCCCAGGCCGTGGCGGCCGCCGATGGCGTTGGCCTCCATCACCAGGTCGACCGGGGAGGCGAACTCCTTGCCGTTGACGCTCACCGGGCGGCCCTGGTCGAAGCCGATCGTCACGTCCTCCGCGGCGATGTCGACCTCGGGGTCCCAGAACCGCACGCCCATGATCGGTTCGACGGTCTCCACGCCGGTGTCGAGGTGCTCCAGCGTCTTGGCCTCGTGGGTGGCGCCCCAGATGTTGGCGTCGGTGGAGTACGCCTTCTCGGTGCTGTCGCGGTACGGCAGCCCGTGGGCCACCAGCCACTCCGACATCTCCTTGCGGCCGCCCAGCTCGGAGACGAAGTCGGCGTCGAGCCACGGCTTGTAGATGCGCAGGTGCGGGTTGGCGAGCAGGCCGTAGCGGTAGAACCGCTCGATGTCGTTGCCCTTGAACGTCGAGCCGTCGCCCCAGATCTGGACGTCGTCCTCCAGCATCGCCCGCACCAGCAGCGTGCCGGTGACGGCGCGGCCGAGCGGGGTGGTGTTGAAGTAGGCGCGACCGCCCGAGCGGATGTGGAACGCGCCGCAGGCGAGCGCGGCCAGGCCCTCCTCGACCAGTGCCGCCCGGCAGTCGACCAGGCGCGCGATCTCGGCGCCGTAGGTCTTCGCGCGGCCGGGCACCGAGGCGATGTCGGGCTCGTCGTACTGGCCGATGTCGGCGGTGTAGGTGCACGGGACGGCACCCTTGTCGCGCATCCATGCGACCGCGACGGAGGTGTCGAGGCCGCCCGAGAAAGCGATGCCGACGCGCTCGCCGGTGGGCAGGGAGGTGAGAACCTTGGACATAGGAAGAGTATTCATCGATCCGCATGATTATGCAACCTGTGCGCGGGAGGGCTAATCGGGCCGCTCCTCCCGCTCGGGTGCCCGCGGCGGGCCGGCCGGGCGGAGTTTCAGCCAGACCAGGAAGAACACGCCCAGCGCCAGCATGCCGAGACCGGTCCACAGGTTGATGTCGACGCCCTCGGACTTGTCCAGGGAGGCCTCGGACGGCGAGATCCCGGCGGCCGTCACGATGACGCCGTAGACGACGAACAGTCCGCCGATGATCCGGCGCAGGTCGAAGATCCGCGCGGCGGTGGCGGACCTGCCCTCCAGTTCGGTGACCTCGCGCCGGACGCTTTCCTCGGAGTGGTCGGACATGGTCCCTCCATCGTTGCGCGGTCAGATCGAGAACGGGACGTAGCAGGCGGCGGCCAGGATCACCGCGCCCCAGCCCAGCAGGGCCGGGCTGCGGTACCAGGCGTCGTCACCGGCGGCCGGCGGCTCGGCCGTGCCGGGGGACGTGGTGCCGTAGACGAGGCCCTGGAGCTCGCGCTCCGGCTTGGGGGCGGTGAACAGCGACACGATCACCATGACGACCGCGCCCGCGACGAAGCCCGCGATGGCGGAGACGAAGTTGGCGCCCTGGTCGGTGGGGACGGAGATGATGTCCCGCTTGTAGAGCACGAAGTAGTTGACCATCGCGGTCACGGTGCCCGCGAGCAGCCCCCAGAAGCCCGACTTCGCCGACGCCCGCTTCCAGAACATGCCCACGATGAAGACCACGAACATCGGCACGTTGAAGAAGGAGAACAGCGTCTGGAGGTAGCTCATGATGTTCGAGAACGACGAGGCCAGGAAGGCCGTGCCGATCGACGCGAGCACCCCGATGGCGGTGATCAGGCGGCCGAAGCGCACGTAGTGGGCGTCCTCGCGGCCCCGGGCGACGTACTTGGCCCAGATGTCGGTGGTGAAGACCGTGTTGAAGGACGACACGTTGGCCGCCATGCCCGCCATGAAGGCCGCCAGCAGGCCGGTCACCGCGATGCCGAGCACGCCGTTGGGCAGCAGCTCCTGCATCAGGTAGGGGATGGCGTCGTTGTACTGGAGGTCCGAGCCGGAGGTGCCGATCCCCGGCACGAGCGCCGCCGCGACCAGGCCGGGGATCATCACCAGGAAGACGATGAAGATCTTCGGGTAGGCCGCGATCAGCGGGGTGCGCCGGGCGGCGGAGAGGTTCTTCGCGGACAGCGCGCGCTGCACCTCGGCGAAGTTGGTCGTCCAGTAGCCGAAGGACAGCACGAAGCCCAGACCGAGCACGATGGTCAGCCAGTTGGCGCCGAGCGGGTTGGCGCTGCCGATGCCGGTGCCGCCCCACGCGGTGACGAAGTGGTGGCCGTGCTGCGCGGTGAGCCTGTCGGTCAGCCCGCCCCAGCCGCCGACCTTCTTCAGGCCGAGCACGGACAGCGGGATGAGCGCCGCGAGGATCACGAAGAACTGGAGCACCTCGTTGTAGATCGCGGAGGAGAGGCCGCCGAGGGTGATGTAGGCGAGCACGAAGAAGCCCGCGACGACGATGGCCACCCACTGCGGCCAGCCGAGCAGCGCCTCGACGACGATCGCGAGGGCGTAGAGGTTCACCCCGGCGATCAGGATCGCGGCGCAGGCGAACAGGATCGAACTCAGCAGGTGCGCCGACCTGTCGAAGCGCAGCAGCAGCATCTCGGGGACCGAGCGGACCTTGGAGCCGTAGTAGAACGGCATCATCACCAGGCCCAGGAACACCATGGCCGGGATGGCGCCGATCCAGTACCAGTGCACGGTGTACGCGCCGTACTGGGCGCTGTTGGCGGCCATGCCCAGGATCTCGGTGGCCGCGAGGTTGGCCGAGACGAAGGCCAGGCCGGTGATCCAGGCAGGCAGCGATCTTCCGGAGAGGAAGAAGTCGAGGCTGGTGCGCACCGAGCGGCGGGCCGCGAAACCGATGCCCAGGACGACGGCGAAGTAGATCGCCATGATCGCGTAGTCGAGCGCATTGACGGGCAGCCGCAGCCCCGCTGCCAGATATGTGGGGGTTTGCATCCAGAACTCACCTTGCCTGGTGTTCTTTGTTTGATTATGGGGGTGACCTGCGTGGGGTCTTATGGTTCGATGTGTTTGGTTCTGTTTGAAGCTTCGCTAGGTGTACGGATGGAGTGCGCGGTGAAGAAGACCTCGACCCGACTGGCCGACGGTCGTGAGCTGATCTACTACGACCTGCGGGACGACGCGGTGCGCGACGCGGCGGACCGTCGCCCGCTGGAGCCCACGGTCACCACCTCGGAGGTGCGCGCGGATCCCCTGCTCGGCGACTCCGTCGCCGTCGCCTCGCACCGCCAGGGCCGCACCTACCACCCCCCTGCCGACGAGTGCCCGCTGTGCCCCTCACAGGGCGACCGGCTCAGCGAGATCCCGGACTCGACCTACGACGTGGTCGTCTTCGAGAACCGCTTCCCCTCCCTGGCGGGCGACTCCGGCCGCTGCGAGGTCGTCTGCTTCACCTCCGACCACCGGTCGTCCTTCGCCGACCTCGACGAGGAGCAGGCACGCCTGGTGCTGGACGCGTGGACCGACCGGACGTCCGAGCTGTCGCATCTGCCCTCCGTGGAACAGGTGTTCTGCTTCGAGAACCGCGGAGCCGAGATCGGGGTGACCCTCGGCCACCCGCACGGGCAGATCTACGCGTACCCCTTCGTCACCCCCCGCACCGCCCTGATGCTGCGCCAAGTGGCGGCACACAAGGAGGCGACGGGCGGCGAGAACCTCTTCGACGCCGTCCTGGAACGGGAACTCACCGGCGGGCGGGTCGTCCTCGAGGGTGAACACTGGGTGGCCTTCGTGCCGTACGCCGCGCACTGGCCCTACGAGGTCCACCTGTACCCCAAGCGCCGCGTCCCCGATCTGCTCGCCCTCGGCGAGCCGGCACGCACAGAGTTTCCCCAGGTCTATCTGGAAGTCTTGAGGCGCTTCGACCGGATCTTCGGCGAAGGTGAACCTCCCACGCCCTACATCGCCGCCTGGCACCAGGCGCCGTTCGGCGCGCTGGAGGAGTTCGACGGGGTCAGCCGCGACGATTTCGCGCTCCACCTCGAGCTTTTCACCATCCGCCGCACTTCCGGCAAGCTGAAGTTTCTCGCGGGTTCCGAGTCCGGCATGAACGTGTTCATCAACGACGTGCCGCCGGAGCGCGCGGCCGAGCGACTGCGAGAGGTAGCGAGTTCATGAGCGGTAAGTACCTGGTCACGGGTGGCGCGGGATACGTCGGCAGCGTGGTCGCCCAGCACCTGCTGGAGGCCGGCCACGAGGTCACCGTCCTCGATAACCTCTCGACCGGCTTCCGCGAGGGCGTCCCGGCCAGCGCCGCGTTCGTCGAGGGCGACATCCGCGACGCCGCCAAGTGGCTGGACTCCTCCTACGACGCGGTCCTGCACTTCGCCGCCTTCTCCCAGGTCGGCGAGTCGGTGGTGAAGCCGGAGAAGTACTGGGACAACAACGTCGGCGGCACCATGGCGCTGCTCGGCGCGATGCGCGACGCGGGCGTGCGCAAGCTCGTCTTCTCCTCCACCGCCGCCACCTACGGCGAGCCGGTCGACACCCCGATCACCGAGACCGACCCGACCGCCCCCACCTCCCCCTACGGCGCCTCGAAGCTCGCCGTCGACCACATGATCACCGGTGAGGCGGCCGCCCACGGCCTCGGCGCGGTCTCCCTGCGCTACTTCAACGTGGCCGGCGCCTACGGCGCGCAGGGCGAGCGCCACGACCCCGAGTCCCACCTGATCCCCCTCGTCCTCCAGGTCGCCCAGGGCCGCCGCGACGCCATCTCCGTCTTCGGCGACGACTACCCCACCCCGGACGGCACCTGCATCCGCGACTACATCCACGTCGCCGACCTCGCCGAGGCCCACCTGCTCGCCGTCGCCGCCGCGCGGCCCGGCGAGCACCTGATCTGCAACCTCGGCAACGGCAACGGCTTCTCCGTCCGCGAGGTCATCGAGACCGTCCGCCAGGTCACCGGCCACCCCATCCCCGAGGTCGTCGCCCCGCGCCGGGCCGGCGACCCCGCGGTCCTGGTCGCCTCCGCCGCCACCGCCCGCGAGAAACTGGGCTGGAACCCCTCCCGGGCCGACCTCGCCGGAATCGTCGCGGACGCCTGGGAGTTCACGCAGCACAACGCACGCACCGCGAGGGAGCACTAGTGGGGGCACCAGTCCAGGTCCGACAGGGATTCGCCGCGCTGTACGGAGCCGAGCCCGAGGGCGTCTGGTCCGCACCGGGCCGGGTCAACCTCATCGGCGAGCACACCGACTACAACGACGGCTTCGTCATGCCGTTCGCGCTGCCGCACACCGCCGTCGCGGCGGTGTCACGGCGCACCGACGGCCGGCTGCGGCTGCACTCGGCGGACGTCGAGGGCGGCGTCGTCGAACTCTCCCCGGACGACCTCGCGCCCGAGGGCGACAAGGGCTGGACGGCGTACCCGGCCGGGGTGGTCTGGGCGCTGCGCGAGGCCGGCCACCCGGTCACCGGCGCCGACGTCCACCTGTCGTCCACGGTCCCCGCGGGCGCGGGCCTGTCCTCGTCGGCGGCCCTGGAGGTCGTCGTCGCGCTGGCCCTGAACGACCTGTACGAACTCGGCCTCAAGCGCTGGCAGCTGGCCCGTCTGTGCCAGCGTGCCGAGAACGTCTACGTCGGCGCCCCCACCGGCATCATGGACCAGACCGCGTCGGCCTGCTGCGAGGCGGGCCACGCGCTGTTCCTGGACACCCGCGACCTGTCCCAGCGGCAGATCCCCTTCGACCTGGCCGCCGAGGGGATGCGGCTGCTGGTCGTGGACACCCAGGTCAAGCACGCCCACAGCGGCGGCGAGTACGGAAAGCGCCGGGCCGGCTGCGAACAGGGCGCCGACCTGCTCGGCGTCCACGCCCTGCGCGACATCGACCACGCCGAACTGGACACGGCGCTGGAGCGGCTCGGCGACGAGGAGGAGGTGCGCCGCCTGGTGCGCCACGTCGTCACCGAGGACGCGCGCGTGGAGCGGGTCGTGGACCTGCTGCGGGCCGGCGACACCCGCGCCATCGGCCCGGTCCTCACCGAGGGCCACGCCTCGCTGCGCGACGACTTCCGGGTCTCCTGCCCCGAGCTGGACCTGGTCGTCGACACGGCGCTGGCCGCGGGCGCGCTGGGCGCCCGGATGACCGGCGGCGGCTTCGGCGGCTCGGCGATCGTGCTGGCCGAGGAGGCGGACGTGGTGGCGATCACCAAGGCGGTCGAGGCCGCCTTCGCCACGGCCGGCTTCACCGCCCCACGGGCCTTCGAGGCGGTGCCTTCGTCGGGAGCCACCCGCCTGACCTGAGCCCGCCGGGCCCACCGGCCCGCCGGGCCCCCGGTCCCGAAGGCCGGGCTCGACCCCGGGCTCCGGCCTGGCACGGTCCCGGTCCCGACGGGCGGGTGGCGCGGCCCGGGTTCGACGGCCGGGTGGTACGGCCCCGGCCCCGACAGCCGGGCGCGGGCCGGGTCCTGACGCCCGGTTCGCGTTCCGAGGCCGAGGTCGCGGTCGGGTCCGGGGGCGGTGATTCCCCGGGCCCGGCCGTCGGCGTTCCGTCGGCGGTCAGCCGCCGGCTCGGCCGAGCCGCTTCGTCAGGGTGTACTCCGTGATCCCCGGCGGGTAGTCGGGGATCACGCACACCACCTCGTACCCGTGCCCGCGGTAGAAGTCGGGTGCCTGGAAGTCCCACGTCTCCACCCGGGCACCCCGGCAGTCCCTCTTCTCACGTGCGATGCGCTCCGCCCGCGCCAGCAGCCGGGAGCCCAGCCCCGCGCCCCGGTGGCGTTCGTCGACCCACAGGTAGGTGACGTGCAGCCAGGTCGTCCAGGTGTGTCCGACCAGACCGCCGGCCAGCTCGCCGGCCTCGTCCGACGCCCAGACGTGCAGCGGGAGTTCGCGCTCGCCGGGCGTGCCGCGCAGGGCGCGCAGCACCGGCGAGTTCGCCGTGTTCGTGTCACGCAGACGCGTACGGAGGAGATCACGCCGCACTTTGTCGACTTCTGCCTCAATACGAAACATGCGGCACACCATAAACGCCCCGGCCAATCAGTTCTGCAAATGAGCTTCCGCTACGGGCCCCCAGCCGTACTCTGATGAACAGCACCGGTGGGGGCTGGTGCTGATCAGGGGGCGAGACCAAGTCGGGTACGACGCCCGCATCGGGGGTAGCAGTTCCTGCACGGCGGCGGCCGTGCGGCCGCGCCGATGCCGGGCGTCGTGCCCGCGCCGGTCCGCGTCCTACAGACGGTGGTGGGGTTGGCCCCTGCTCTTCGGGAGCCAGGGGAAGGGGGTTTCGTGGTTCGTATCCGAGTCCTGGTCGTCGACGATCACCGGATCTTCGCCGAGTCGCTCGCCGCGGCACTGGCGGCGGAGCCGGACGTCGACGTCTCCGCGGCCGGCAGCGGCCCGGCGGCACTGCGCAGCCTGGAGCGCGCGGCCGCCGAGGGGCGCAGGTACGACGTGCTGCTCGTGGACGCCGACCTGGGCGGCAGCGTGCCGGGCGTGCGGTCGGCGGTGCCGGTACAGGAAGTGGGCGAGGACGGGCTGGTCGACGGGATATCCCTCGTCGCCGGAGTCCGCTCCGGGCAGCCCCACGTGCGTACGGTCGTCCTCGCCGAGAAGGACGACCCGCGGCGGGCCGCGCTCGCCCTCCAGGCCGGGGCCTCCGGCTGGGTGGCCAAGGACTGCTCGCTGTCGCGGCTGCTGACCGTGATCCGGGGGGTGCTGCGGGACGAGACGCATCTGCCGCCCGCCCTGCTCACCGGCGTCCTGCGGGAGTTGACCGCCGCCCGCAAGCACCGCACCGAGAGCGAACGGCTGGTGGAGTCCCTCACCCCGCGCGAGCGGGAGGTGCTGCGCTGCATGGTCGCGGGCCTGGGCCGCAAGGCCGTCGCGGAGCGGCTGTTCCTCTCCCCGCACACCGTGCGCACCCATATGCAGAACGTCCTCGGGAAACTCGGCGTGCACTCCACCCTCGCCGCCGTCGCGCTGGCGCGCCGGGCCGGCGTCGGACCGGTCGACCTGGAGCCCGCCGGACGGATCAGGCCGCAGGAGACCCACACCGCCTGACCGGACCACCCCGGGCGGGCCGCGGCGGACAGCCGGCCGGACCGCGCGTGTGCTCCGGTGTGCCGGACGCGCCCCGGACGGAATTCCCCGTGCACCGGGGCGGGTTCCGTCCGGCCGTCTCAGCCCGGGATGTTGTCGAACGGGGCGGTCAGCCGGCGCAGCAGCGCGGCCAGTTCGCCGCGCTGGGCGCGGGAGAGTTCGGCGAGGATCGCCCGCTCCTGGGCGAGGAGCCCGGCCAGGGCCTGGTCCGCGCGGTCCTGGCCCTCCTCGGTCAGCCGCACCAGCACACCGCGCCGGTCGCTGGGGTCCGGCAGCCGCTCCACCAGGCCCTTCTTCGTCAGCCGGTCGATACGGTTGGTCATCGTGCCCGAGGTGACCAGGGTCTGGGTGAGCAACTGCCCCGGCGAGAGCTGGTACGGGGCTCCCGCGCGCCGCAGCGCGGTCAGCACGTCGAACTCCCAGGGCTCCAGGCTGTGCTCGGAGAAGGCGAGCCGACGCGCGCGATCGAGATGCCGGGCCAGCCTGCTCACCCGGCTGAGTACCTCCAGCGGCTCCACGTCGAGGTCCGGGCGCTCCCGGCGCCACGCTGCGACCAGCCGATCGACCTCGTCCTCCATGACGATCAGTGTAGTGGTTGTGTCGACGTGAAGTCTCTTGACGTCAAGATATCTCTGGGGGCAGGCTGGAGATCGACCGCGCACCCGGTGCCCGTCCGAGGAGGCCGCCCATGCCCACCACCACCCCCGCCTGGGACCCCGCCCAGTACCTGCGGCACGCGGACCACCGCGCCCGCCCCTTCGCCGACCTCCTCGCCCGCGTACCGGACCTGCCCGGCGACCCGCCCCGCATCGCCGACCTCGGCTGCGGACCCGGCAACGTCACGGCCCTGCTCGCCGAGCGCTGGCCCGCCGCGCACATCACCGGATACGACAACTCGCCGGAGATGCTCGACCGGGCCCGGGCGGAGCACGCGGGCCCCACCCCGGTCGGCGGCCGCCTCGACTTCGCCCCCGCCGACGTACGCACCTGGACGCCCCCGCGGACGTACGACCTGATCATCAGCAACGCCACGCTCCAGTGGGTGCCCGGTCACCTGGACCGGTTCGGCGACTGGATCGCCGCCCTCGCGCCCGGCGGCACCCTCGCCTTCCAGGTGCCCGGCAACTTCGACGCCCCCAGCCACCGGCTGATGCGCGACCTGGCCGGCTCGGCCCGCTGGCGCGACCGCCTCGCCGACGTCCTGCGCCACGACGACGCCGTCCGCACCCCCGAGGCCTATTTCGAGCGCCTGGCCGACCTCGGCTGTGCGACCGACGCCTGGGAGACCACGTACGTCCACCTGCTCACCGGCGAGGACCCCGTCCTCGACTGGGTGAAGGGCACCGGACTGCGGCCGGTCCTGACCGCCCTCGCCGACGACCCGGCGGCCCGCGAGGAATTCGTCACCGCCTACCGCGGCGCCCTGCGCGAGGCCTACCCGGCCGGCGCCCACGGCACCCTGTTCCCGTTCCGCCGCGTCTTCGCGGTCGCCCGCAAGGAGGCCTGAGAGCCGTGCTCACCGCCCTCGACCACGTCCAGCTCGCCGCGCCGCCCGGCGCCGAGGACCTGCTGCGCCCGTACTACGTCGACACGCTCGGCATGACCGAGATCCCCAAGCCGCCCGTGCTCGCCGCGCGGGGCGGCTGCTGGTTCCAGGCCGGCACCGTACGGCTGCACTTCGGTGTCGAGGCAGACTTCCGCCCCGCCCGCAAGGCCCACCCCGGGCTGCGGGTCACCGGCATCGAGGCGTACGCGGCCCGGCTGTCGTCCCACGGCGCCGAGGTCACCTGGGACCACGACCTGCCGGGCCACCGGCGCTTCTACTCCCAGGACCCGGTCGGCAACCGGCTGGAGTTCCTTGAGCCGACCGGGTGACGCGCCGAGCCGGCCGGACGGCGCGCCGAGCCGGCCGGGTGGGGCGGCGCGGCGCACCGCTCAGCTCTTGCGATGCCCTATCAACCGCGGCTTGGCCTCCAGCCCGTCCAGCCCGTGCCACGCCAGGTTCACCAGATGCGCCGCCACCTCCGCCTTGCGCGGACGCCGCACGTCCAGCCACCACTGACCGGTCAGGGCGACCATCCCGACCAGCGCCTGGGCGTACAGCGGGGCCAGCTTCGGATCGAAGCCGCGGCTCTTGAACTCACGGCCCAGGATGTCCTCCACCTGGGTGGCGATGTCCGAGATCAGCGAGGCGAAGGACCCCGTCGACTGCGGAATGGGGGAGTCCCGGACCAGGATCCGGAAACCGTCCGTGTACTCCTCGATGTAGTCCAGCAGCGCGAAGGCCGCCTGCTCGCACAGCTCACGGGGATGCCCCGCGGTGAGCGAACCGGTCACCATGTCCAGCAGCCGTCGCATCTCCCGGTCCACGACGACCGCGTACAGGCCCTCCTTGCCGCCGAAGTGCTCGTACACCACCGGCTTGGACACCCCCGCCTTGGCGGCGATCTCCTCCACGGAGGTGCCCTCGAAACCTTTCGCCGCGAACAGCGTGCGACCGATCTCCAGCAGCTGCTGGCGGCGCTCGGCACCGGTCATACGGGTGCGACGAGCACGCCGGGGCTTCTCATTGCTGGAGGTGCTGCTGGGATCGGTCGCCACGGCGTCAATCATGCCGCCTCGGCGGTCGACCTCTCCTGCCGGGAAGCGTCCTCCTCCGTCTTCCGGCGCGAATCGATACGCGAGCGTGACGGCCAGCGCACGTCCGACGCCCACCCCAGCAGCTCGAACCAGCGGATCAGCCGCGCGGAGGAGTCCAGCTGCCCGCGCTCCACCCCGTGCCGCGCCGAGGTCGGATCGGCGTGGTGCAGGTTGTGCCAGGACTCGCCGCACGACAGCACCGCCAGCCACCACACGTTGCCCGAGCGGTCCCGCGACCTGAACGGCCGCCTGCCGACCGCGTGACAGATCGAGTTGATCGACCACGTGACGTGGTGCAGCAGTGCCACCCGCACCAGGGAACCCCAGAAGAAACCGGTGAACGCCCCCCACCAGGACATGGTCACCAGCCCGCCGATCACCGCCGGCAGCGCCAGCGACAACAGCGTCCACAGGATGAACTGGCGGGAGATCGCCCGCAGCGTCCGGTCCTGGATCAGATCCGGCGCGTACTTCTCCTGCGGGGTCCGCTCCTCGTCGAACATCCAGCCGATGTGCGCCCACCACAGGCCCTTGACCAGCGCCGGAACCGTCTCCCCGTACCGCCACGGCGAGTGCGGGTCGCCCTCGGCGTCCGAGAACCTGTGGTGCTTGCGGTGGTCCGCGACCCAGCGCACCAGCGGACCCTCCACCGCCATCGACCCCGCGATCGCCAGCGCGATCTTCAGCGGCCGCTTGGCCTTGAAGGACCCGTGCGTGAAGTGACGGTGGAAACCGATGGTGATGCCGTGGCAGCCGAGGTAGTAGAAGAACACCAGCAGCCCGAGGTCCAGCCAGCTCACCCCCCGGCCCCACGCCAGCGGAACCGCGGCGAGCAGCGCGAGGAACGGCACGGCGATGAACAGCAGCAGGGTGATCCGCTCGATCGAACCCTTCCGCTCACCGCCCAGCGTGGCCGAGGGCATCGGCGTGTCGCCGGTCGCCTTCGGGGCGTCTTTGATCACGTCGGGATGGGTGGTCATGGGCGTCCCCTGTGGGATCGAAGGAGGGGCGGGGGGGCGGCGTACGGGTCACGGGAACCGAGTGACCTTTCCTACGGTTCCGTAACCTACGGCGACGTAAGTATGGCAGCGCGCCGCCCGGCGGCAAGAGCCCGACAGCCTGCGCGTCCGCATGGACACCTATCCTTGGAGTCGGTCGGACAGCGCGGTCCGCTCTGATTCATTCCCGGATGCCCGACCCGTATGCGGCAGCCGCCGCGCGAGAGGCGTGTTTCCGGGTTCCCCTCCCAGACGAGCTTCAACACTGCAAGGAGCCGCACCTGTGAGCAGTGCCGACGACCAGACCACGACGACCGGCAGTGAACTGCGCGCCGACATCCGCCGCCTCGGTGACCTCCTCGGCGAGACCCTCGTCCGGCAGGAAGGCCCCGAACTCCTCGAACTGGTCGAGAAGGTCCGCCGTCTCACCCGCGAGGACGGCGAGGCCGCCGCAGAACTGCTGCGTGGCATCGAACTGGACACCGCGGCCAAGCTGGTCCGCGCCTTCTCCACCTACTTCCACCTGGCCAACGTCACCGAACAGGTGCACCGCGGCCGAGAACTGCGCGCCCGCCGCGCCGCCGAGGGCGGCCTCCTCGCCCGCACGGCCGACCGGCTCAAGGACGCCGACCCCGACCACCTGCGCGAGACGGTCAAGCACCTCAACGTTCGCCCGGTGTTCACGGCACACCCCACCGAAGCCGCACGCCGGTCGGTGCTCAACAAGCTCCGGCGCATCGCCGCGCTCCTGGAGAGCCCCGTCATCGAGGCCGACCGCCGCCGCTACGACACCCGTCTGGCCGAGAACATCGACCTCGTGTGGCAGACCGACGAACTGCGCGTCGTACGCCCCGAACCCGCCGACGAGGCCCGCAACGCCATCTACTACCTCGACGAACTGCACGCCAACGCCGTCGGGGACGTCCTGGAGGACCTCACCGCGGAACTGGAGCGCGTCGGCGTCAAGCTCCCCGACGACACCCGCCCCCTCACCTTCGGCACCTGGATCGGCGGCGACCGCGACGGCAACCCCAACGTCACCCCCCAGGTCACCTGGGACGTCCTGATCCTCCAGCACGAGCACGGCATCAACGACGCCCTGGAGATGATCGACGAGCTGCGCGGCTTCCTGTCGAACTCCATCCGCTACACCGGCGCCACCGAGGAGCTCCTGGAGTCCCTCCGGACCGACCTCGACCGGCTGCCCGAGATCAGCCCCCGCTACAAGCGCCTCAACGCCGAGGAGCCCTACCGGCTCAAGGCCACCTGCATCCGGCAGAAGCTGGAGAACACCAAGCAGCGCCTGGCCACCGGCACCCCCCACGACCCCGGCCACGACTACCTCGGCACCTCCCAGCTGCTGCACGACCTGACGCTGATCCAGACCTCCCTCCGCGAACACCGCGGCGGCCTCTTCGCCGACGGCCGCATGGACCGCACCATCAGGACCCTGGCCGCCTTCGGCCTCCAGCTCGCCACCATGGACGTCCGCGAACACGCCGACGCCCACCACCACGCCCTCGGCCAGCTCTTCGACCGGCTCGGCGAGGAGTCCTGGCGCTACACCGACATGCCCCGCGAGTACCGCACCAGGCTGCTCGCCAAGGAACTGCGCTCCCGGCGCCCCCTCGGCCCCACCCCCGCGCCCGTGGACGCCGCCGGCGCCAAGACCCTCGGCGTCTTCCAGACCGTCAAGCGCGCCCTGGAGGTCTTCGGCCCCGAGGTCATCGAGTCGTACATCATCTCCATGTGCCAGGGCGCCGACGACGTCTTCGCCGCCGCCGTCCTGGCCCGCGAGGCCGGCCTGATCGACCTGCACGGCGGCTGGGCCCAGATCGGCATCGTCCCGCTGCTGGAGACCACCGACGAGCTCAAGGCCGCCGACACCATCCTCGAGGAGATGCTCTCCGACCCCTCCTACCGGCGCCTGGTCGCGCTGCGCGGAGACGTCCAGGAGGTCATGCTCGGCTACTCCGACTCCTCCAAGTTCGGTGGCATCACCACCAGCCAGTGGGAGATCCACCGCGCCCAGCGCCGACTGCGCGACGTCGCCCACCGCTACGGCGTCCGCCTGCGCCTCTTCCACGGCCGCGGCGGCACCGTCGGCCGCGGCGGCGGCCCCTCGCACGACGCGATCCTCGCCCAGCCCTGGGGCACCCTGGAGGGCGAGATCAAGGTGACCGAGCAGGGCGAGGTCATCTCCGACAAGTACCTCATCCCCTCCCTGGCCAGGGAGAACCTGGAACTGACGGTCGCCGCCACGCTCCAGGCGTCCGCCCTGCACACCGCACCCCGCCAGTCCGACGAGGCCCTCGCCCGCTGGGACGCCGCGATGGACGTCGTCTCCGACGCCGCCCACGCCGCCTACCGCCGGCTCGTCGAGGACCCCGACCTGCCGACGTACTTCCTCGCCTCCACGCCGGTCGACCAGCTCGCCGACCTGCACCTGGGCTCGCGGCCCTCCCGCCGCCCCGGCTCGGGCGTCTCGCTCGACGGACTGCGCGCCATCCCGTGGGTCTTCGGCTGGACCCAGTCCCGGCAGATCGTGCCCGGCTGGTTCGGCGTGGGCTCCGGCCTCAAGGCCCTGCGCGAAGCCGGCCTCGACACCGTGCTCGACGAGATGCACGACCAGTGGCACTTCTTCCGCAACTTCATCTCCAACGTCGAGATGACCCTCGCCAAGACCGACCTGCGCATCGCCCGGCACTACGTCGACACCCTCGTCCCGGACGAGCTCAAGCACGTCTTCGACACCATCAGGGCCGAGCACGAACTCACCGTCCGCGAGGTGCTGCGCATCACGGGCGAACCGGAGCTGCTCGACGCGACCCCCGTCCTGAAGCAGACCTTCGCCATCCGCGACGCCTACCTCGACCCGATCTCCTACCTCCAGGTCACCCTGCTCAAGCGGCAGCGCGACGCCGCCGCGGCCGGCGAGGAGCCCGACCCGCTGCTGTCCCGGGCCCTGCTGCTGACCGTCAACGGCGTGGCGGCCGGCCTGCGCAACACCGGCTGACCCGCCCCGCACCACGCACACGAGTGCCCCCGAGCCCACCCGGGCCGGGGGCACTCGTGCATCCGCACGACCTCCGTAGGAACAACAGCCACGGCCGAACGGGCCGGAGCGCTCCGCGGGCCTGCTCGGGCCTGCGCCCGGGCTACTGCACCGCGACGAACGCCGTCGTCAGCAGCAGCGCCCCCGTGCCCGCCAGCGCCCACGCCACCCGCGTCCGCCGCAGCCCGCCCGCGACCACCACCGAGGCCAGCAGCAGCGCCCCGCCCAGCGGAACCCACGCGTACAGCACCCCGGCCGGACCCGAGCGGACCACCTCGTCACTGCCCGGCTTCACCACGACCGTGTACGTCCGCTCCTTGCGCACCGCGACCGACTTCGCGATCACGACCGACGCCCGGGCCCGCGAACCGGCCGACAGCGGCGTGTACGGCCCCGCGCAGGTGTCCGAGCCGCAGTCGGTCACCCGGACCGTGCCGCTCTCCCGGCCCTTCGTCAGCATCACGTGCTGGGCCGTCCCCCAGGACGCCCACACCCCCGCGATCAGGATCAGCACGGCGACCGTCCCCATCGCCGCCGATTGCCCGAACCGCAGCGCGGTTCGGGCACCCTGACGACCGGCCGGGACACGGGAATGGGCAGGCATGGCGGAGATCCTTGGCCATTGCATGGCGGAAAGTCAATGTCGGCCGGCCGCCGCCCCACCGCTCAGGAGTTGTACGTCCCCTGCGCCCGCTCCAGCCCCTCGATCACCAGACACTCCACCGCGTCCGCCGCCCGGTCCACGAAGTAGTCCAGCTCCTTGCGCTCCGCCGACGCGAAGTCCTTCAGCACGAAGTCCGCGACCTGCATGCGCCCCGGCGGCCGCCCGATCCCGAACCGCACCCGGTGATAGTCCGCGCCCATCGCCTTCGTCATCGACTTCAACCCGTTGTGCCCGTTGTCGCCGCCACCCAGCTTCAGCCGCAGCACCCCGTAGTCGATGTCCAGCTCGTCATGGACCGCCACCACATGCGCGAGCGGAACCTTGTAGAAGTCCCGCAGCGCGTTCACCGGACCCCCCGACAGGTTCATGAACGACATCGGCTTCGCCAGGATCACCCGACGGTTCGCCGGCCCCGGCGGACCGATCCGCCCCTCGACGACCTGCGCCTGCGCCTTGCCCGCCCGCTTGAACCTGCCCCCGATCCGCCCGGCCAGCAGATCGGCCACCATGAACCCCACGTTGTGCCGGTTCATCGCGTACTCCGGCCCGGGATTGCCCAGCCCCACGATCAGCCAGGGGGCATTGGCGTCGGTCGTCACGTGCATGTCTCCTCGGATACGCGCCAGCCGCTGCCCCCATTCAAAAACCCTGAAGGGAACAGCGGCTGACGAGACAACTACGACGGCGGGAATCAGGCCTCGGCGGCCTCTTCGCCCTCACCCTCGGCACCCTCGGGCGCCTCCTCCGCCTGCGCGGCCAGCACCTGCAGGACGACGGCGTCCGCGTCCACGGCCAGGGTCACACCGGACGGCAGGGCGACGTCCTTGGCGAGCACCGACGCGCCGGCCTCCAGACCCTCGACCGACACCGTGACGGCCTCCGGGATGTGCGTGGCCTCGGCCTCGACCGGAAGCGCGTTCAGCACGTGCTCCAGCAGGTTGCCACCGGCGGCGAGCTCACCCTCGGCGTGCACCGGCACCTCGACGGTGACCTTCTCGCCGCGCTTCACGAGCTGGAGGTCGACGTGCTCCAGGAAGCCCTTGACCGCGTCACGCTGCACGGCCTTCGGGATCGCCAGCTCGTTGGTCTTGCCGTCGATGGCCAGGGAGATCAGGACGTTCGGCGTACGCAGCGCCAGCAGCAGGTCGTGACCCGGCAGCGTCAGGTGGACCGGGTCCGAACCGTGGCCGTACAGGACGCCGGGGACCTTGCTGTCACGGCGGATACGGCGGGCGGCACCCTTGCCGAACTCGGTACGGGTCTCGGCGGAGATCTTGACCTCGGACATGATCACTCCTCGTAGTGTCAGAAAGCACGGACGTGGTCACCCGGCCACGAACGGCCTGCTACGAAGAGCGCGTCGATAACGGACAGCCGCATCCCCCGTGAAAAAACGGAGAACGGCCTCCCTCGCCGAGCAACTTCGGCAGTCTACTCGGAGAGGGAGGCCGCACCCAAAAGGATCTTCCGGCGCCGGATCGCTACGACGCCCGGACCCCTACTGCTCGTCGAAGAGGCTCGTCACCGAACCGTCCTCGAACACCTCACGCACCGCACTCGCGATCGTCGGCGCGATCGACAGCACCGTGATCTTGTCCAGCTCCAGCTCACCCGGCGTCGGCAGCGAGTTCGTGAACACGAACTCGCTCACCTTCGAGTTCTTCAGCCGGTCCGCCGCCGGACCCGACAGCACACCGTGCGTCGCCGTCACGATGACGTCCTCCGCACCGTGCGCGAACAGCGCGTCCGCCGCGGCACAGATCGTGCCACCCGTGTCGATCATGTCGTCGACCAGCACGCACACCCGGCCCTTGACCTCGCCCACCACCTCGTGGACGGTCACCTGGTTCGCCACGTCCTTGTCACGCCGCTTGTGCACGATCGCCAGCGGCGCACCCAGACGGTCGCACCAGCGGTCCGCCACCCGCACCCGGCCGGCGTCCGGAGAGACCACCGTGAGCTTGTCGCGGTCCACCTTGTCGCCCACGTAGTCCGCCAGCAGCGGCAGCGCGAACAGGTGGTCCACCGGACCGTCGAAGAAGCCCTGGATCTGGTCCGTGTGCAGATCGACGGTGAGGATGCGGTCCGCACCCGCCGTCTTCATCAGGTCCGCGACCAGACGCGCCGAGATCGGTTCACGACCACGGTGCTTCTTGTCCTGCCGCGCGTAACCGTAGAACGGCACGATCACCGTGATGGAGCGGGCCGACGCACGCTTCAGCGCGTCGATCATGATCAGCTGCTCCATGATCCACTTGTTGATCGGAGCCGTGTGGCTCTGGATCAGGAAGCAGTCCGCGCCGCGCGCCGACTCCTGATAACGCACATAGATCTCGCCGTTCGCGAAGTCGAAGGCCTTCGTCGGGACGACCCCGACACCCAGCTGCTGGGCGACCTCCTCGGCAAGCTCGGGGTGGGCGCGGCCGGAGAAGAACATCATCTTCTTCTCGCCGGTCGTCTTGATCCCGGTCACAGCACTGTCTCCTCAGAGGTGTCTCAGCTGGGTGTCGAGAGGCCTGCGCAGCTGGCTACGAACGGCCGTCTCAGCTGGTGGGGTGCGGGTGTGCACTTATCACGGTACGCCGTCCGGAGCGCGCCCGTTTCCGGTCAGCCCTCGCCGCCCGGCTCCCGGGACGCCACCTCGGCCGCCTTCGCCGCCGCGCTCCCCGGACGCTTACGGGCCACCCAACCCTCGATATTCCGCTGCTGGCCACGGGCCACGGCCAGCGAACCGGGCGGCACGTCCTTCGTGATCACGGACCCGGCGGCCGTGTAGGCACCGTCCCCGACGGTGACAGGCGCCACAAACATGTTGTCCGAACCCGTACGGCAGTGCGCGCCCACCGTCGTGTGGTGCTTGTCCTGACCGTCGTAGTTCACGAACACGCTCGCCGCGCCGATGTTCGTGTACTCACCGATCGTCGCGTCCCCGACATAGGACAGGTGCGGCACCTTCGTCCCCTCGCCGATCGACGCGTTCTTCGTCTCCACGTACGTACCGACCTTCGACTTCAGTCCCAGCCGCGTACCGGGACGCAGGTACGCGTACGGCCCCACGCTCGCCTGCGGACCCACGACCGCCCCGTCGGACACCGTGTTGTCCACCCGGGCCCCCGCACCCACCTTGGTGTCCCGCAGCCGGCAGTTGGGACCGACCTCCGCACCCGCGCCGACATGCGTCGCACCGTGCAGCTGCGTGCCCGGATGCACGACGGCGTCCTGCTCGAACGTCACCGTCACGTCCACCCACGTCGTCGCCGGGTCGACCACCGTGACCCCGGCCAGCATCGCCGCGGTCAGCAGCCGGTCGTTCAGGATCCGCCGCGCCTCGGAGAGCTGCACACGGTTGTTGATCCCCGCGATCTCCCGGTGGTCCACCGCCACCGACGCCCCGACCCGGTGCCCCGCCTCGCGCAGGATCCCCAGGACGTCCGTCAGGTACTCCTCGCCCTGGCTGTTGTCCGTACGCACCTTGCCCAGCGCGTCCGCGAGCAGCCGGCCGTCGAACGCGAACACGCCCGAGTTGATCTCGCGGATCGCCCGCTGCGAGTCGCTGGCGTCCTTGTGCTCCACGATCGCGGTCACGGCACCCGACGCGCCGTCCCGCACGATCCGGCCGTACCCCGTCGCGTCCGGCACCTCGGCCGTCAGCACGGTCACCGCGTTGCCGTCCGCGGCATGCGTCCCGGCCAGCCGGCCGAGGGTCTCGCCGGACAGCAGCGGAGTGTCGCCGCACACCACCACGACCGTCCCGTCCACCGGGCCGCCCAGCTCCTCCAGCGCCATCCGGACGGCGTGCCCGGTGCCGTTCTGCCGCTCCTGGACGGCCGTACGGACCTGGGGGTCGATCTCGGTGAGGTGCGCGGTGACCTTCTCGCGGGCGTGGCCGACCACGACGACGAGGTTCTCGGGGTCCAACTCGCGGGCGGCGGCCAGGACATGGCCCACCAGGCTGCGACCGCAGATGTCGTGCAGGACCTTGGGTGTGGCCGATTTCATACGGGTGCCCTCACCCGCTGCGAGTACGACGACGGCGGCCGGGCGGATGGCGCTCACGGAGTTGTCCTTCGGCTGTGGATGAGGTGGGGACAACCGCAGGATACCGGGGCGTTTCTTGGGAGACATGAGAGTGGGCCCTGACAGTGCTGTCAGGGCCCGTGCTCGGCTGTTGTGTGCTAGGGCTCCGCCGCTAGGACTCGAACCTAGACCGAACACCTCCAAAGGGTGCCGTGCTGCCAATTACACTACGGCGGATCGCTGCGTCAGACCTTACCGGAGACGAGCCTCGACCTGGGTCATGATTCCGGTCCACCAGCCTTCGATTCGGTTGTACAGATGGGCGCTCCTGGCGACTACGACGACCAGGCAGCCGCGGTAGTCGTCACCGGTGTTCTTGCGGACGGTCTTTGGGTTGTGCCTCTTGAGCGTCGGCTTGGCGAACGTCGAGGGGGCGACCTCGGCAAGGTCTGCCCAGTATCGATGCGCGGCCTCGATGTCTGCGGATTCGTGGATGAGCACGCGGAGGCCGAGACGCTCCCGGTCCACACCGAGGAGGTCGAGCCATGCGAGGTAGACCTTGATGACCCGTGGGTCGCTGTTGACGAAGACGAGCCGCTCGCGCCGGTCGTACGGCTTGCTCTTGGACCCTTCGGCCCAGTACAGCGCGACGCCCGCCATGAAGAGTTCGCGATCTGTCATCTCCCCGATCTCCTGGCAGGCCGCGAGCCGCGTCTTCTCGCGCTCCTCGTCCTCGGCTGCGCGACGCCTTGCCAGGCCCTCGTTCATGAGAGCTCGTTGTTCCTCGGGTGTGTAGCGGGGTTTAGGACGGGGGAGATCGCGTACCCACAGTGAAACCGAGCTCCTGGAGCAGCCCAGCTCTGCCTCGATCTGGTCGTACGTCCAGCCCTGGAGCCGAAGCTCCCGCGCCCTGGCTCGCAGGTCGTCCTTCGCGTTCGGGCGCTTCGTCCATTCCGGTGGCGGTTCTCCCTTGACCAGCTGATTGAGGATGTCGTTGTTGAAGATCTTCAGCTCGTCGCGGATCTGTCGGAGGCTGTAGCCCTTGCGCCTCAGCGCCACCGCCCGCTCCCGGAGACCCTCGAAGTCCGCGTACTTGCTAAGTGAATGTGCCACGGGCATAGCGTCTGGGCGGACTGGGTGATTCCGGGGTCGGGTGATCGGTAGTTCAGCAGTTCGGGTGATAGCTGAGACTTTTGTAGCTGTTCGACTACGTGGTGTGGTGTGGGTCGGTCGCGGAAACTAGCCGGAAAAGCCCGGCCCGCCGCCCGTAGGCTGGAGGCATGACCACGACGGGGGAAGACCACTCCGCGGCCCGTACGGGGCCGTGGTGGTGGGCGCGGTGGCGAAGTGCCGGGCTGGATGTGGCGCTGGCGGCGGTGTCCGCGGCGGAGTGTGCGTTGGAGGGTGTGCGGTTCGGCCGGGACGCGGGGATCCCGACGGCCGCGGGGGTGGGTTTCGGGCTGCTGGCCGGTTCGGCGCTGCTGATCCGGCGCAAGTGGCCGATCGCGGTCGTGCTGGTGTCGATCGCGATCACTCCGGCCCAGATGGGCTATCTGATGGGCATCGCGGGGCTCTACACGCTGGCCGCGTCCGAGCTGCCGCGGCGGATCATCGCGTCGCTGGCGGGGATGTCCCTGGTGGGGATGCTGATCGTGATGCTGGTGCGGGTGCGGCAGGACATGGCGCGGGGCGACCTCGCGCTGGGTGACTGGTTCATTCCGTTCGCTTCGATCACGACGGCGCTGGGGATGACGGCGCCGCCGGTGCTGCTGGGTCTGTACGTGGGGGCGCGGCGGCGGCTGATGGAGAGCCTGCGGGAGCGGGCGGACAGTCTGGAGCGGGAGCTTCAGCTGTTGGCGGAGCGGGCCGAGGAGCGGGCGCAGTGGGCGCGTAACGAGGAGCGGACGCGGATCGCGCGGGAGATGCATGACGTGGTCGCGCACCGGGTGAGTCTGATGGTGGTGCACGCGGCGGCGTTGCAGGCGGTGGCGCGGAAGGATCCGGAGAAGGCGGTTCGGAACGCGGCCCTGGTCGGGGACATGGGGCGGCAGGCGTTGACCGAGTTGCGGGAGATGCTCGGGGTGCTGCGCAGTGGGGACGGTGCGGCTCGGCGGGAGGGGGTGTCGGTGCCGTTGGCGGCGGTGGGGGCGGCTGCGGCCGCGGCGGCCTCGCGGGCGGCGGACGAGGTCGAGGGTCCGTGTCTGGAGGAGCTGGAGGAGCTGGTGGGGCAGTCGGCGGCTGCGGGGATGGTCGTGGACCTGTCGGTGGAGGGGGAGTCGCGGTCGTACGCGCCGGAGGTGGAGCAGACGGCGTACCGGGTGGTGCAGGAGGCGTTGACGAACGTCCACAAGCACGCGGCGGGCGCGAAGACGTACGTGCGGCTGGCGCACCGGGTGTCGGAGATCGCGATGCAGGTGGAGAACGGGGCGCCGCCGGAGGGCTCGTCGGGGTCGGCGGCGGGGTTGCCGTCGGGGGGCAACGGCTTGGTGGGGATGCGGGAGCGGGTGCTGGCGCTGGGGGGCGTGTTCGTGTCGGGGCCGACGGATGCGGGGGGTTTCCGGGTGTCGGCGGTGATTCCGTCGGTGTCGTCGGCCGGGTCGGGTGCTTCGGGTGCGACCGTGCCGTCGGCGTCGTCGGGTGTGGCGTCCGGTCCTGCCGTGCCGTCGGTGTAGTGGTTCAGCCCGCCGTGAGCCGTGCCGGTTCGATGCCGGTGACGAGGAGGGCGAGGGCGTGGTCGATGTCGGGGCCGAGGTACCAGTCGCCGGTGTGGTCGAGGGTGTAGACGCGGCCTTCGGTGTCGATGGTGAGGACGGCCTGGGTGTCGGTCTCGGTGCCGAGGGGGCAGACCTCGGTGCCGAGGGGGCAGACCTCGGTGCCGAGGGCGCGGCCGAGGTCGCCGAGGGTGCGGGCCATGTGCAGGCCGTGCAGGGGGTCGAGGTGGAGTTTGGCGGGGGCGACCTGGCGGCCGGTGCCGGGGGGCGCGATGCGCAGGCCGCCGAATTCGGCCCAGGCCTCGACGGCGGCGGGGAAGACGGTGTGGCGGTGTCCTGCGGGTGAGGTGTGTTCGCGCAGGGTGTCGGCCCATATCTCGGCCTGTTTGATGTCCCAGCGTCCGGGTTGCCAGCCGGCGGCGCGCAGGGCGGCGTCGACGGACACGGAGAAGCGGGTGGAAGAGGTGCGGTCGGCGTGCATGTGGCCTGCGTTCGTCGGCGTCGTGGGTGGGGTGCGGGGGTGGGGGTCAGCCGTCGCTGTCCACGGGGTCGACGATGCGTACGCCGAAGTGGGCGCTGAGGGCGGTGCAGGCGCGGCAGGGCGGTGCGAAGCCGCCGTGGAGGGGGTCGCCGTCCTCGCGGATGCGGCGGGTGGTGAGTTTGGCCTGCCGGAGGATTCGGCGGGCTTCGCCGTTGGTCATCGGCTTGCGGGCGGCGCGCTTGGTGCGGGCGGCGTCGGCGGCGGCGATGTGGCGGGAGATCAGGAGTGCTTCGGCGCAGCGTCCGGTGGAGCGGTCGCGCTGGGCGCTGCCGAGGCTGTCGAGGAAGTCCTGGACCAGGGGGTGCAGGGCGGGTGCCTGGTCGCCTCGGGCGGCGGTGCCGGTGAGCGTGGCGCCGCGGACGGAGAGGGCCGCGGCGATGGTGGGGAGTATGCCGTCGCGGCGGTGGAGGAGGGTGGGGGCGTGCGGTGTCTCGCTGGCGCTCCAGTCGACCCTGGGGTCCCCGGACATGGCGGTGTCGGGTCCGGCGTGCGGCCCTGTCTGTGTGGCATTCATGATCGTCATCCCCTCCCGAGCATCCCCCCGGTGGACCCAGGGTGCCAAATCGCGTGGCTGCTGCGGTAACTGGGGCGGTGCGACACGCCCGGTTCCTGGCGGGTCGTCACGGCGGGGTGACGTCCGGTCACGGAAGTGGAGGCCCGGTGACCGGTGTCGACGTACCGCATAGGCTGTCGCCACCGTGCTGCGTGCGGTCGACGCGCGTGGGTGACGTAGGAGACAGTCCGCCACGGGCCGTGGTGTTCCGGGACCGGAAGGGTGCCGGGGCCGGGCCTGTACAGAGTGCCGCAGGGGGCAACCGTCATGACGACAGGTCGGCTCGGGCAAGCCGCGCCGCCGAACGCGGCCTATGCCGGGCAGGTCGTGCACTTTCCGGATCCGGTCCGGGCGGCTCGGCACCCGAGGGGGGTGCGGGTCGATGAGCACGGCTATCCCGACTTCTCGCCGTACGCGCGTGCGGTGGCCGAGATCGCGGAGCCGCCGGAGGGTTTCGGGGTCGACGAGTTGCGGTTGACGGACTACGTGTCGGCGAACGCGGCGTCGGCGGCGGCGGGGCACGAGCTGTGGGACACGGTGGCCGACGTGGCGACCCCGCACGGCTGGACGTGGCATCACGTGGTGGGTTCGCGTCGGCTGGAGCTGGTGCCGGTCGAGGTGAAGGCGTTGTTGCGGCACCACGGTGGGGTGGCGACGACGGCGGTGGACCACGGCAAGCGGGGAACGCGGCCGTTGCAGGAGACGCGGCCCGCTCACTTCGGTCTGTCGAAGTCGGGTGTGGCGGTGTCGGAGCAGCAGGTGCAGGGGGTCGAGGAGGACCTGGGGTACCGGTTGCCGGGCGCGTACCGGTCGTTCCTGAAGGCTGCGGGCGGTTGTGCGCCGGTGGGCACCGCGCTGGACGCGGAGCTGGGGCTGCTGATCGACCAGCCGTTCTTCACGGTGCGGGACGAGGCGGCGGTCAACGACCTGGTGTATGTGAACAAGTGCCTGCGTGACCACCTGACGAAGGATTACCTGGGGGTCGGGTTCGTCCAGGGCGGGTTGCTGGCCGTGAAGGTGAAGGGCGACCGGATCGGTTCGGTGTGGTTCTGCGCGTACGACGACGTGCGGGACGTGGATCCGGGGTGGTCGCCGGCGGAGCGGGTGGAGCGGTTGCTGCTGCCGTGCGGTGAGGACTTCGATGTGTTCCTGTCGCGTCTGGCGGGCAGTCCGCCGGAGTTGGAGACGGTGGCGAACCTGATGGTGGATGGTGGTTTCGCGCGTGCGGTGCCGGTGTCCTCGGCGGCTTCCGTGTCTTCGGTGGGGGAGTGATCTCGGCGATGGTGACGTTCGCGCAGGCGCAGGAGCGCGCCGAGGAGTGGGTCAACGGGGATGTGCCGGCGTATCAGCATCGTGAGGTGCGGGTGCGGGAGTTCGGGCTGGGCTTCGTGGTGTGGGCCGAGGACCGGGCGGACGGGCCGCGTTCGGACGGGGGCGCGCAGCGGCTGGTGATCGCGCGGGACAGCGGGGACGCGACGCTGTGGCCCGCGCTGCCGGTGGGTGAGGTGATCCGTCGGTACGAGGAGGAGTACGGGCGTGCCGAGGAGGGGGTGGCGGACGCGGCTCCGGCTCCTGCGGCGCGGGTCGATCTGAATCAGACGTCGTTCTTGCTGAGTCCGCCGGAGTGGTTGCAGGAGGCGGCGGACAAGCTGGGGATTCCGGACCGGCGGGGCGAGGGGGCGCGGGCCGCGTCCGGGACCTCGGGGGCCGGTGGGGTCGCCGCGGGCGGGGGTTCGCTGCCGCAGACCCAGGCGGGTGCGCGCGAGGTGCCGGGTGCCGGGTCGGGTGCCGGGGTGTCGTGGCCGGTGGCGGGCGGTGAGGAGGGCGCGTCAGCGGCTTCCGGGGCGTCCGGTGGGTCCGCGGGGGCGACGCCCTGGGCGGGTACGGACACCAACGCGGACTTCGAGGAGGACCGTTCCGTACCGCTGCCCGCGACGGTGTTCGCGCCGCCGGTGGGTGACGGCGACGACCGGATGCAGGATGCCAAGACGGAGATGATCTCGGGCGGCAGCCGGCTTCCGCCGACGACGGTGACGCCGGCGTTCGACGCCGCGCCTCCGCCCGGTGCGCCCGCTACGTACGGCTATCCGCAGGGCGCGGGTGCTCCGGCCGGGCCGACGCCCGCGTCCGGTGGGACGCCGCCGCCCGGTGCCGTGCCGTACGGATACCCGCAGGGACAGCCGCCGGCTCCGGGCACGCCTGTGCCCGGGGTGCCGGGTCCGGCTCCGGTGCCGGGGGCCACGCCGCCTCCGGCACCCGGCTCCGCGGTGTACGGCTACCCGCAGACGCCCGGCGCCCAGGGCGCTCCGGCCGTTCCGCCGGGCGCTGCGGCTGGTGCCGCGCAGGGCGCGCCGTCCGGTCCGGGCGCGCCGCAGCGGCCGCTCGCGCCGAACGCCGGGGACATCGCCGACGCCGCGACCAGCAAGGCGGCGCCGCCGCGTCGGGCGCGGGGCTCGGCCGAGCCGCCGCACCCGCCGGGTGTCCCGGGGGCCCCGGGCGTGCGGCCGGGCGGTACGCCGCCTCCCGCGCCGCCCGCTCCCGGTGCGCCGGGGGCCGGGGCGGGCGCCTACGTGCCCACGCAGCTGGTGTCGGCGCTCGGGCCCGACGGGCCCCAGGGGCCGGGGGCGCCGCAGCCTCCGGGGCCCCCGGGGGCGCCGGCCGCCCCGAACCCGCCCGGCGCCCCGAACGTGCCCGGCGGTACGCCTCCGGGCGGTGTCGGCGGTGCTCATCACGCCGCGACGATGCTGGCCGATCCCGGCCGGGCGGGCACGGGTGGGCCGGGGGCGCCGCAGCCTCCGGGCGTGCCCGGTGCGCCGTTCGCGCCGAATCCGCCGGGTGCTCCCGGTGGGCCGGCCTCCGCCGGGGGGCCGCAGGGTGCCGTGCACCATGCGGAGACCGTGCTGGCGGCGCCCCCGGTGGGTGCCCCCGCCGCGTTCCCGCCCCCGCCCGTCCCCGGTGTGCCCGCGGGGGCTCCCCAGCCGATGCCGCCCGGTCCGGTCCCGCCCGGCGCCGTGCCGCACGGTGCGGTTCCCCCGGGTCCGCCGATGCCGCCGCCCGGTGCCCAGCCGACGGTCGGTCCCGGCTATCAGGCCGTGTTGCGCTACCGCGCGCACGACGGTTCCGAGCAGCAGCTGATCCGGCGTTCGGCGCCGGGCACCCCGCACCCGGAGTGGCAGATCTTCCACGAGCTGCGCGGCATGAACGTGCCGCCGGGGCAGGTGCTGGAGCTGCACACCGAGCTGGAGTCGTGCGAGCTGCCGGGCGCGTACTGCGCGCGGATGATCCGGGAGCAGTGGCCGCAGGCGCGGATCGCGAGCATCGCGCCGTACGGCACGGATCACGCGAGCCGGCAGCAGGGCATGGGGCAGTTGCTGGCGCACCAGGGCGAGTTGCACCAGGTCGCGGACGGCCCGGCGCGTCCGGCGCCGGTGCGTGCGCCGCTGCCGCCGGTGCAGCCCGCGCCGCCGATCCCGCCGGAGGGCATCGCGCAGGAGCTGGCGGCGGCGTTCGGGCCGGGCGTGTTCCGGTTCGAGCAGGCCGCGGTGTCCCGTCAGGGGGTGCCGCCGGTGGTGGCGCACACGCTGGTGGTGGCGGGGCTGCCCGCGGACATGGGTCCGTTCTTCTGGGCGCAGGCCCAGCCGGGGCGGCCGGTGCCGACCCTGGCGGAGCTGGCGCAGGAGCGCGGGGTGCGGCCGGCGCCCGACGCCGGCTCGTACCTGGTGATGGGCAGCGACTTCGGCAAGGCGATCTGTGTGCAGTACGGCACGGCGAACATCGTCGCGGTGCCGGTGGAGGCGGGGCCGGGCGGCGGGTCGGTGCCGCCGCAGTTCGTCAACACGGGTCTGCCGGAGTTCGCGCGCTGTCTGGCGCTGCTCGGCCGGATGTGGCGGCTGCGGTTCGGTCTGAACCAGGAGCAGGCGGGCCGCTGGACGGTCGACTTCCAGACCCAGCTGGCCTCGCTGGACCCGGCGGCGCTGGGTTCGCCGGAGAGCTGGTGGTCGGTGCTGCTGGAGCAGATGTGGGACGGACTGCTCTGACGGGGGCGGACGTCGGGTGAAGTGCGGAAGGGGGCGGCCCCGGTCGGTGGACCGGGGCCGCCCCTTTTTTTCGTCCGTCGGCGGCCGCGGTTCCCGGGCGCGGGCCGCCCGTCCGCGGTTTCCGGCGGCTGCGGTTGCGCCGGTCGGGTCCGCGGCCGTGACGCACTCGCGGAGTGTCGCGTTATGAACGCTTATGCCTGATCCATCAGTATGTGCGCGCAATCGTCGTTTCGTGTGTGCAGGGTGGAGAGGGGCTCCCAGGATGAGCAGCGCATCGGTGTCGCCGTACGGTTTCGTGACCGTACGGCGGCGCGGCTACCGTCCCGAACAGGTCGATGCGCAGGCCGCCGCGCTCTCCCGCGACCGTGACGCCGCCTGGGAGCGTGCCGCCCGGCTGACCGTGCTCGCCAAGGAGATGGAGGCGCAGGCGGCCGGGTTGCGCGAGAGGGTCGCGCGGCTCGCTCCGCAGACGTACGAGGCGCTCGGGGAGCGCGCGCAGTCGTTGTTGCGGTTCGCGCGGGAGGAGGCGGCGGCGGTCCGCGAGGACGCGCGTGAGCAGGCGGGGGAGCGGGTCGCACAGGTCGAGGCCGATGCCCAGGAGGCGCTTCGGGCGGCACGGGAACACGCGGACGAGGTGGGCGCGCGGGCCGAGGAGGCCGCCCGGCAGCGGCTGCTGGCGGCCCGCGCCGAGGCCGACGGGATCCGGATCGCCACCCGGCGCGAGGTGAAGCGGTCCCGCGGCGAGGTCCTGTCGGCGCTGCGTGAGGCGCGTACGCGCACCGCCGCGATGCGCGCCGGACAGGCGAAGGAGCAGGCCGAGCGGTGGGCGCGGGAGGAGCGCGCGGCGGTCGCCGGCGTGGAGGCGTTCGACGCGCACCAGGCCGGTCTGGTCGAGCGCGCCGAGGCGGCCCTGGCCGAGGCGAGGCGGGCGTTCGCCGACGCCGAGCGGTCGGCGGTCCGTCGGCAGGAGGAGGCGCGGGCGCAGGCGGCCGGACTGCTGGCCGGGGCCCGGGCGCAGGCGGAGCGGATCAGCCGGGACACGGAGCAGGTGCTGCGCGAGCACGGGGAGCAGTGGGACGAGGTACGGGCCCACATGGACCATGTGCGCGGCCGCCTCAGCGCGCTGACGGGCCGGGAACAGGTGGAAGTGGAACAGGCGCCCTGACGGGTCGGGCTCATCTCTCCTCGGGCGCCGCTCCCGTGCCGCCGCGGGTCGCTCCCGCCAGGATCCACGCCTCCACCGCCTCGTACTGGCGGCGTTGCTCCTCCGCCTGCCGGCGGCCCGAGGCGAGGGTGCCGAGCCAGCCGAGGGCGAAGCCCAGCGGGACGGTGACCAGGCCGGTCGTGGTGAACGGGAACCAGTTGAAGTCGGCCTCGGGGAAGGCGGACACGGGCGAGCCCGACACCAGGTTGGTGCCCGGCATCAGCAGCAGGACCGCGAGGGAGCCGCCGATGAGGGTGCACAGCAGTCCGGTTCGGGTGTAGCGGCGCCAGAAGAGGCTGTAGACGAGGGCGGGGGCGAGGGCGGAGGCGCCCAGGCAGAAGGAGAGGGTGGCCAGCGGCTGGAGGCTGCGGTGCTGGACCTGGGTGGCCAGCAGGACCGCGGGGAGCCCGACGGCCAGGGCCGACAGGCGGGCCAGCCGCAACTCGCGGCGTGGTGTCGTCGCCCGCCCGCGGCCGGCGAAGACGTCGTGGGCGAGGGAGTCGGCGCAGGCGAGGATCATTCCGGCGACGGAGGCTAGCAGGGTGAGGAAGAGCGCCGTGGTGACGGTGGTGAACAGCAGGGTCTCGGCCGTGGACACGTCGGGGCCGAAGGCGGCGCGCGAGCCCAGCAGGTAGGCCGTGTTGCCCCGGGGGTCCTCCCGGGCGATCGCCTCCCGGCCGATCAGCGCGGTGGCGCCGACGCCGACGACCGTGATGACGAGGACGAACAGGCCCACCGCGGACACCGCCCAGGACAGCGAGCGGCGCACCTGCCGGGCGCCGGCGGCGGTGTACATGCGCATGGTGATGTGCGGCAGGCAGGCGCCGCCGAGCACCACCGACAACTGGGACGTGATCATGTCGAGGCGCGGGTAGGGGCTGTCCGCGAACTCGAGCCCGGAGCGCAGGAAGGCGGCGCCGACCCCGCTCTGCTGCGCGGCCGTGGCGAAGAGGCTGCCGGGGTTCCAGTCGAAGCGGCGCAGGATCAGTACGGCGACCACGGCGCCCGAACCGAGCAGCATCACGATCTTCAGCATCTGGATCAGGGCGGTGCCCTTCATGCCGCCGATGGCCGCGTAGCTGATCATCAGTGCGCCCATGCCCAGGACGCAGGCCGTCTTCAGCGAGTCGCCGGAGAAGCCGAGGATGAAGGCGAGGAGCTGGCCGGTGCCCGCGAGCTGCACCAGCATCAGCGGCAGCAGCGCGGCGAGGGTGACCGCGCAGGCGGCGATCCGTACGGCACGTCCCGGCATCCGGCGGGCGAGGGCGTCGCCCATGGTGAACCGGCCCGCGTTGCGCAGGGGTTCGGCCAGCAGGAACATCAGCAGCATCAGCGACAGTGCGGTGCTGAGGGCGAGGACGATCCCGTCGTAGCCGCACAGGGCGATCACGCCGCCGGTGCCCAGGACGGTCGCGGCGGAGATGTAGTCACCGGCGATCGCGAGGCCGTTGCGCAGCGGGGAGAGGGAGCCGCCGGTGTAGAACGCGTCGAGGTCGTCGCGGTCGGGGCCGGTGATCACGCACAGCAGCAGGGTGAGGGTGGCCACGGTGGTGAAGGCGATCAGGGACATGGTCTGTGCGCTGTCGCTGAACCCGGTCATCGGCCGGCTCCCCGCCTGGCGTCCAGTTCGGCCAGGGTGCGGATGCGGTCGGCGAGGGGGTCGACGCGGCGGCGGGCGGTGTGTTCGTAGAGCGCGACCGCCAGCCAGGTGACGGGGAGTTGGAGCAGGGCAAGCAGCAGGCCGGTGGGCAGCCCCTCGGCCGGCATGCGGGTCATGAAGGACGGCGCCAGGGCGGACAGCAGCAGGAAGAGGGTGAAGTAGCCGAGCGCGGTGAGGGTGGCCACGCGGCGCTGGCGGCGGTAGGCGCCGCGCAGGATCCGCAGGTCGCTGTGGCGTCCGAGGGCCTCTCGGTGCGGGCGGCGGCGGGGTGCGGGCTCCGGTGGCGGTTTCGGCTGCCAGGGGTAGGTGGGGGACGGCGGCTGTGCCGGACGCGGCCGGGCGTGGGGATGGGCGTGCGGGTGCGGCGGGAACGGGTCGTGGCTCATCCCGGGCTCCTTGCGCGGCTCGGGTCCGTGGCGGCGGACCGCAGGGAGGTGGGGGTGCGGTTCACGCACGCTACTCGGGCCGTTGACCGGTGTGCGGGCTTTTCGCCGAACTGGGCGGTAGGTACGCGCTTGCCTGACCGACCTGCGGTGTCGTACGCGGTGTTACCGGCGGTGACAGCGGCGGTGGCGGTGGTGGTGACAGCGGCGGTGGCGGTGGTGCTGCCGGCGCGGTGGTGTCGGTGCGGTGGTGTCAGTCGGCGGGCTCGCGCAGGACCGGGAAGCGGCGCGGCGCGACGAACAGCAGCACCAGGAAGGCGAGCGCGGCGGCGCAGGACGCGCCGAGGTACACCGCGTGCACCGCGTCCGCGACGGCCCGTCGGGTGGCCTCCGGCGCGGTGCCCCCGTCCAGGCCGCGGGTGACGGAGTCCAGGTCGCCCGTGCCGCCCAGGCGGGCCGCGAGCACCCCGTTGGCGACCGCGCCGAACACCGAGGCGCCGATCGTCTGCCCGGTCTGGCGGCAGAACAGGACGGAGGCGGTGGTCGTGCCGCGTTCCGCCCAGCCGACCGTCGACTGCACGCCGACGATGAGGGGCAGTTGGAACAGGCCCAGGGCGGCGCCGAGCAGCAGCATCAGCAGGGTCGGCTGCCAGGCCGCGCCGGGGTAGGGCAGGAACGGGAACGCGAGCAGGATCACGGCGGCCGCGCCGATCCCCAGCAGCGCGGTGTCGCGGAAGCCGATCCGCCGGTAGACGTGCTGGCTGAGCGCGGCCGACACCGGCCAGCTCAACGTCCATACGGACAGCACGAATCCGGCGGCGACCGGGGCCAGGCCCAGCACCGACTGCGCGTACGTGGGCAGGAACACGCTCGGCGCCACCATCAGCAGGCCCAGCGCGCCCAGCGCGAGGTTCACCGCGGCGATCGTGCGGCGGCGCCAGACCCAGCCCGGGATGATGGGGTCGGCGGCCCGGCGCTCGACCACCACGACCAGCGCGGCCAGCGCGAGTCCCGCGGCGAACAGGGCGATCGACGGCGCCGACAGCCACGGCCAGGCCACCCCGCCCTGCACCAGTGCCGTCAGCAGGACGCCGCCGCAGGCGAACACCGTCAGCGCGCCCGCCCAGTCGACCCGCACACGGGCGCGTGCGGGTCGTCGCGGCTCGTGCAGATGACGGACGATCAGCCACAGCGCGACCGCGCCGATCGGCAGGTTGACCAGGAAGATCCAGCGCCAGTCGGCGTAGGCCGCCAGCACGCCGCCCAGGCCCGGACCGGCGACCGCCGACACCGCCCACACGGTGGACAGCCTCGACTGGATCCTCGGGCGCTCGGCCAGCGGGTAGAGGTCGGCCGCGAGGGTCTGGACCGTGCCCTGGAGCGCCCCGCCGCCGAGTCCCTGCACGATGCGGAACGCGATCAGCGCGCCCATGTTCCAGGCGAGCGCGCACAGCAGGGAGCCCAGCAGGAAGACGGCCGCGCCGGCCACCAGCACGGGTTTGCGGCCGAAGGTGTCGGAGAGCTTGCCGTAGACCGGGAGGCTGACCGTCACCGCGAGGAGATAGCCGGAGAACAGCCAGGAGAAGACGGAGAAGCCGCCGAGGTCGCCGACGATCTGCGGGACGGCGGTGGAGACCACCGTGGAGTCCAGGGCCGGCAGCGCCATGGCCAGCATCAGCGCGGCGACCACCGCGCCCCGGTGCCGGGTGCCGGTGTGCTGTACGGCGTCGCGTGTCGCAGGTGTCGTACCGCTCACCGGATCCCCTCCCCGTGCCCCCTGCACCTGTCTCGTACGACAGCTTCCCACTTGCCCCTGACGCGACGGCAGGGTGGAGGGTGATCCCGCCACCGGGTGGAGGCGACCCCGAGAGGGGCTCCACCCCGGGGCTGAGGACCCCTAGGGGTATCTCCGCACAAGGGGTCGGGGAGGGTTCGTACCGGCGGAGGAGGAGACGGACCCGGTGCCGTCCTTACATTGGTCCTACGTCGTCGGGGCGCCCCACCGCCACCGTCGGAGGGTGGGGTTAACCCCCGGGAAAGAGGGTGCCGAGCACCAGCGCGCCGCACCCTCTCCCGCCGACAGACTGGGCGGCGTACGGACGGGCCGGCGAAGTTCCGCCACACCCGCACCGGCGTACCGACGCACCGCGCACGCGCACCGACCCCGCCCGGGATCGGCGCGTCCTACTTGCTGACCGATATAGGAGACAAACCGTGACATCGGCTGTGACCATCACCAGGCACGGGGGCACTGGAGGGCGTACGGCCGTTGCCGCGCGAGCGCGGCAGGTCGTCAAGGCCTACGGGGCCGGCGAGACCCGTGTCGTCGCGCTCGACCACGTCGACGTGGACATCGCCCGCGGCCAGTTCACCGCGATCATGGGCCCCTCGGGGTCCGGCAAGTCCACCCTGATGCACTGTCTCGCCGGGCTGGACACCGTGACGAGCGGTCAGATCTACCTGGACGAGACCGAGATCACCGGTCTGAAGGACAAGAAGCTCACCCAGTTGCGCCGGGACCGGATCGGGTTCATCTTCCAGGCGTTCAACCTGCTGCCGACGCTCAACGCCCTGGAGAACATCACGCTCCCCATGGACATCGCCGGACGCAAGCCCGACAAGGGGTGGCTGGACCAGGTCGTGGAGACCGTCGGCCTCGCCGAGCGGCTCAAGCACCGGCCCAGCCAGCTCTCCGGCGGCCAGCAGCAGCGCGTCGCCGTGGCCCGGGCGCTCGCCGCCCGCCCCGAGATCATCTTCGGTGACGAGCCGACCGGAAACCTCGACTCCCGCGCGGGCGCGGAGGTCCTGGGCTTCCTGCGCCGCTCCGTGGACGAGCTCGGCCAGACGATCGTGATGGTCACGCACGACCCGGTGGCCGCCTCCTACGCGGACCGGGTGCTCTACCTCGCCGACGGCCGGATCGTCGACGAGATGCTCAAGCCGACCGCCGACTCCGTCCTCGACCGCATGAAGGACTTCGACGCCCGGGGGCGTACGTCATGACCGTCCTGAAGACCTCGATGCGCAACTTCTTCGCGCACAAGGGGCGCATGGCCCTGTCGGCCGTCGCCGTCCTGCTGTCGGTGGCGTTCGTGTGCGGCACGCTGGTGTTCACCGACACGATGAACACGACGTTCGACAAGCTGTTCGCGGCCACCTCCTCCGATGTGACGGTGAGCGCCCGCAGCGCCTCCGACACCGGTGAGACGACGTCCGACAACGGCAAGCCGCCGGTCATGCCGGCCTCCGTGCTGGACGAGGTCCGCGGGCTGCCCGGCGTGAAGTCGGCGGAGGGGTCCGTCTTCTCCAGCGCCGTGACCGTCGTCGACGCCGACAAGGACAACCTGTCGCCGTCCAGCGGAGCGCCCACCATCGTCGGCAGCTGGAACGCCAACGAGGCCCGCACCATGAAGATCACCTCCGGTGCGGCGCCCAAGGGCTCCGACCAGGTGATGGTCGACGAGGACACCGCCGACAAGCACGACCTGAAGCTCGGTGACGAGATCGGCGTGATCAGCGCGGTCGGCACGCACACCGCGAAGATCTCCGGCATCGCCACCTTCACCGTCACCAACCCCGGCGCGGCGATCTTCTACCTGGACACCGCGACCGCCCAGCAGGCGCTCGTCGGACAGGCAGGCGTCTACACGAACGTCAACGTCACCGCGGCCGCGGGGACCAGCGACGACCGGCTGAAGAAGAACGTCACGGCCGGCATCGGCGCCGCCTACAAGGTGCAGACCGCCAAGGAGACCGCCGACGCCAACCGCAAGGACGTGGGCAGCTTCCTGGACGTCATGAAGTACGCGATGCTCGGCTTCGCCGGGATCGCCTTCCTGGTCGGCATCTTCCTGATCATCAACACCTTCTCGATGCTGGTCGCCCAGCGCACCCGCGAGATCGGTCTGATGCGGGCCATCGGCTCCAGCCGCAAGCAGGTCAACCGCTCGGTCCTGGCCGAGGCGCTGCTGCTCGGCGTGACCGGCTCGGTCCTGGGCGTCGGCGCGGGCGTCGGCATCGCCGTCGGCCTGATGAAGCTCATGGGCATGACCGGCATGAACCTCTCCACCGACGACCTGACGGTGGCCTGGACCACCCCGGTGATCGGCATGGTCCTGGGCATCGTCGTCACGGTCCTGGCCGCCTACCTGCCCGCCCGCCGGGCCGGCAAGGTCTCCCCGATGGCCGCCCTGCGCGACGCCGGCGCCCCCGCCGACGCCAGGGCCGGCGTCGTACGGGCCGTGCTCGGCCTGGTCCTCACCGGCGCCGGCGGCACCGGCCTCTACCTCGCCTCCAACGCCGCCAAGGCGACCGAGGGCTCGATGTGGCTCGGTCTCGGCGTGGTGCTGAGCCTGCTCGGTTTCGTGGTGATCGGCCCGCTGCTTGCCGGCGGCGTGGTGCGCGTCCTCGGCGCGGTCCTGCTGCGGGCCTTCGGCCCGGTGGGGCGCATGGCCGAACGCAACGCCCTGCGCAACCCGCGCCGCACCGGCGCCACCGGCGCCGCCCTGATGATCGGCCTCGCGCTGGTCGCCTGCCTGTCGGTGGTCGGCTCCTCCATGGTCGCCTCCGCCACCGACCAGCTCGACAAGACCGTCGGCACGGACTTCATCATCCAGAGCGACCGCGGGCAGCCCGTCGTCGCCCAGGCGGTCCAGGCCGTGAAGTCGACGCCGGGACTGGCCCGGGTCACCGAGTACAAGGTCACGTCGGCCGACTACACCACTCCCGACGGCAAGACGCTCAAGGACACGGACATCACCGCCGCCGACCCGACGTACGCCACCGACCTGCGCACCAAGACGGTCGCCGGCGACCTGAAGGACGCCTACCTGCCCGACTCGATGTCCGTGCACGAGAAGTTCGCCGAGGCGCACGGCATCCACCTCGGCTCGAAGATCAGGGTCGCCTTCAAGGACGGCGCCACCGCCGAACTGACGGTCCGCGCCATCACCAGCAGCGACGTCGTCATCGACTCCGGCGCGAAGTACATCTCCACCGCCACGCTCGCCAAGTACGTGCCCGCCGCGAAGATGCCGCTCGACCAGATGGTCTTCGCCTCGGCGAAGGACGGACAGCAGGCGGCCGCGTACAAGTCGCTGAAGGCCGCGCTGCACGAATACCCGCAGTACACCGTCCGCGACCAGACCGACTACAAGAAGGCGCTGAAGGACCAGATCGGGCAGATGCTGAACCTGATCTACGGCCTGCTGGCGCTGGCGATCATCGTCGCGATCCTCGGTGTGGTGAACACGCTCGCCCTGTCCGTGGTCGAGCGCACCCGGGAGATCGGCCTGATGCGGGCCATCGGCCTCTCCCGCCGCCAGCTGCGCCGCATGATCCGGATGGAGTCGGTGGTCATCGCCCTCTTCGGCGCGCTGCTCGGTCTCGGCCTGGGCATGGGCTGGGGCGCCACCGCCCAGCAGCTGCTCGCCCTGGAGGGCCTGAAGGTCCTCGACATCCCCTGGCCGACGATCATCGGCGTGTTCATCGGCTCGGCCTTCGTGGGCCTGTTCGCCGCCCTCGTCCCGGCGTTCCGGGCGGGCCGGATGAACGTCCTGAACGCGATCGCCACGGACTGATCCGGGAGCGGCCACCGCATACGGGGGTTGCGGAGGAGCGGCCGGGGGGGGGGGGGGGGGGGGGGGGGGGGGGGCCCGCCCCCCCCGGGGGGGGGGGGGGGGGGGGGGCCCGGGGGCCGCGCGGCCCGCCCGCGGCACCGCCA